>JAAESG010000500.1 GCA_024229615.1 Gammaproteobacteria bacterium | reverse complement strand
GCGTCACCGGCGGCAAATATACCGGGCTGACCGGTGGTGAATGTGCCGGGGTCGACCTCGAGTGTATGGTTCGTATTGACCTTTACGCCGCTGGCTTGCGGGATCAGGGAAAGCCCGGCTTTCTGGCCGGCGGAAAAGACGACCACGTCGGCATCGATGACAAATTCGGAGTCCTCGATCACGTCGGGAATCCAACGGCCGTCCGTGTCGATGTCGAACTTGCTGACACGCTGGCATTCGAGGCCGGCAACATTGCCATTGCCATCATCCTTGACGCCGAGGAAATTCAACGACGTATGCAGCGGGATATTTTCGTCGCGCGCGCCGGCGGCTTCCTCCGAACTCGCCGGGATGTTGTCTTCGCTTTCGCGCATTGCAATCTGCACATCGGCGGCGCCCAGGCGCCTGGCGGTACGCGCGACATCCATCGCGACATCGCCGCCACCGATGACGACAACACGTTTGCCTTCCACGTCGGTACGCGGGTCGCGCGTGGAATCGTCGAGTTGGTGCAGTCGGACATCGCGCAGTAAAACGGTGTTGATCAGTATGCCGTTCAAATCATTGCCGGGAATGGGCAAGCGGTTGCCTTCGTGCGCGCCGACCGCAACCAGTACCGCGTCGAAACCATCGGCGAGGAGGTCGTCGATATTGTCGATCGACGTCGACAGGTGCAGCTCCACGCCCAGGTCGATAATGTCGGCAACCTCGCGTTCGATGATGTTGGCGGGCAACCGGTACTCGGGAACCCCGACGCGCAGCATACCGCCGGCCACTGGCAGCGACTCGAACACGGTGGCCGCGTAACCCGCGAGCGCCAGATCCTGCGCCGCGGTCAGGCCACAGGGGCCCGCGCCGACAATGGCGATTTTCTCGTCGTGCAGGCGTTCGGCCGGTTGCGGCGTGACACGGTCCTTGCGCATCATGCTGTCGGTGACATAGCGTTTCAGGCTGCGAATGCCGATCGGCTGGTCGACCATGCTGCGGCTGCAGGCATCCTCGCAGCGCGCGTTGCAGATGCGACCACAAATCGCGGGGAAGGGATTGTCGCGCTTGATCGAGCGGTATGCTTCTTCGATCCGGCCCTCGGCTATCAACGCAATGTAGCCCTGCGCGCGTTGACCAGTGGGGCAGGCATTGCGGCACGGTGCGACGCCGCGCTTTTCGATCGCGTATGCGTTGGGTGCACCCTGCGGATAGAGCTTGTAGGCCGCGCGGCGCTTGACCAGCAGGCCGTCGAATACGTTTTCGGTCGGCACCGGGCAGACTTCGGCGCACTTGTTGCAAGCGGTACATTTGTCGGCATCGATATAGCGCGAACGGCTGTGCAGGGTGGCGGTGAAGTGCCCGGCGTCGCCGCTGACCTTGACCACGTCGGTATTGGTCAGCACGTCGATGTCGAGATGCTGTTCCGAATCGACCAGGCGCGGTGAAATCGTGCACATGGCACAGTCGTTGGACGGGAAGGTCTTATCGAGGCGCGCCATGTTGCCGCCGATGGCCGAATTCTTTTCGACCATATAGACCTTGTAACCGGTATTGGCGAGTTCCAGCGAGGCTTGCATGCCCGCGATACCGCCGCCGATAACCAGCGCCGCGCCGGTCGGATGGTTACCATCCGAGGTCAGATCATCACTGTGGCTATTGTCCACATCAAGTGGCATGAGCCGGTATCTCCCATATTATAGAATCAGCCGAACCGGCTCACCTCAAGATCATAGAATGTTGCTTTGACAGATAGTTTTCAGTAGTGGAAGCGACGCTTTTCTGGGGCCACGCGACCTTTGTCGATCCCGTTGAATTCATTGCGAGAAACTATTTTTGAAATGAGAAGGTTACAGGGTCTGCGTTGCGGCAGGCAGCGTACGATCAACAAGGCATAAACCCACCGGGATCAACTGATTCCGCGGTTAGACTTCTTCGCTGGACCTGGTCAATGCGCAATGCGACCGCGGCAGCTTCGATCTCTTCCTCGCTGGTCGGATAGCCGACAAATAGTCGCACTGCGCCGCGGCCTGCTAAAGTGCCATTCCGATCGCCCTGAGCCCGGCTAAATTTAGCGACCGGACCGTGTTCTACCCATTGTCTGCCGGACTATCGGTTTCAGCCAACAGGATTTCTGCCTTCTCGACTTGTAGGTTTTGCGTAATCTCGATTTTCTCAGCTTAAATTGACCAACGTCATTAAAAAATAACCGATAGCAAACGATACTGTCCCCGATAGCACTTACTTAAGCTCGCAACCATCGTCATACCAATCCAACCAGGAGCGGATAAACGGTGAAAGTTTTCACGAATGCCTCGGCGGCTACGCCGCCTGCGGTTTACTTCGCGAAAACTTTCACCGTTTATCCGGCCTTGACGTTCATTGAGCATTCAAACTCCGGATATGTTTCGAAAATCGATGCTTTCGGTCTTATGTAAGTGCCATTGGATACTGCCCCGATAATTTGATAGGTGAACGATGACAACCAATCAGACCATAACACCCTTTGCCGCTGCGGTTTACAAGGCGGACAGCGGCGACCGGATGGCGCTATTAAAATTCGTTGAGAAACAAAAGGCACTGCACACCCGTGTCGGCGGGGTACTCCAGGAAGCGCTTTTCGATGCGGAAGGTGCAATAACCGGGCTGAATGCCGTTGATGTTGCAACCAACCGTCGAATCCCGATATCGCGTCCGGCGAAGATCGCCGGTGAGTGTGGACTGGACGTTTCAGCGCTTGCGCAAACAGCCGCTATTATCAGTAGCGCGATTCACGATCGTCTGGATCTGGTGGTGGTAGAGAAATTTGGTGAGCTGGAACAAAATGGGCAGGGCTTGATTGACGAAATTCTCCAGACCATCGCCGAAGGTATACCTTTGCTAATTTCGGTACCCGAAGCTGCGCTGCCTGTGTGGCAGGAGCGCAGCGGGAAGTTGGGGAGTGTGCTTCCTTTCAATGAGGAAGCCTTCCAGCAATGGTGGCAGGACGTAGCAGGACAACCCGAGACCAAGTCCACGGATCACTAGTACTCCTTCCGCAGTGTTGCCCTGGTACAATATTCGGGTCAAGGGTGCCTTTTCGCGGGTGTCCCGAGCCTGCGCTGCCTGCGTCGACCCACCTGGCGTCGCGTCCGAACTGGCTTGCAGTTCGGTGGCGGTGGCGCTGCCAGCGGTTCAGATGCTATACCTGCGTAGGAACCAAACGCTTTTGCCGCATTGAACATGGCGATGACGTTTTCCGGTTTGCAGCCCGGATGCAGGGAATTGGAAGAACACAGGATGTGACCGCCGCCGGGTGAGCCTTCGAGGATGCATTGCCGAGTGGCTTCGATCACCTCATCCGGTTCCCCGAACACTAGCAGGTCCAGACAGTCGACATTACCGAACACGCACATGCGACCATGCAGGAAGGCCTTGGTCGTTTTCAGGTCCATGCATTGCGGCTGTACCGGATGAAATCCGTCGAATCCGGCCTCGATCAAATCGTCCATGATGGACCAGACCATGCCGTCGGAATGTTTGACTATTTTACGCCCGAGCGAGTGGGCATGATCCACCAACTGCTTTTTATAGGGTAATATGAACGAGCGAAAATAGTCGACCGACATCAGCGGAAAATCGTTACCGCAGATGTCGCCGTCGACCATGAAAAAGTCCACGCCGAGCTGCGCGGCCTCATCCATCAATACCTGGTTGAATCGGGTCACTTCGGTGAGCACGCCGTGCACCAATTCCGGCGACTCGATAAATCCGAGCATCGTGTTCTGCATGCCTCCCATGACATTCCAGGCCTCCTGAAACGGACCGTTGATGTTGAGGCAATGGGCGCGTTCGTGGCCGAGTCGTTCGATGACTTTGCGTAAACCGTCAAAATCCGATTTTTCTATACGCGAGACCATGTCATACGAGCGGAGTTCCTTCAGCGACGAAACCGCGGCCTCGATGATCGCGGGCATGCCGTTTTCGCTGAGGATATATCCCCTGCCGTACTTGTCCCGGCCGAAATCCTTGTTCACCGCGGTCAGGCTCGTGTTGTATACGTTGGAAGTCCCATCCACATCGAGCGCTTCGACGACGCGGCAGTAGAGATCGATGGCCTGATCGGTTTCGTCACCCTTGCGTAGCGTTGTTACCCTGTGGTGGCTTTTAAGGCCGAGAATCTCGGCAACACCGATGGTTACCGCCTCGTCGAACCATTCCCATGTCGGTACCCTGTCCGGAATCCCGAGGTCGAGCGCCGTCATGATGCGTACGCGGGAATTCATCGATTCTCCTGTAATATCCCGAGCGACCTGGCTACCGTTCATATCAGGCCCACTCCAGGCTCAGCTCGAGCCGAATCAGGAACGCTAATTCTTCCTCGGAGCTGTCTTCCATGCGTATCCAGTTAACGTATTCCATGAATACCCCCGTAAGAATAAAGGTTATTGCCTGCTATTTTGTAGCAATTATTCGATAAAAGATAGCAAATATATATTGTCATATTCGATAAAAAACTTTTATCATATTGGCCATGCAACTCGTCCATCTGCGCACCTTCATCACGGTATCGAGGACCGGCGGTTTTCACGCCGCGGCGGAGCGCCTGAATATCACCCAGGCCGCGGTCAGCGCACGGATCAGGACGCTCGAGGATCAACTGGGGCAACGCCTGCTCGATCGCGGACGCAAGGGTGCCACCCTGACGGCTGTGGGACGCGAATTCTTACCCCACGCGGAAAACATATCGCACACCTGGGATCATGCCCGAAGCATGCTGGGCGCACCGGTTTCAAGGCCCGTGCCGATGCGAATCGGCAGCCAGTACAGCACCTGGTCGCAACTGGTTCTAGACTGGGCAGGCTGGGTCACAAACTCACTTCCAGAGACTGAGCTGTTCCTCGA
This sequence comes from Gammaproteobacteria bacterium, assembly GCA_024229615.1. GTDB lineage: Bacteria > Pseudomonadota > Gammaproteobacteria. Next base: position 8,943 of record JAAESG010000500.1, on the reverse strand, counting down.
TTTCGATTTCAGCAAGGATATGCTGAACGCGGTGCAAAACGGTGAACTCGACGTTGCCATCACTTCCGCACCGACACCGGCGCAGGGTATGCGTAGCCTGGCACTGGCGGATGAAACCCTGGTCCTGGTCGCACGCAGGCCGGCGGTGTTGAACGACCAACGCATGCCACCCTATATCCGGATGGACTGGGGACCCCAGTTCAACAGCGAGGTTACGCGTCTGGAAAGCCACCTGCCTCGCAGCCGGCTAACAATAGGCAACGGTGAGATGGGATTACGCTACGTGCTGGAGCATGATTCCTGTGGTTATTTTCCGCAGCGTACCGTTCGTCCACTGTTGCAGCAAAACCGCCTGTACCAGATCAAGCGGGCACCCCGATTTCCGTTCGCCGGCCATGTCGTCTACAACGAGGATAATCCCAACCGCCTGTTTATTGAACGTGCAGTCGACTGGCTCAAGGGCGTCGAGACGGATCGTGCCGACCTGCGCGCATAGTATAAGCCGGTGAATGTATTCATACGGCGCGGCAACCCCTTCAATGATTTACGACAAGTTGAGACCGACTGGTGAAATATTCAGGTTAAGCAGGTTCTGCAGCTGGAACCAGCACAGCTTGTGGCATCACCGCAGCTGAAGCTGTTCGCTGGCGGTCCCTATCCTGTATCGCCCGTAAAACTATACCTCTACGCCATAGGTTGTGTTGCGTTGCAACGGCACACGGCCGATGGAACGGATCATGGATTCCATTTGCTGCGGAGGCATTTCCTGCCCATGCAGCGAACCGGCGGTGCGGCTGATATTTTCATCCATCAAGGTTCCACCGAGATCGTTAGCTCCTGCCTGCAAGCAGGCCATCGCACCCTGCGGGCCCATTTTCGTCCAGGAAGTCTGAATATTGGTAAGAAAGGGGTGCAGTGCCAGGCGTGCAACCGAATGCATTAGCACCGCTTCACGAAAAGTTGGCCCCTTACGCGCTCCGCCTTTTGTATATATCGGGGTCTTCATATGAACAAATGGCAAGGGTACAAATTCGTTAAAGCCGCCAGTCTGTTTTTGTAAAGTGCGTAAATGCAGCAAATGGCGAGCCCAGTGCCAGGGGCGGTCAACGTGCCCGTACATAATCGTTGAGGTAGTTGACAAACCCGTCTCATGGGCTGCTTTCATGGTATCCAGCCATTGTTTTGTAGAAATCTTGTCCGGGCATATTTGTGCACGCACTTCATCATCAAGAATTTCAGCAGCCGTGCCCGGCAATGTATGCAAGCCCGTGTCACGTAGCTGACGCAGAAATTGCTGCACACTTATCCCCAGTGTCTCGGCCCCATGACACACCTCCAGCGCAGAAAACGCATGAATGTGGATATCGGGAAATGCAGTCTTTATCGAACGGCAAAATTGTAAATATGTGTTGCCTGTATACGAAGGATGTATTCCACCCTGCAAACAGATCTCCGTTGCTCCGCGGTCCTTTGCTTCCTGCGTGCGGCGTATGATCTCTTCTATTTCCAGATTGTAGGCGCGACCACGAAGACTTCGAGCAGCCCGACCCTTGGAAAACGCACAGAAGCCGCAATGGAAGTAGCACATATTAGTGTAATTAATGTTACGGTTTATGACATACGACACCGTATTCCCATTGACATCATGTCGCAGTTGATCCGCAGCACTTCGAACCCGATCAAAGCGGCGTCCACGGGCATTGAACAACTGGACAATTTCCCCTTCATCAAGGTCGTTGCCATCCATGGCCTTCGAAATCAGGCTTACAAATGAATCGTTATGTTGGTGTGGTGATCCATTTACGTTGCCCGGTAACGATGGAGGCTGAACCGACTTACCGGGAGACCACGAATCAGTACGAACATAGCCCTGGGCATCCACCATAGCCAGCGTGCGGGTCCGCATTTCGGGAACTAACCAAAGATCTTCAGGAAAAATATACTCTGGATAAACCGCTGTGCGCTCGATCAGGGTTTTGCCGGCCAGACTGGTCCCAACCGCCAGACTATCCAGTTGTGGCCAGGGAGCCTCCGGATTGACGTAATCGAGGGTCACCGGGGAGACGCCACCCCAATCATTAATTCCGGCGTCGATGAAACGATTGGGACCGCACTCATGCAGATTTGGTGGCGCCTGGATACTCATTTTTCCACCAAACAACAAGCGTGCTATTGCGATCGTCCACAAATGCTCATCAACAGATGGCTCCGGTGCGTTATACATTTTCGTGCCCGGTTTGGCGCGAAAGTTCTGAATAATGATCTCCTGAATATGACCATATCGATCGTGTAACTCTCGCAAACGCAGCAGTGATTCGATTCGTTCTGCACGGGTTTCACCAATCCCGATCAGAATACCGGTGGTATAGGGCACGGCCTGTTCACCGGCGAGCCGGATAGTCTGTAAACGAGACTGCGGATTCTTATCCGGTGAACCGTAATGCGGCCCGCCTTTTTGACATAGTCGTTCGGATGCGCTCTCCAGCATCAACCCCTGGGATACCGAAACCTGTCGCAATGCCTGGATATCATCAGCAGTTGCAACACCGGGATTGACGTGAGGCAATAGCCCGGTTTCACTCGTAATACGTTCGGCAACCTCGACCAGATAAGATACAGTTGAGCGGTGATTGTAATGACTCAACTCCTCGCGGGCGCGTCGGTAGCGTAACTCGGGCTTGTCGCCGAGGGTAAACAATATTTCAGTACAACCAGCTTTGACGCCGGCTTCGGCAACCGCAAGTACCTCGTCCGGGCTCATGTATACAGCCTGCCCTGAACGCGGGGAACTGGTGAATGTACAGTAGTGGCAAACATTGCGACACAGATGCGTCAATGGTATGAAAACATTACGTGAGTAAGTAATAATGTCGTCATGCTCACGATCGCGCAGTTCGCTGGCCGCTGCCAGTAAAGAGTCCGACACATCACAGGATACCAGCGACATAATCTCTTCTTCTGAAGCCCGTCCCCGGTCGATCACATGTGACAAATTAATTTTCACTGCCCCTAAAACCTATCCATTTCGCAATTGACTGGCATCGAAATCCAATACTGAATTCGGCGTCGAATACCGTTTTTCTATCCCCCGTTTGCGCAGATAACGAGTGGTGTGTGTATTCAGGCCGCGTTTCATGAAATCCAGTAAATCCTCGGGCTGATCCAGGTCGAGTCCAAGCCCGGGGAGGTCAATAATGTTTGGTTCGATGCTGTGACGTTTCGCACTTTGAAGATGACTGCTGAGGCTACCGGCACCAAAGCTCAGTTCAATAATATCCGGTGGTGAGCACACCACTGCGTTTGTGCCCGTGCTGTCCCGTGATGGTGCCAGGGTAACCGCGGGGGAATCACCGTGGCTAGTCAGCAGCTTATCGATTTCAGGTTTACTTATTGCAGGCAGGTCCGACATAATTCCGACGATTCCCTGGCAGCCCTTACCAGTCAGCCATTGCGCAACTTCTGTAACCGCTCTTGCCGGTCCTTGATTTGTTGACTCTCGAAACACCCGGGCACCGGCTGCCATCGCGAGGTCGGCGACTTCCTTGTCAGATGTAACAACAACCGTATCGGTGAACCGTTTTGATGCCAGCAGAACACCCAGCACATCGGTCATCATCGCACGGGATAACTGATATCGCTCCACCGGTTGCAAAATACCTGCAAGCCTGCTCTTCGCCGAGCTGAAGCTCTTCACCGGCACCACCGCCCAAATCCCTGACCCGGATGTCATTTGCCTGATATCCGGGCTTTCACTTTGGTAACTGCCGCATGACGTTCACTGGAGGATAAATGAAGTCTTCGTTGCTGTTCCCAGAAATCTGTGTCATAGGTCCCGGCATCTAGCGCATTGAGCAGTTTTTTGGTGTCAGCGACCGCAGAGCGAGAATTGGAAGCGGCTTGCCGGCTATATGCCAGTGCCGTTGCATGACTTTCCGATTCCTCGCCAATGCACGATACAATTCCAATTCTCAGTGCTGTTTCGGCATCGAAACGTTCCCCGGTAACCAGCAAACGAAACACCGTATCCCGTCCCAACAAGCGATGCATTCGCTGGATTGCCCGCGGGTTGTACAACAGGCTGAGACGGGTAGCCGGCAACTGAAAGAAAGCATTACGCGAAGCAATACGAACATCGCAACTGATCGCCAGATCAAATGCACCGCCAAGGCAGGGGCCGTCGATAGCGGCTATCACCGGCATGGGGAGCTCGCGAATTTTGCCCACTACGGCTTCAATGGCGTCGTCCACCTCAAGATCATCGATGGTCCCGGTCAATTCGTTCAAGTCTGCTCCGGCGCTGAAACAATTACCCACCCCTGCCAGAATCAATGCAGTGCTATGCGTTTGTTGCGCATTTGACAAAGCCTCGTTCAAGGCCCGTAACAAACTCAAAGACAAGGCATTCTTTCGTTCCGGCCGATTTAACAGAATCGTAACAACATCATCATGGTGTTCCACCGTTAACGGTTTCGTCATAGTTTCAACCTTCTAATTATCGTCGGGTTCAAGCCTGCTGCCATCGTCATTCATCGCCCTCCAGAGTCTCTCGGAAGTTATCGGTAAACGGTATATGCGGACTCCGACTGCATCGTGAACGGCATTGGCGATACAGGCCGCCACCGGAATAATCGGTGGTTCGCCAATTGTCTTGGCGCCGGCCGGACCCTTTTTTTCAAAAGTATTGATGAACAATACTTCCACCGGGGTTGCGTCGGCGAAAGTCGGCACCCGGTTATCAAGATAACCGGGGTTGAGCAACTGTCCGTTTTCCGCCACCGATGCGCATTCAGTCAGGGCAAAGCCAATACCTTGTATTACACCACCAATAACCTGCCCCTGTGCTCCATTGCTGTTAACAATCGTACCAGCATCATGGGCGGCCCAATACTGCCTGACAGTGACTTTACCGGTATAAGTGTCTACCTGAATACAGCACCCATGGGCACCAAAAGTATAGGCTGCCGAAATATTACCGTAACCACTCTCATCAGGCACCACAACCCCTGTCGGCTGATAGACACCAGTCACCTCAAGATCTCCTAGCCGTTGTTGTTGGCGGGCATGTTCAATCAGTTCACTCAATATTGGCGGGTTCGGCATAGCGAACTCTACCATCAGTCGTTGAACCCCCTGTTTGAAACGCCGGCAGGCATCCTCAGCGGCCATGGCAACGAAAAAGGATGTGCGGCTGGCAAAACTTCCCATGCCATGCGGACCTGTGGCGGTATTACCAAGAACAACTTCTAGTTGATCCCGGCTTACAGCCAGTTCCCGTGCAACCGTTTTGGTTAATACTTCAACCGTACCGCAACCCAGTTCAACTTCACCGGAGCTGATACGAATCCCTCCTTCGGGCAAGACCGCCAACTTGACGAAAGCCCTGTCAAAGCGTGTGTCGTAGCCACGATTGCCGATACAGTGGATGAAAGCGGCCAGGCCATAACCGGTTCGATAGCGTTCGTTACGCGGCAAGGTTTTACCTCGACGGTGCTGACTGATCCGTTTTGAAATACTATCGAGACAATCAGCAATACCGCAGCTGCCGATTTTCCACCCGTGCACCGTGGTATCACCTTCGTGCACAATATTCGAAAGCCGTAACTTTACTGGATCGAGATTCAGGCGATGCGCTAATTCGTCGATCAATTGTTCCTGTGCGAAAGTCGACTGCGTAATTCCGAAGCCGCGAAAGCACTCTGAAGGCATATTGTTGGTATAAATCAGTTGCGCATCTGCCTTTACTGCCGAAAAACGATAGAGATTATCTCCACGAATGGCAGCTGCCTTCATAACAGCCGGTCCGTGTAGCGAATAAGCACCATTGTCAGACCAGAGAACCGTTTCCTTGGCAACTAATTCACCTTCGGCGGTGGCACCAATCCTCATCTTGAATCGCATTGCCGCCCGTGTTCGACCCGCTATCATGTCGTCTCTGCGAGAAAGCACCATCGCCACGTCACGCTGTAAACGTTGCGCAAATAAAAGACAAACCAGGTGCGTCGGATGTCCCCATTTCGCACCAAATGAACCTCCTATGGCCGGTGTCACGACTTCGAGTTGCGAGCCCCAGCCGGCGACGATGGGACGGTAAGAATCCGCCATCATCGAGGGGGCATGGGAGCCGCAAACCAGCTCCAACCGGTTGCCGTCCACGCGTACCAGACAAGCCCGCGGTTCCAGGTATGCATGCGGAACCGCCGCTGTTTCAAAAGTGTTTTCCACCCATAGTGCAACCCGGGATTTTACCGCCTGCCAATCTCCACGAATGGCCTGAAATTTGTCGGCGATGTTATCTGCACAGAAGTCATGAATCGCCACTGGCGATGCCAATGCATCATCTATCGTAATCGCGTGGGGAAGCACCTCGTAGTCGACCCTGAGCGCTTCGATACCACGCATCAGCGATTGCCGGTCTCTCGCGGCTACGGCCGCAACACCGTCACCTACATAACGGGCCACCGAAGACAGTACGGGTTCATCTGAGTGAATGTGACCCAGGTGGGTCCCTTCGAAATCCGCAGCTGTGAGTACCGCCAATACACCGGGAACCGCCAGTGTGGCGCGACTGTCGATGTGTTTAACCAGGGCATGGGGGTGAGGACAGCGGACTACCTCGGCAAGTATCGCGGTTTGAGGGATGATATCGGCTGCATATCGAGCTTCGGCCAGGGCCCGTTGCCGGAATGAGGCGGTGTTGAATGGCGATGGGGAATTCATATCAGTTCCGCAATCACCTTTTTTAACTGCTGATAAATACCACAACGGCAGATATTGCCCGCCATCAATTTATTAACTGAATCCTTGCCGGTTTCCGTACCGCCCCCGGTCAACCAGGCGCTCATCATTGTAAAACCAGGGGTACAAAAACCACATTGCAAGCCACCGTGTTTCTCACACAGTTGCGCAAAACTTTGCCGAAAATCTTTTGGCAGCCCTTCAATGGTTGTGATATTGCGATCGGCGACAACGCCACATAATAGCAGACAGGCGCATACGGGTTCAGTGTCGACAAACACCGTGCAAGCGCCGCAATCTCCCTCGCCGCAGCCTTCTTTTACGCTCATCAGCCGCAGTTCATGGCGGAGATAATCCAGCAGTCGACGGCCGAGCCATTGGCCGGGTATTTCGTGCTCTTCACCGTTGACCCGAAGGTACACTCCAGTACTCACCGACCTTCCCCGAGCGGTTTGAAAATCCGGGCCCGCTGCTCAAGCTCGCCGATAACATCCTCGACCAACACTTTTACCAGGTGCCGCCGGTAATCGGCACTGGCTCTGAAATCAGAGATGGGTTTGCAGGTCTGAGCAGCGATTGTTGCGCATGTTGACTTGGTTTTCTTCGTCAAGGGATGACCTACTAGTGATTCTGCAGCCTCTGCAGCGGCAAGAGCGGTTGGGCCAACAGCCCCAAGTGCCAATCGTGCACCGGCAACGGTATAACCATCGGCTTCGAAGGCCAATCGGGCTGCAACACCGACAAAAGCCAGATCGAGTGCCTGCCGCTCGGTATGCCGTCGGTAGGCGCTCATTTCATTTGCCCGCAACCCGCGCAAGGAGACCCTCAGTACCAATTCGCCCGGCGCCAGCATTGTTTTACCCGGAGCGAGCAAGAAGTCATCCAAAGGCATTTGGCGTTCCTGGCCAGGCGCCCCTGCAATTTCAACTTGCGCCTCGTGTACGAGTAAAGCGGGCAATGTATCCCCTGCCGGAGAAGCGGAACAGACATTACCGAGCAAGGTTGCCTGGTTGCGTAACTGTACCGAACCAACGAATTGCGCACTATCCGCCACCGCAGGCGCGGCACGACGGAAAGCAGCGCAACGAATGAGTTCGCCCTGGGTTACACAGGCGCCGATCTGCAAGCGTTCATCTTCGACGCTAAAACCGTGCAGCGATTCGACGTTACCAATCCAGACCATCTTCCGGGGTTGGCCATACTGACTGGCCCACAGCAGCAGGTCGGTACCACCCGCCAGCACTCGCGCCCCGTCTTTGATGGACTCGAAAACGCCATCGATACTCGTCGGCCGAAACAACTCGAGCTCGGGTAAATGACAGGGTCTGATTATCGAAACCTGGGAACCCATTACAAACCCGTCAAATCCGATACCCGTGGAACAGGTAGCAGGCCATCAACAGCAACCGGTTCATTCTCCGGCACAATAAAGTGGATTGACATCAAGGTGGTAAATATCCGCAGCATTTTCTTCAGCTAGTTTCCCAGTTTCATTATCTTCTCGGCAAGCAGACCCAAATTTGTACCGGGACGGCCACGCGAACCATCAAGAATCATAAATACTCACAGTGAACGCCATACCCTGTAATGGGGTTGCCGCTGCTGCGATCATCACCTCTCTTGAACCATGTTCGATACTCCCCGACAATTCGCAACACACGATGGCTCGTTGACCAGGTCCCTGGACGGAAGTTTACGCTCATATCCGGACACAATTTTTGACGAAAACCATCTCCTTCGGTTAAGATATTTTCGACACCATTAGCGGATATTCGACGTAACCCTTGAATCGCAACTACCCGGCTACGGAGAACAGGAAATCGCCGAAGCCTGTCCGAACGTGGGCGGTCTACCGCGGAAAAGCCATATTGGTCCATTTATTACGCTCATTTTCATTTACGTGGAGGATATACGGTATGCCGGTTTTGGAGGAGTAAAAAATATAAATACGAGTGGCTTTCGCTTTAATTGACGGAAAAGCTGGATTCAAAATGGCTTTCCTTCGCTGCCATCTCTATTCTTGGATAGAACTCCCAAGCGCTGAAGCACCGATTGCCGTATGGCGCCGAACAGGACTTGACCCGGAAAATTCACAAATTATGCACGATCTCACTTGTCTATTGATTCCACAAGGAATATTGCCTCAGTCGCTCGTAATCACTGATACGAGGCTTCTTCGGGAATTTCCTGGTGAAATCAATATCCTGC
>JAAESG010000499.1 GCA_024229615.1 Gammaproteobacteria bacterium | reverse complement strand
CGCATCTGCGATGCCAGTCTGCTCAACGATTGTGAGTGCGGCTTGATGGACTTTCCCCACATCCCTTTCAGTCAGTGGTTGATAAAGCCCACCTTCGATACCCGGCCAGATGGCATTTGAATTAGAGGAATTTGCACGGTCTTTTCGTCGTGCCTCGCGGCCCCGACGTTTACGGCGGCTGGTCTGTTTGGTTTTTTCGGTCATTTCGCAGATTTCAGATACGAATCCTGTAAGCAAGCCTTGTTATGTCTTCTTCCAATCAATCTTTACGCACTCGAGCGCATCCAGCAACAATTCCTGAAAATGATGCACTGCGTGCTCACTCAATTCGCTTTCCGTCTCGTCGACGACAAAACGACCCTGGTTATATCCTTTGGATCGCAGTCCCTTTTGGACGCTTTCACACAGGCCGATATCCTCGGGCTGTAGAACCTCGTCCATATAGGTAATCGCATCGTCGAGCTGTTTGGTTCGCTTTCCTTCCAGCGTATAACAATCCAGATATTCAATGGATTTTTCTGCTCCGATTGGAATGATCTGCAGGGTCAGGATCAGGGGTTCACCGGGATAGGCCCAGATAGTCAGATTGGGCCACAGGTACCAGGCTGCGTAGCCGAAGTCGACATCGCCTTTTTCGAAACTGTAGGCTGCGTTGCTCTCCGATCGCGGCGCGGCTGCGATATGGCTTGAATGAATGCTGTAAGTCGTGGTGGTGTACGAATCCATGTCCATCAGGTCCACCAGTGCAGGATGGGCGGGGTGGCAGTGATAGCATTCTAGGAAGTTGTCAATCAGGACTTTCCAGTTGCAGGCCACTTCGTAAGTGACTCGTCCGGCGTATCCCAGCTCTGCTAGTTTCGGCATGTAGTGACGGATTTCCTGTTCCAGTCCCACGGTCTGGTCGTTCAGGGATTCCGCGTCTGGATCGAGGTTAACGTAAACGAAATCGGTAACAATTTCGACGCGCACAGATTTGAGACCGAAATTGCACTTGTTGAAATCCGGCAGATCTTCTGTGTTCCGCGCCCGCACCAGCGTTCCGTCAAAATCATACGTCCAACTATGATACGGACAGACTATCCGATTTTTGAGATGTCCAGAGTCGTCCTTAATTAATTCATGTCCCCGATGCTGACAGACGTTGTAAAACCCGCGAATTTCGCCGTCTCTTCCCTTGATCACCAGGATACCCTGGTCCTGTACGTCTACCCGTCGGTAAGAACCTGTCTGCGAAAATCGATTGATATGTCCAACCAGCCACCAGTTACGGTAAAACACCGCTTCCTTTTCGGCGTCGTACACTGCCGGATCCAGATAGTATCGGGACGGAACGGTGAAAGATCTGCGCCGATCGCGGGTAAAGGGCTGATCGTCAACATCGAATGCAAAATCGTCTTTTGTCATCTTCTGACTCTGTTGATGGCCAACACTTTTTCGTTCAATAGAT
>JAAESG010000498.1 GCA_024229615.1 Gammaproteobacteria bacterium | reverse complement strand
GCGTCAGCCATTTCTGCCCTCACTGCGGTCTGTAGTCTCAGTCATTATACGGATTTGTATAGCCCAAAGTATCAAGAATTTCTACTTCGAGCGCCTCCATGCACGCTGCCTGGGCCTCGGTTTGATGATCGTATCCCTGCAAATGCAGCATGCCGTGTATCACCAGGTGGGCCCAGTGCGCGTCTTCGCTCTTGCCCTGCGCCTTCGCCTCGGTTACCACCAGCGGAGCGCAAATCACCAGGTCGCCCAGGCAGTCGTAATCGAGCAGATCGCTGTCCGCGGGGAAAGCGAGCACGTTGGTGGCGCTGTCGCGATCGCGAAAATGCTGGTTGAGCGTACGACTTTCAGACTCGTCGACGACACGGATGGTTTGCTCGAGGCGCGCATAATCGGCCTGCAGGGCTGCCTTCAACCATTGCCGAACCTGCTTCGCCGCGGGCATCGAGGTAGCGGCCGACTCGTTTTGAAGATCAAGAATTATCGCCATTCTCGAACTGGTCGTAGGCTTCGACGATCGATTGCACCAGAGGGTGGCGAACGACATCCCGTGACGTGAAATAGGTAAAACCGATTTCT
>JAAESG010000497.1 GCA_024229615.1 Gammaproteobacteria bacterium | reverse complement strand
TAGGGACGAACCTTTTTCAGCATTTCCTCGACTTTTTTGTAATCCGCCTTGCTGGTCGAATCCGGCTCCAGCCCGAGATAGGCCAGCGCCATCGGCACGACGTCTGTCTGCGAATCGAGGAAGGAGACGCCGCATTTGGCCAGTTCCTTCATATGTTTGGGATCGAAGATCATGCTGATATCTCCGATCGGCGCGTCCGGATAGGTTTGCAAGACCAGTTCCCTGTTATAGGTCACGCCGTGGGTGCCCCACATGAAGGGAACCATATAATTATGGCCGGGATCCCATTTCTGGCCCAGTTTCGCCATTACGTCGGGGCTCATGTGCTTGAAGTTGGGTAATTTGGTCTTGTCGATTTTTTTCAGGATGCCGCCCTTGAGCAAACGGGCGACCTGTGATGCGGCGTGGGATACCACGTCGAAACCCGAGCTGCCGGCGAGCAGTTTCGAATCGATCGCTTCGACGGAATCATACGGGGTGAAGGTGACTTCGACGTCGTATTCCTTGGCGAAGTTTGAGATCGTATCCTCGGCCATGTACTCGGCCCAGTTGCTGACGTTGAGCTTGCCGGCCGCCGGTGCGACGGTTGTGACCGCTATCAGTGAGGCCGCGGTCAATCCGGCCAATGTGGATTTAAAAGCAGTGTCTTTGTTCATGATTCCTCCTCGGAATTTTACTATTTTTGAATGCTAAACTTATTATTGTGTTTTCAGTCTGTACGCTAGCTTAACGTGATCAATAACCGAATCCCATCCTTAATACGCAGACCTTATCATAGTGATGAATAGCCTGTCACATCAATAGTTTGAGGCGATATTAACACAAGTGTTCAAAATTTGTGATCACAAAATTTGATATTTGGATTGCCCCGGCATCCAGGCAAATTGTAATTTGAGGTTCAGGTATCTCCAGATTGGACTGTTCGCGTTAAAATTCTGGCGCTCGAATCGGGAGGTTCAGCCCGAGCCTGGATACCGGCCTTCTATACCAACTGCGCTGGCTTGTGCGCTTAAACGGCTATGCGGCGAGGATTCATCAGAGCTGCCGAGACCCGGGGTGAGCAATCACCCCGGGTTTCGATCTTGGTTTCCGGCTTTGAAGTTGGTCCAGATCCGGGTACGTACGCGTTCCGCCTTCGGTGGCAATGGCGCTAGAGTGTACATGGCCGATATTTGCGCTGCGGTCGGAAAAGCCGCCGGGCTGAAGGTCACCGCTTCATCGATCAGCGGTACCGCGTCCTTAGTTAGCCGTCGCATACCATGAATAGTTGCTATCGGCGGCCGCTACCTCGGGGCGCATCAGGTAGTTCATGAACAGATGCGCGTTTTCGACATTCAGCGCATCCTTGGGAATAAACCAGCCATCAACCCAGAAGTTTGGTGCGGCGGCTGCTGAGGGGAGGTAAAAGTCCAGTTTGATGCCGGTGCCAGCCTCCACTCCGATCAATTCAAGGAGTAAGGATCTGAATTTAGTCGCCAAGATGTACTTCCCCGCGTAGTGACAAATCTAAGGCCAAATTTACAGTTTGAGCGGGTATTGGCGCAATCGATTCAATCTTTGTGTGGACCTAAGCCAATGGTCAGTTGCTTTGTAGTTCGGGGAATATTGCATCGACCAGTTCGAATACCGCCTGAATGGCCTGATCACGCTTGAAGCCGGGTGGACCGATGACAAAACTTTGCCAAAGGCCATCGATCATGCCTTCGATACTGAGAGCGGCGGTCTGTGCGCTCAGGCGCGTTTTCGACTGGCTCTCGATGACTTTGCAAAGCGCCAGTATCTCGTCTGAAAATGCCTTGTCGTTGGCACCACAGGTGCGCATGTACTTCGGTCGGGATCTCGACTCACCCCAGAATGCAAACCAGACGCTTATTTTCTTGCGGTTGCAGATCCGTGGTGCGAATGAAGCTTCGATTAACGCACGCAACTGCGAGTAAGGGTCGTCTGGCGAGGCCGTCATGGCGGCCTGCCAGTTGCTTTTATACTCGTCGCTGAGATGGCGCAGGGTTTGTTCGAGCAGGGCCTCTTTACTTTGAAAATGAAACACCACGTTTCCCTGCGACAGGCCGGCACGTTCGGCGATGCGTGCCAGAGTGGTTTGCGACATGCCGAGCCTGTCTATGCATTCCATGGTCGCGTCGATCAATTGTCGCTTGCGGAATTCGCACTGGCTTTTGCGATTACGCCCCGCGAAGTTCTTTTCGGAAACGGGTGTTGGCAAGGTCAATGGCCCTCATTGCTAGTGGTTGCCAACCTTACCGTTAACTGAGTAAATGGTCAATTAAAAACTATATCTTATTGAAATACATTGTAAAATATAAAATTATATTTATAATGCTCAAACTTTTTCGATATTACTGGCATAGCCGGAGGGAGACATGAGCACATCAGCAGAACTCAAGCAGCGCGATAATCAATTCATTCATCCGTGGGATGATATGGTCAAGATTGGCGGGCATCAGCGCACGCTGCTGGATAAAGGCGATGGTATTTACGTATACGACGACGAGGGTAATCGTTTGATCGATGCACCCGCCGGTATGTGGTGTGTCAACATCGGACATGGTCGCGAGGAAATGGCGCAGGCGGTATATGATCAGATTATGGCTTTGACCTATGTGTCGCCCTGGTCGATGACAACCGGTCCCGCGGCGGAGTTTGCCTCACTGCTTGCTGAGCAGTCACCCGGTGACCTGAATCACGTCTTCTTTACCACGGGCGGGTCCACTGCTGTCGACTCGGCGCTCAGATTTGTGCATTTCTACAACAACATGCGTGATATGCCGAGCAAGAAGCATATCATTTCGCAAAAACGCGGTTATCACGGCAGTACCTATCTCTCCGGCAGCGTATCCGGCAAGGAACGCGACAAGGGAAATCTCCACTTCGAGGAAAACCTGGTGCATCACATCGATGCACCGCATCCTTTGCTTAAGCCGGCAGCCATGTCCGATGCCGAATTCCTCGATGCCTGTGTGGCCAATCTCGAAAACATGATCGAACGAGTGGGCTCCGATAATTGCGCGGTATTCGTTGCCGAGCCGGTCCTCGCCTCGGGTGGATTGATCGTGCCGCCGGAGGGTTACCACCAGCGCTGCCTCGAAGTCTGTCGTAAACATGACATGCTTTACCTGTCGGACGAAGTGGTTACTGCCTTCGGTCGCCTCGGGCACTGCTTCGCATCCGAGGCGGTGTTTGGGATTACCCCGGATATTATTACGACCGCGAAAGGCCTGACCTCGGGCTACATCCCGATGGGTGCATTCCTGGTATCCGATCGCCTGCTGCGGGAAATCAAGGAGAGGGGCGGTGATTCGGCGGTGTTCTCGAACGGATTCACCTACTCAGGGCACCCGGTCGCGGCTGCCGCCGGGATCAAGAACCTGGAGATCATGCAGCGCGAGAAATTGTTTGAACAGGCCAGGGAAACGGGTCCCTATTTGCAGCAGCAGATGCAAAAACTGCGCGATATTCCAATAGTTAATGATGTTCGAGGCCTGGGTCTGATGTCCTGCGTCGAATGTGAACTGAAGCAGGGCAGCGACGATTTGGCGCTCGATTATGAGCTTGGAAACCGTATTGACGAGCACTGCCAGGAAATGGGTTTGATCGTGCGTCCCATGATCAACATGTGCGTACTGTCACCGCCGTTGACGATTAGCAAGGAGCAGATCGACGAGGTAGTCGGTATTTTGCGCAAGGGGATCGAGCTTGCGATGCAGGATTGCATCGATGAAGGGCTCTGGGTACCCGAAAAGCAAGCCGTTTAGTGAGGAATTCTCATGAAGTTTATCCCCGTGGAAGAAATTTTTCGTGATGGCGCCAGTCGCAATGGCCTGCCTGCCTGCCTGGACTTACAACAACGATGAGCTGACCGAACTCGAAATGGAGCAGATTTTTTTACGCAACTGGGTGTTTGTCGGCCATGTGTCGGACATTCCCAACAGTGGGGATTATCTGTGCTTCGGCATGGCCAATGAGCGTGCGGTTATCGTGCGGGATCGGGAAGGCCAGGTGCGCGCGTTTCACAATATCTGTCGGCATCGTGCCTCGCGCGTCGTTGCCGAAGAAAAGGGTCATTGTGGAAATTCGTTTATCTGTCCGTTTCACGGCTGGTCTTACAATCTGGATGGCACGCTCGAGAATATTCCGAAAGCAGCCAGTTTCCCGGAGATCGACAAGCAGCAGTTCGGGCTCAAGGCAGGCAGTTTGAAAGCGGAAAATGAGCGCATGCAAGCCCAGGCAAAAGTCTTTGCTGTCGGATAGGCCATGGCTCGAGATCCGCGTTACGATGTGCTCTTCGAACCGCTCCAGATTGGCCCGGTAACGGCGCCGAACCGGTTCTACCAGGTGCCGCATTGCACCGGCATGGGCTATCACCGCCCGCAGATGCTGGCGGCGATGCGTGGCATCAAGGCCGAGGGTGGCTGGGGCGTGGTGTGTACCGAGTATTGCTCTATTCATGCCAGTTCCGACGAGTCACCCTATCCGAGCGCAAGCCTGCGTGACGACGACGATGTCTCCAATATGCGTCTGATGACCGAGGCGGTGCACGCGCAGGGGGCGCTCGCCGGGGTTGAGCTCTGGTATGGAGGGCGTAGCTCGGCCAATCTAGACAGCCGTGAAGTGTCGCTGGACGTGGCGAGCCTGCCGAATGCTGCGACCCTGGGTATCCCGATACAAAGCCAGGCCATGAGTCAGGCCGATATCCATAATTTTCGAAACATGTACCGGGATGCAGCTCGGCGTGCCATGGCCGCCGGGTTTGATATTGTCTATGTCTACGCCAACCACGAATATCTGTTGCACAATTTCCTCAATCCTTACTACAACCAGCGTCGCGATGAATATGGTGGCTCGGTTGAAAACCGGGTGCGACTGTTGCGCGAAGTCATCGAGGATGTCAGCGAGATCGTCGCCGAACGCTGTGCCGTTGCGGTGCGTTACTCGATGCCGATACAACTCGATGATGATCCACAGGGATTGATCGAGTGTTTTCAGCAGATTGCCGAACTGCCGGATCTGTGGGATATCACTGTCAACGATTATCAATACGAGATGGGTAGTTCACGTTTCGTCAAGGAAACGGCATACCAGGCAGCGGTTGTTAAAGTAAGGTCGATGACCACAAAACCGGTGGTCAGCGTCGGTCGTTTTACTTCCCCCGACACCATGCTCAGTCAGATCGCAAATGGCACCCAGGACTTTATCGGTGCGGCGAGGCCATCGATCGCCGATCCCTTTTTACCGCAGAAGATAGACCAGGGGCGAATCGAGGACATCCGTGAATGCATCGGCTGTAACATTTGTTATGCGCATGATTCACTCGGCGTTCCGATCCGCTGTACGCAAAATCCAACCATGGGTGAAGAATGGCGGCGCGGATGGCATCCGGATCGGATCGAGCCCCGGCATGCCGACGAATCGGTTCTGATTGTTGGTGCCGGGGCCGCAGGGCTTGAAGCGGCCTGTGCACTTGGGCAGCGTGGCTACGAGGTCATTCTAGCCGAAGCGGAACAGGAATTGGGCGGACGTATAACCCTCGAATCACGCTTGCCGGGTATGATCGAATACGCTCGCGTACGCGATTGGCGACAGGGACAGTTGGCGCGCATGGCGAACGTGCAGATCTATCCCGAGAATCGGCTCGACGTGGACGCCATCCTCGAACTTGAGAGCCAGCATATCATTCTCGCCACCGGCGCGCGTTGGCGTAGCGATGGAGTTGGGCGCTGGAGTAACCACGCATTTAACGGTTGTGAAAAGGATAATGTGATTGGAGTAGACCAGGTGCTAAAAGGGGTTGAAGCAGAAGGACATGTGGTGATCTATGATGATGATCATTACTACCATGGTAGTACGATTGCGCTGAAACTCAGTGCCAGCGGGTTGAAGGTCACGATGGTCACGCCTGAAACCGCGCTTTGCGCATGGACTCGGCATACCGAGGAACAATCGTTGACGATGCGGGCCTTGATCGAGGCCGGAATCGAAATTATCACTGCTCGGGGGTTGACGGCCTGGGAAGGTGGTACCGCGCGATTCGAATGTATATTCAGTGGCCGCGAAACGGAAATTGTGGCAGATTACCTGATCCCGATTAGTGCACGTATCCCGCGCGACGAGTTATGGGTTGAACTCGAGAGCCGGCGTGATTCATTTGAATCCCGGGGGATACTGTCGCTACAGCAGATTGGCGATTGCCGGGCCCCCGGTATTATTGCCGCGGCAGTATACGCCGGGCACAAGGCCGCGCGCGAACTGGGACAAAATGAAATCAGTGTTAAACGCGACCGAGTGGTGGTTTGATGGCCAGAGATCCGAAGTACGATATTTTGTTTGAGCCAGTGAAAATCGGGCCGGTGACCGCACCCAATCGTTTTTACCAGGTGCCGCATTGTAACGTGCTGGGTCATGGGCGCCCGCATGCCGAGGCCGCGAATCGCCGCGTCAAGGCTGAAGGTGGCTGGGGTGTGGTTTGTACCCAGGAAGTTGAAATACACCCCACTTCGGATATTACGCCAACTATCGAGGGTCGACTCTGGGACGATCGCGATATTCCACAACACCGCTTGATGACCGACGCGGTACACGAGCATGGTGCACTGGCTGGCATCGAGCTGCTGCATAGCGGTTTCCACGCGACAAATTTATACAGTCGTGTCGCGCCCGTGGCGCCGAGCCCGATCATGGCTTACGGCAATTACCCGGGACAGGCGCGCGGCATTAGCAAACGCGAAATTGCTGATTTACGTCGTTGGTACATCGGTGCAGCACTGCGTGCGAAAAAGGCTGGCTACGACATAATCTACGTCTATGCCGGACATGATTTGAGTATCTTGCAGCACTTCATGAAGCCGTCGTACAACCGGCGTACTGACGAATATGGTGGCAGCCTCGAAAACAGGGTCAGACTGGCCAAGGAAGTATTGACTGACACCCGGGAGGCAGTGGGCGATCAATGTGCAGTCGCATTTCGCTTTGCCACCGAAGAGCTGCTGGGAGCAGATGGCTTGCAGGTCTCGGGCGAGTCTCAGGATATTGTCGGTATGTTGGCGGAAATTCCTGACCTTTGGGATGTCAATATCAGCGACTGGAGTAATGACTCCTCGAGCGCGCGTTTCGAACCAAACGAGGGTTATCAGGAGCCGTATACCGCGTTCGTCAAGAGTATGACCAGCAAACCGGTAGTCGGCGTCGGTCGGTTCACCTCGGCGGATACCATGGTGTCACAGATCAAGCGCGGTGTACTGGATCTGATTGGTGCCGCACGACCTTCGATAGCCGACCCATTTTTACCTCGCAAAATTGATCAAGGTCGAATCGAGGATATACGCGAATGCATCGGCTGTAATATCTGTGTCGCTCAAGACAATATGGTGGCACCGATTCGTTGCACGCAAAACCCAACCCAGGGCGAGGAGTGGAAGCAGGGCTGGCATCCGGAAAGCATTGAGGCAGCCGCCAGTGATGATGCCGTGTTGGTGGTTGGTGCGGGTCCGGCTGGTCTCGAATGCGCATTGCAGCTTGCCAACCGCGGTTACCCGGTTGCCCTCGCCGAAGCCAGCGAAATGCTGGGTGGGAGAGTTTTACACGAGAGCAGCCTGCCGGGTATGTCCAGTTACCTGCGCGTACGCGATTACCGGGAGTCCCAGCTTCGCGGCAAGGAGAATGTTGAAATCTATCTCGACAATAAACTCGGCGCGCAGGATATTATCGATCTGGAGATACCGCATGTGATCATCGCTACCGGCGCGCACTGGCGTCGAGATGGGGTTGGACGAACGCACTTGCGAGCCATCGACGGCATCGATAAGGTCGAAGTTTTTACGCCGGACGACGTATTTGCCGGTACCGATATTAGCGGGCGAGTGCTAATTTATGACGATGACTACTACTATCTGGGTAGCACCCTGGCGGAACTGTTTCGCAATCGCGGTCAGGAAGTCTGTCTGTTGACACCCGAATCCAAAGTATCGATCTGGACCGAGTACACGCTCGAGCAAGCAAAGGTCCAGTCACGCCTGATTGATCTCGATGTCGAGATTCTGGTGTCGCACCGGATTACCAGTCTGGAGGCAAATACGGCTCATCTCGAAGGCGCCCACCGACAACGCTTAAAGTCGAATTTCGATTCCATCATTATGATCACCTCACGCGACGTCGATGATGCGCTCTACCAGACATTGCTCGAATCGGAGGATCGATTCCGGACCCTGCGCGCGATTGGCGATTGCCACACGCCGGGTACCGTGGCTGCCGCGGTCTATGACGGACACGCCGCAGCGCGTCAACTGGATTCTGGTGAAGATATCTTTGCGCCTTTGTTTCGCCGAGACCTGCCTGCCATCGATTGAGCTTGCAGCGAACAATGGCACTTAACTTAAACCTGAATCCGTAGGTTCAGGGCGGATGCAGGGCGTAAGATATTGGTTTCTCAGTGGAATTAAAAAATCTTAGCTTCACCATAGGTTAAGCGGGAATTTTTTAAACCGCTGGGGAATCAATAGATTGCGTCATGCGACGTCATGAACCTACGGATTCAGGTTAAGCT
>JAAESG010000496.1 GCA_024229615.1 Gammaproteobacteria bacterium | reverse complement strand
CTGAATTACCTGCTCGTGCTCGCGACTCGTCTTCTCTAAAGGCCACATCCAGTACCCAATGTAGCGAGTTCTCTATGCCCCAATGCTTACGTACCGCATGAGCAAATCGTTTCGCATCATTGTCGATACTACCAATGTAGTACCGATACTCGATCGAGCGCTTTTGCCCATCATCCCTTTGCGACTCCACCATCCCGATGATATTGATCCCTTTCCATTGATCCGTGTTCGGTATTGCGCTTAGGTCGTCTGTGGTCCAATAACGGCGTGTCTCTTGGCGCCCATGATGGACTTCGCTGATCTCATAGTAGTCAACCGCAGGGTCTGTAAAACCCGCCTCGTTCAAGCGCGTAAAATGCGCTTCAACCGCCTCGTGTAGCTTCTCTTGATTGCCTTTCAACGCCAACACATAGTCTGGTAATTTCTCAATAAGTCGTGGCAAATAGATCAACAGGCTACGAAAATAAGGTAGAATCCGCTGCAAGTATTTTGCGTAGCACGTTGACCAATTCCACCCATGTCTGACCTCAAGCAGCTGCCGACCATTGCCGACGCGGAGCGGAGCGCGTTGGTGGAGCAGTTGCTGGGCCAAATCGAGCATTTGCTTGAAGAAAACCGCAGGCAGGCAGAGATCATCCAGCAGATGCGCGACGAAATCGCCGTGCTCAAGGGACAAAAGGCCAAGCCGAAGTTCAAGCCGAGCGGAATGGAAACCGAGACCGAGCCTGACGGTGATCCCGACGGAAGCGAAGGCGAAGACGGCGACAGTGGCGACGATGACGGGGCCGATCGCAAGCCGCGCAAGCGCGCCGGGTCGTCCAAGCGCAGCAAGACGGAGCGGCTGGCGATCCATGAGACGATCAAAGTTGCGCCGACGACGCCGATTCCGGAGCACTCACGCTTCAAAGGCTACCGCGATTTCATCGTGCAAGACCTGCGTATTCAGGCCCACAACACCTGTTATCGTCGGGAGGTCTGGCTGACGCCGGACGGAACGCTGTTGGTCGGTGAATTGCCGGCGAGTCTCAACGGCGGGCACTTCGGCCCGGAGCTTCGTCGCTACGCGCTCTACCAGCACCATCACTGCCATGTCACCCAGCCGTTACTGCATGAGCAACTGCGCGAATGGGATATCGACATCTCGGTCGGTCAGGTCGATGCGCTGCTCAGCGGCGACAACGAAGGGTTTCTCGCGGAGAAGGACCAACTGCTGGTGACCGGCCTGGAGGTCAGCCGCTTCATCACGGTCGATGATTCCGGAGCGCGCCATCAGGGCAACAACGGCTATGTCACGCAGATCGGCAACGACTGGTTCGCCTGGTTCGCAAGCACCGGCAGCAAGAGTCGAATCAACTTCCTGCAATTGCTCCACGCCGGTAACATCACCTACTGTCTCAACGAACACGCCTTGTCCTATTTCCAAGAGGAACGCCTGCCCAAGGAGCCACTGCGCCGACTGAAGATCGGGGCAAGCCCGCAGATCGCCGGGATCTCGGACTGGGAGGCACACCTCGATGCCTTGGGGATCACACGCGAGCGCCATCGGCGCATCGCCACCGAGGGGGCGTTGCTCGGTGGGTTGATCGACAAGGGGTTCTCGCTTGATCTGGTGATCGTCAGTGACGGAGCGGGACAGTTCGCGATTTTGCTCCATGCTCTGTGCTGGGTCCATGCCGAGCGCCTGGTGCACAAGTTGATTCCGCTCAATGAACGTCATCGTGAGGACCAGGAACGGGTACGCGGTGAAATCTGGGACCTGTATGCCGACCTCAAAGCTTATCGGCGTGCTCCCGATCCGGCATTGGCCCCATCACTCGAGGCGCGATTCGAGGCCATCTTCACTCAGCGCACCTCCTTCGCCACCCTCAACCAGACCCTCAAGCGGCTGCACGCCCACCAGCAGAAGCTGCTGCTGGTGCTCCAACGCCCGGACATCGTCCTGCATACCAACGGCAGCGAAGGCGATATCCGCGGCTACGTGAAGTGGCGCAAGATCAGTGGCGGCACCCGCAGCGATCTGGGCAAACGCTGTCGTGACGGCTTCGCCAGTTTGAAGAAGACCTGCCGCAAGCTCGGTATCTCTTTCTGGGATTATCTGGCTGACCGGATCGAACAGCACGGAGAGATTGCGCCATTACCCGATATCATTCGGGAACGCGCTGCAGCGGCGCGCGCCGTGCCATGAGTTATTGAGAAATTACCGATAATGAGCATATCTTACTGAAAACAAGGATATTTTTCTATTTCTTGAAGTGAAAACAAAAGTGTTAAATGAGTGTTTGTAAGGGGTAAAATACCCCCTACACATAAGCAAAATCAAACGTTCGAAAAGAAAGGGCAAAGTTTACCTTTCCGAAATTGAAACGAAAAGAGTTAACGGAAAAGTTGTGACACGACATATTCGTTATCTTGGGAAAGGAGCTGATAGTAAACCCAAATTCCACCTAAATTTTATTCTCTACGAAACTGAGCATCAACGATAACGAGTTCATCTTACTGAAAATATGAATATTTTTGTATTTCTTGAATTAACAACAAAAGCGTTGAATGATATGTGTTATGGGTAGGATACCCTCCTACAAATGGGCTAGAGCAAACCTCAACGAGTGGTTGCAGTTAACAAAAACCAAGAAAAAATACTTAGTGCTATCAATAAAAATCCATTAACTCAGATGTAGGGGGTAAAAACGACCCTGAATTTAGGTATTGAAGCTCCCACGGTGATCGCCAAGATTCTCGCCTATCTCTGCTTACCCGCTCGGGCACCGCCCCGAGCGCCGCCTCGGGCTATTGATCTCTTCGAAACGGCCTGATTCCATACCATCACCCCATAGCAATCCGGCT
>JAAESG010000495.1 GCA_024229615.1 Gammaproteobacteria bacterium | reverse complement strand
CGCTTACCTGTGGGAAGACGATTTATACATCAACACCTACCTGAATTCGGTGAAGATTTCGACATTCTCAACCATTCTGAGCCTGTTAATCGGTTATCCGATGGCTTACGCAATCGTACGCTCCAGCCATACCACCAAACATGTTTTGCTGATGTTAATCATCCTGCCGTTCTGGACTTCGTTTTTACTACGCGTCTACGCCTGGATGGGTCTGCTCGCCGACCAGGGAGTGATTAACGATATACTGGTCTGGTTTGGTTTCGAACCCTTACGCATGCTGTACACCGAGTTCGCGGTCTATGTCGGTATCGTTTACACCTATTTACCGTTCATGATCCTGCCGCTTTACGCCAACATGGAAAAACTCGACTGGACCCTGCTCGAAGCGGCAGCCGATCTTGGCGCGAGGCCAGCGACTACATTTCTCACGGTGACCTTGCCGGCAACCATGCCGGGCATCATCGCCGGGTCGTTGCTGGTGTTTATCCCGGCGACCGGTGAATTCGTCATCCCGGATTTGCTCGGTGGTGGTAACGTGTTGATGATCGGTCGGATACTCTACTTCGAGTTCAATGCCAATGTCGACTGGCCGGTGGCTTCAGCAGTCGCGATTGCTCTGTTACTGGTTCTGGTATTGCCGATGATGTTGTATCAGCACATACAGGCGAAGGAGGCTGAAGCCAAATGAATAACGGCAAACGTTCCAGTTTCCTGATTACGACCACCTGCTTCGGATTCGCGTTCCTGTATATTCCGATAGTCCTGCTAATCGTGTTTTCGTTCAATAATTCCAAACTGGTTCCGGTCTGGGG
>JAAESG010000494.1 GCA_024229615.1 Gammaproteobacteria bacterium | reverse complement strand
CACTGTTATTTGCACAAAATTGCGCATCCTGTCACGGCGAAGACGCAGCGGCCACGGCTAACTGGAAAGATACCAACGCCGACGGCAACTACCCGCCACCACCGTTAAACGGTTCGGCGCACGCCTGGCACCATTCAAAAGACTTGCTTAAACAAACCATTGAGGACGGTGGTACAAAAATTGGAGGCGTTATGCCCGGCTTCAAAGGCAAGTTGTCCGATACGGAAATTGACGCGGTGATCGCTTTTTTTCAATCGCTGTGGCCCGATGAGATTTATGCTAAATGGGCTGAACGCTACAAGGTCAGCGCTATCTCTAACATCGATAACCTAACAACCACACCCGCGCAGTCCGACGCTGCAACAAAAGACAAGATAACCAGATTGCTGAAACTCAGGTTGGGAAGCGACAGTGTCTCGGAACCCGTTGAGACCCCGGTCAGTGACATTTTCCAAACCGAATTTGGCAAGAATTACGCCTACTTGACCGCTGACGGGCGTTATCTATTCATGGCCGACCTGATCGATCTGGAGCAGGAACAAAACCTCACAAACAATGCCAAAAGAAAGATCGCAACACCCGCACCTAAACCGCTTTCGAATGAAGTAAACGGAAATGCGAAAACTCGTAAAATGACCGATTTATTAATGCTGAGACTAGGTAGCAAGGCGATTGCAGAACCTGTTGAAACACCGATTGGCGGTATTTACCAGGCCAGGTTTGGCGTCAACTACGCCTATTTGACCGAGAATGGCCGTTACGCACTCATCGGTAACCTGATCGATCTCGAACGTGGTCAAAACCTGACCAATCTCGCCAGGCAAAAAATCGCGCTCGATGCCATCGCCCAATTTCCGCTCGAGGCCAGGGCTGTATTTCCCGCCAGTGGGGATGAAAAGGCGGTATTGAATATTTTCACCGATACCTCCTGTGCTTTCTGCCAGAAGCTACACGGTGAAATCGCCAACCTGCAGGCTGCGGGGATTTCGGTACACTACCTGCCTTACCCTCGCGAAGGAACTCAGGGCCCAGGTTACCAGACACTCAAGCAGGTCTGGTGTGCCAGCGATCGCGCCAACGCAATGACGATCGCCAAGGGGCAAATTGAGGGGGACTTACCCGCGGGCGATTGCACCAGCGCCGGCCTGGTGGACCAGGGCTATGCGCTCGGCAATAGCGTCGGAATATCGGGTACCCCCGCGCTGTTCAAATCGAATGGTGAAATGATCCAGGGATATGTGCCTTCTCAGCAGCTTATTCAACAGGTATTGGGTAACTAGCCCGCATATCTCACCACCCTTCTACCGCGACGACGAGAGGTGGTGAGAAAAGCGGGCTAGCCTTTGTTGGTCAGCCATCGCTACGTTCCGCAAGACACCCGAAAACCGATCCGGGGGTCGGCCTGACAAAATATTTCGTTCTTCCGATGCATGAGTATTGCGCCACCCGGTATGCAGAATACCCGCTGATTGAGAGCAGACGGTTTACGCGGTACCTGTATCGGTGTTAGCTTAGCCGCTTTCGATAATTTGCGAGTCCTTCGTGTTTTACAAATCCGGCGAGCCCCATGGGCTACCCCATGATCCCTTCAAGAGCTGCATCGTGCCCAGGCCCATCGCCTGGGTAAGTTCGATGCACCCAAACGGAGCGATAAATCTCGCACCGTTCAGTTTTTTTAACGCCCTGGCGAGCGACCCACCGATGGTCATGATCGCCTTCACCGGCTACCACGAACACGGCGGTGAGAAAGACACCCTGTACAACATAAAATCCAACGGAGAATTCGTCGTCAACATGGTACCGCTGGCACTCAAAGATGCGATGAACGTCAGTACCGCAGCCGTGGGCCACGACGTCAATGAAATGGAGCTTGCCGGGTTACATGCCGAAGATTCCTTGCTGGTCAAACCGCCGCGGGTACGCGAGGCACCCATCCACCTCGAGTGTGCGTTTTACCAGGAAATCGAACTCCCCTGCACCCTGGCGGATAGTATCAATCGCACCATCATCGGCCGGGTTCTCGGCATTCACATCAGGGATGAAGTGCTCAGCGACGGGTTGATTGATCTCGATAAAATCAAACCGCTGGCGCGGCTTGGTTACCAGCAATACACCGCGGTCGACAATGTATTTGTGATGGCGCGGCCAAAAGCCTGAGCTGCCATTTCCTAGTCCGAATCCTGCCTTTTCAGGGCCGCCTCAAAATCTTCCGGAATTCCGGCTGAATAGGAAGCCAGACCGTGCTGTAGAAAATATTCGCGCATTGGTTGCCCATTTCCGCTACTCGCACACATCTCCGATGGTGGCGTTGCGGTTTCCACCGCGGGCCAGTAACCAGCCTGTGGTTCGGCGCCTTGCGCTGCAATCTCCAATGGATCGTCATCGGTGATGAAGGCTAGATGATTGATTCCTTGCAGGCTCATAT
>JAAESG010000493.1 GCA_024229615.1 Gammaproteobacteria bacterium | reverse complement strand
TGTGATTGAATCCACCGGGGTGTTCCGCAATCGAGAACCGCTGGAAAAACATATGGCAGCGGGTGCGGAGAAGGTGATTCTGACGGTGCCCGCAAGGGAAGAAATCGACGCCACCATTGTGATCGGGGTCAACGACGAAGATCTCAAACCGGAACACCGCATTGTTTCAAATGCATCCTGTACCACCAACTGCCTGGCACCGATTGCTAAAATCCTCGATGACGCGTTTGGCATCGAAGAGGGTTTTATCACCACGGTGCACGCTTACACCAATGATCAGCGCCTGGCCGATGTTCCGCATAAAGATTTTCGCCGCAGCCGGGCGGCCGGCGAAAACATCATTCCGACGACTACCGGAGCAGCCAAGGCCGTCGGTAAGGTGTTGCCCCAGCTGAAAGGCAAACTGGATGGATTGGCCATGCGGGTGCCGGTGCCGGACGGTTCGATCGTGGATCTTACCTGCAGGCTGGGTAAAAAGGCTTCCCGCAACGATATCAATGCAGCGGTTCAGGAAGCTGCCGCAGGACCGATGCAGCGCGTGGTCGAATACAGTGAAGCACCATTGGTTTCCAGCGATATCATCGGCAACACCCATTCGAGCATCTTTGATGCTCTGTCGACCAGCTCCCAGGAAGACGGCTATGCCCGCATTGTTTCCTGGTATGACAATGAGTGGGGCTACTCGAATAGAGTAGTGGATCTCATAGGAATGCTGGCAGCAGTCTCTTAACAGGACTCGGTGACGAGGGCTAAGGATTGAGTGGCTCCGCAAAAGCAAAGGATTGATTCTCG
>JAAESG010000492.1 GCA_024229615.1 Gammaproteobacteria bacterium | reverse complement strand
TCGGGGTGAATTTCAAAAAACTGCGCTATAACCAACTGTGAATGCTAGGGCTGGCGATCATACAGTAAAAAATTGGAAGAAAACAACGGTAAGAAATATTTTCTAAATCAATGGATTAGGATAAACATTTAGAAGGTTCGACAGGAATTTACATAAATTGTGTTACGATTTTGCAACATTTCTTGAATTTGTTGTTTTTTTCTAATATTGAGCTGCTTTTGAGTCAAAAGTGACTATTATGCTTTGCCATAAGCCATCTAGATTAAGGTTGGAATGCATGACCCAAATCACTAAACGGTTTTTATCCTAGGCATAGATAATATAACTGACTTAAGGGTAATTACTCATGAATCTTAAAACAACTGCAATTGCAATGGCCGTAGACGGCACTGTCGCCGCTCCGGCCGCCGTGCAAGCTTGAAAGCTTACGCGTCTCGGCTCGTGTCGGTGTCGAGTACAGAGACACGGCTAACGTCGCCGATTTCAATATAAAAAGTTTTTTCTCACGCTTCGGCGCGAAAGGCGAAACTAACCTTGGCAACGGCATGACCGGTTACGATCACTACGAGCGGGATGTCGACTTAGGCACCGTATCGGACCCCGGTGGTATTGGTGTGCGTCACCGCTATGTTGGCGTGAAAAGCGACTTCGGCAAGGTTTACATCGGCCAGATTTATCATGCTTTCTATACTCACATGGTTGGACCTGCCGATCCCGCATATTGGAATTCTGGTTTCGCAATGGTCGACTATAACGGTCGTAGGGATAAATTCGTCACCTACGCTAGCGCCGCAGGCGCGGTATCTTAGGCCGTTTCTCTAGGCATGACTCCCGAGCCTGTCGAAGATGCAGTCGATGAAATCAAAATTGGTGTTAGCTTCCCGATCGGCGATACGACATTGGGTATTGCCGTACACAACACGCAGCGGATCTCGTTGCAGGTACTGGTAGCCTGACCGGTAACGGCAACGATGAAGACGTCATTGGTGTAATGTGGAGCGGCATCGGACTTGGTGACGCTAGCCTTGCCGTTGGCGCCCAGAGCCAGGACGATGACACTGGTTTTAATTTCGCCTTGACTATGGGTGGTTTCTACCTTATCGGGGGAATTTGAAAGCATCGACATCTCTCTCCAGGTGCTGGCGCCGGTACGGATCCAGGTGGTTTTACGCTGGGTTACAAACAGACCCTGGGGTGCAACACCAAGACGTGGTATGAACTCCATTCATTGGATAATGGCTGTTCTCCAGGTGTTGCGGTCACAGTCTGCGATGACGTCACCGCACTTCAGGCTGTTCTAAGATACGGCATCATCTAGTTTAAGACGATTCGTAAAGCAGTACTTAAAGGGCTCCTTCGGGAGTCCTTTTTTATTGGTTAGTGGTTACACTCCACCAAATCACGGACGTCATACCAGCGCAGCCAGTGTTTTGTACGACGAACTTCGAGCATATCATCGAGTTTTAAAATAGCCACCAAAGCCAGATCGAATACGTTAGAATCTGCCCTGCTGCAAACAGACATTAAATAAATGAAACAACTTTTCGATTTTTTCCCCATCCTGCTTTTTTTCATCCTGTACAAATTTTATCTGGATTTACCCGATGAATTTATCCTGGCTGTCAACGACTGGATACCGCTAATGAGTTTGACGCCCGGAGAATCCAGCGATGCGATTTACCTGGCGACACTGGCTGCGATCGTCGTTACCCTGATCCAGGTCGTACTGGCGGTGATCATCGCCAAGAAGGTTGAAAAAATGCCGCTGATCACGCTCGGACTACTGCTGGTATTCGGTGGAGCGACGCTGGCGTTCAAGGACCCATTGTTTATCCAGTGGAAGCCGACTGCAATCAACTGGCTTTTCGCGCTGGTTTTTCTTGGCAGCCACCTGATTGGCGAGAAGCCACTGATCCAGCGCATGATGGGCCACGCGATTGAAATCGACGATCCGCGGGTCTGGTTCAGGCTAAACCTGTCCTGGATCGGGTTTTTTATCGTCGCCGGGGTGGCTAACCTGATCGTCGCGCCTGAAATTGATCCACTCGGATTACAGTTCAGCGAAGACAGCTGGGTCGATTTCAAATTGTTCGGACTGATGGGCATGACCGTCGCATTCGTCATCGCGCAGGCTTTTTATCTGGCCAGGTTCATGCCGGATACGGATGAGGAGACCAGTTAATGTTTTACAGTATCGTTGGAACCGACAAGGAAAATAGCCTTGAAGCCCGCATCTCGGTGCGCAGTGAACACGTGGCACGATTGAATGCATTGCGCGACGAAGGACGTTTGATTGTCGCCGGACCAAATCCCGCAATCGACAGCGACGATCCGGGTGAGGCCGGTTTCACCGGTAGTATTATCATCGCAGAATTCGATAGCTTACAGGCCGCCCAGGCCTGGGCCGACGAAGACCCGTATATCAAGGCCGGGGCCTATGCGTCGGTAAGCGTCAAGCCATTTAAAAAGGTTTTACCTTAGGAGCCTGTAGACATCCGCAGACTTTCCCGAGGTTCTGAGGGGGTGGATTCGGATTTTATTTCCAAGGTTGCGAGATTCTGATACATCAACCGTGCATGCTGTGCGGATTAATGTTTACCAGGCCGTCTCAAACATCCAATGACCACCTCGGGGGAATGGCCCCCCGACATTCGTCGGGTAGACGTATCGGAATGACGTACATGGTACTCAGCGAGGGCTTTAGTCCGCCCGGAGTGAGAGCTTACAGAGTCTTGCTGGGACTCTCGAGGTTGTCGCTGATTTCACGTAGTAGCATGTCTTCGGATTCGATACGCTCGGCCATCGCTTCGCCGATCGATGACAGATCGTTATATAAATCGGTCAGACTATCGGGATCGTCCGCGCCCTCGTACTTGTCATTGAAATCGACAAACAATTGGGTCGTACCCGAAATAACCGGGTACACCCGGTTGGCGACCAGTTTGACATTACCGCGTCGCTCCTTGCCGTCGATAATTCTTTCATAAATTTCGAAATGCCCGAGTGCCGTGTAATCAACTAATTGCTGGTTAAAATTGCGCAAATTGTGCATCACGGTATCAGGCGGGATATCACCCGATTCGAGCTCGGCCAATTCACACATCGACACCAGGACCTGTTGTCTTTCCTGTAACAGACTGCCAATGGTATGAGTCTGTCGGGTACGTCGGTTTTCTTCGGCCGAAATTCGTTCGGCTATCTGGGCTATTTTTTCTATTTGGGAGTCGCTCACGGGTTACCTCATTCGAACTACCGCCATGTAAAACTGAAACAGGCTGCGATGGGTATATTATGCGGTTGAATTAGTCATCGGTAAACCATCAATGTATGCTTTGTTACGGATTAGTTTGCTAAACTCGATTGATTTATTAACCCGGCGGCAAAGTATATCGTATTCAGCCAACGCGTGTCTGTTCGCAGCAAGGCATCAAAACGCCGCTTTAGTCATTCTAAAGCAAGTTTTGAAATACAGTCCGCGGGCAGACATGGTTGGCCTTACTTATTAAAATCAAAGAGACAGGGGCTTATGATAAGCGCCATCTCAGTGTCGCCCAAAGTGCCTGTTTTTGGTGCAGCTTTTCCAAGGGACAACCCCTGGCGGCAAGCTACGCCATGATCTGACGCTTATCAGAGGCCCTGAATACGATATACTTTGTCGCCGGGTTAATAGCAAAGGTGAACCTCGTGAATGAATCGTTGCAGGCCAAACTGGACCGGCTCGAAATGCTTTATACCGAGCAGGAATACACACTCCACGCACTCAACGATACGGTTGCGCGCCAGAATCAGGAAATTTCGGCTTTGCAGGCAAGCATAGAGCAACTCAAAAATCAGCTGCAAACAATGAAAACTGAATTGCCGCAGGACAACGATTCCAGATTCGAGAAACCGCCACATTACTGATGGAGCATCCCAGGCACTCGGCGTTAAAAATCCTGCACTCCTATGCACAAGCACCCGCTTCAGTGTGTGCCATCGAAACCGATGATCAAGGTGTCGACATCAGGCTGGCCGATTCGCGGCTAGCATTTCATCACAGCTTTGTTTGCGGCTCTCTGGCCAGCCGAGCACGGCAATCGTCACAGGCTATCATTAAGGCTTGCAGTAACAGGCAACGTAGCATCACCAGCATTCTCGACCTCACCGCGGGTTGGGGCGCCGATAGCCTGACGCTCGCCAGTCACGGTAAGCAAGTCACGATGCTGGAACAGAACGAACTGGTTTACGCTATCGTCGCTTATTCACTCGAGAGACTCGCGGCTACGTCGACCGGGGCCATCCTTGCAAGTCAAATGAGGCTGGAAAATACAAATGCGATCGAGTACTTGCGCCAACAGGGCACGCGCAGAGAGTTTGACTGTATTTACCTCGACCCGATGTTTCCGGCGCACAAATCCGCTGCCAAGCCTGGCAAGGAAATGCAAATTCTGCAGTCCTTGACGACTAACATCGAAATGGATGACTGTTTTGAACAAGCCCTGTGTAACGCAGGCAAGCGCGTGGTTGTGAAACGGCCCGCGAAAGCCGTCAGTTTTGGCACTTCGAAACCAGACCTGGTCTACCGTGAAAGAAGCATCCGCTTTGACATCTATCTGACTGCCTAACCTGAATATTTCACCAGCCGGTCTCAAGTCTTTCGTAAACCATTGAATATGAGAGATTAAATGATGGTTTTTATGACAGGTGAGGCTGTGCAATTTGTAACCGGCCTGAGCCCTGTCCACGCTAAGCGCTCACTTGCCGCTTCACATCCGAGTGAACAACCACCGGCTAAAGCCGGTGGCTTCCGGTTACGACTAAAAGCCGGATCGAT
>JAAESG010000491.1 GCA_024229615.1 Gammaproteobacteria bacterium | reverse complement strand
CTCTCGCCCCGCATGGGTGTAGCTATAATTTGATGTAAATAATTAGTTATATTTTTCAGTCTATATGATACACTTTCTCGAAATTACGTTAAGAAAGTGTACGAAAGTGCCTGCCAAAATAAAATCGCAAACAGACAATACACTGGTCATCGAAATTATCATACCACTCGAGAGGTCCATGCTGGAGGGAGAGGGGTGTATTGAGCAAGCCCTGAACGAGGCGGGCACTTTGGCCACCGGCGAGCTATTAAAGCGCTTCGATACCGACGGCAGTGCCATCCGAATGGGTAGTACTAAACTAACCAGTAAAGGTCAGGTGGAAAAAACCTACCAGACTCCCTACGGCGAGACGCGCGTGAACCGCCATGTGTACCAAAGCCCCAAGGGAGGCGCGACGTTCTGTCCCTTGGAGCGCGATGCGCGGGTAATCCAAGGGGCCACGCCGAAGCTTGCGAAGATGCTGTCGCATAAATACTCCAAGCTCAGTGTCGATGAGGTGAAAACGGATCTGCAAAGCAACCACGGCCGAGCACTTTCGCGCGGTTATATTCAGAAGGTCTCAGAGACGGTGGGTGCGCTCGCACAAGCTAAAGAAGAACACTGGCACTATGCGACGCCGGCCCTAGACGCGCCGGTGGCCACGGTGAGTATCGGCCTGGACGGCACCACGATCTACCTGCGCGAACAAGGCTATCGAATCGCCATGGTCGGCACCCTGGCGCTTTACGATGATGCTGGCGAGCGATTGCATACGACCTATATCGGCGCCTCACCCGAATACGGCAAGGCCAGCTTTCTGGAGCGAATGCGCCAAGAAATCGCCCACACCAAGCAGCTTTATCCCGACGCCCTGTATATCGGTTTGGCCGATGGTGCGACGGATAATTGGTCATTTTT
>JAAESG010000490.1 GCA_024229615.1 Gammaproteobacteria bacterium | reverse complement strand
CTACATGGCGCGCCGAAAAGAACAGATCGCCGATGAATGAAGAGATTGAAGCGGGAGCCCGCGACCTGTTGCTGAACTGTGCCGGCGCAAAGGCCGGCGACCGGCTGCTGCTGGTCGCCGAAGTAGCGAGAAATGCGGGCTAAGCTTTTTCAATCTAAACGGGCAACTCGTGCTCGAACATTTCCTGCTGTCATCATCGACCCGCGTCCATGCGGACAGCGTTACAGGACTCGATAACAATGAAAAGGTATGCATTATTTCGGTTAAATACGATCCCATTTCAGATTCAGAAACAAGGGTTATTGTTTCTTACCACTACATTGTACTCAATGTAAAAGGCCTTGAATTTATAGCCAGCTTTACAAGCGGGGCATACAAGGAATTTATTGGCGAATGGAAACAACTATTAGAAAAATACTTCAATACGTTATGCTAACCAATACAGACAACCGAATCCTGCATTACCGCGCCTCTGATCCGGGGCATCAGGATTTCTGGAGGAATCGTGGAACTATACATATCACTTGCGAGCGTACTGGGCGCACTTTTAATTGGGGCAATTAGTCCCGGTCCAAGTTTTGTACTCGTTGCACGCACCTCAATCGCGGTCTCCCGCACCGATGGACTGTACATGGCAATCGGCATGGGCATTGGTGGAGCCATATTTTCTGTATTGGTACTGGCTGGTCTACAAGCAATACTCGCCAGTGTGCCCTGGCTATATATGGCGCTCAAACTATTTGGCGGCCTCTACCTTGTGTATCTGGCAGTACGAATATGGCTTGGGGCGAAACAACCTGTGGTCATCTCCAGTGACGAAAAGAGCTTGCCGGGAACAGCAATGAAATCATTCCTGATGGCTCTCCTCACCCAGATCAGCAACCCTAAGGCTGTCGTGATCTATGGCAGCATTTTTGCCGCCTTACTACCACCGGATATGCCACTATTTGCCATTCTGGCACTTCCCTTCCTGGTTTTTCTTGTAGAAGCGGGATGGTATACGATTGTGGCAATTACACTTTCCTCGAAGTCGTCGACAGTCATCTATTTGAATTCGAAAGCGGCCATTGATCGAGCTGCGAGTATGGTTATGGGTACTCTAGGTCTAAAGCTTGTCTCCGAGACGCTACGAGTAACGAAGACATAAGTCTTGGTATTAGCGGAGATACCTCGGACAAAGATGAATACTGTGCAATCGCTGTGATTCAGGCTTCTGGCTACAAGTCGCTTCCCGCAGATCCCGCACAGGATTGGAACGGCGGCTGATTTTGCTAGCCCCCTGTTTAGCCTCGAAGAGATCAAGCCAAAGTGTATAAACTAGCTTAAAGATATGTATCCATTTGTTAAATTCACGACAACTTTGTTAAAGGCGAAATTCCGTTCTAAATTGAACCTGGAAGACAGGAGTGTTATAGATTTCAGAGCCGGACTTACCGATGTAGATATGTTTCTGGAATTGAACAATGCACGCTATTTCAACTACATGGAGCTGGGGCGATGGGACTATTCCTACCGGGTTGGTTTTATAAGCCTGATGAAGAAAAACAATTGGGGTGTAGCGGTCGGTGGCGCGATCATTCGATATCGAAGAAGAATACCCCTTTTCAGCCGGTTCACATTATCGACCGAGCTTATCTGCCACGACGGTAGATGGTTTTATTTCTTGCAGGAGGCGCATATGAAAAATGAGATATGCTCTTCTGCGTTAATGAAAGTTTGCGCCACGTCAAAACAGGGGCTGGTTCCAGCCTCCGAGGTTGCCGAGAAATTCGATGGCGCTGATTTGCAAGCAGAGATGCCTGGCTGGGTCACGGCCTGGATCGAAGCTGAAAGCCTAAGGCCCTGGCCGTCGAGGCAGTAACAGATCATAAATCCAGTTTCTGCGCTTACTTGTACCTGAATCCGTGGGTTCAGGTTGTAATCAGGAATGTTTACAGTTTAGAGCACCGACTGCCCTGGTTAATTTCAATTAAACAACCGTTGCTCTGCAAAGAAATTAAACGGCTGGCAACAGTCGACAATCATTCTCACCTCCCTCCTACGTAATGCTGACTATAATAATACTGTTCCCGGTCACAGTGGCGATCACACTAGTACTCATTCGAGGAGTACTAGTCGCACACTCGTTCGAAGCTGAATAGTTCTGGGGTTATGTGCGCGAGGAGGTTCGACGAAAATATTTTTTATGGTACTGCTACCCATCATGATAGCTGGGTGCAGCAGTGAGAAGGTCGAAGAGTTCGTGTTCAGGAAAACCCTGGAGTATGGCCTGGTCGAAATGTGCGAAGAAGAAGGCAAAAATAAAAATAAAGAATGCGTAGCAGCGGTCGCAAATCAGATCGAGGCATGTATGGCAAAAGGAAACTGGAAAGAGTTTCTGAAAAACCAGGATGATGAAGACGAACTGCAACGTTTTGTAAAAGCCTTCTACCCCTGCTTCGAGGATGCTAAAGGTAACCCATATTTCCCGTTTAGCTAGCAATCCAGAGGCACTAAAGCTGCGGGTGACAATTGACATGCATTCTCAATTGGTTGCATTCGCTTAGCTTCTTTACCTCGAAACGAATGGAGAACCGGATCAATTAAATCCATCTCGCTCAAGCTGGCATTGATTTGTGTCGCCCTGGTTATTCTGGTCCTATCTGTGCTCCGCTTTGCGGTACTACCTCACTACGATCGGATCCACAATTCGGTGTTGACCGCTGGTCCATATCCCGCATCCGAAAAAACCCGTACAGTTCACCACAACGCATTTGTCGCCGACCTGCATGCAGATTCGCTACTCTGGGGTCGCGACCTGAACAAACGTCATAAACGAGGGCAGGTCGATTTGCCCCGTTTACGCGACGGTGGGGTCGATCTACAGGTTTTTAGTGTCGTTACGAAAGTACCCGAATCCATAAAATACTCGACTTACGGCAGTGATTCGGACAATTTGCCGTTGCTGTTTGTCGCTGCCTGGAGACATCCTCGTAGCTGGTTTAGCCCAATGGCGCGTGCGATTGTGCAGGCAAATGAATTGAAACGGCTGACGGCCAGTTCTTCTTTCTCGCTGGTGCTGCATCGAGACGATCTGCATGGAAATGGAATCAAGGGCCTGCTTGCCCTGGAAGGCATGCAGGCACTCGAAGGTCAGGAACAGTCTCTGCTTGAACTGCATACAGCGGGGTACCGAATGATGGGGCTTACTCATTTCTTCGACAATGAGATTGCCGGTTCTTCGTTCGGCGTTGATCAGTATGGGCTCACAGATCTCGGACGCAAGCTAATCCCCCAGATGGAAAAACTCGGCATTACCATCGATCTGGCGCACGCCTCGACTGCCACTTTCAGCGAAACTCTGACGCTGGCGACTAAACCGGTCGTGGTATCTCATGGCGGCGTACACGGCACCTGCCCGGGACCGCGCAATCTGACCGATTCCCAGTTGCGCGGGCTCGCCGAAAATGGCGGGGTTATCGGTATAGGTTACTGGAAAACCGCGGTTTGCGATGCCAGCCTGCACGGTATCGTCACAGCGATTCGATATGCGATTAAAATCGCGGGTATTGACCACGTTGGCCTCGGCTCAGACTTCGATGGCCATGTGACAACGCCATTCGATACCACCGGGTTACCCATGCTGACCGAGGCGTTGTTTGCGGATGGGTTTTCCAAAACCGAAGTCAAAAAGGTCCTGGGTGGCAATGTATTGCGACTGCTCAGCTTAAACTTGCCGAAATAGCCGCAGGAAATCAACCCGTGGACAAATCGCCGACTCGGGGTGGGATTCCACAATCGAATCATCACCTTGCTATCGGCAATCCCGGTGTTTTCGAACATACTTAGGAGCGTTTCAACCGTTAATGGTTTGCCGGGAAGTAGAGTAACCGATGTCAGACCAAACCGAGGACCCGCGACCCTGCTGGATCGACATCATCGAGCCCGAAGATGCCTCGCCTGAACTTGCGGCAATGTGCCAGCGGGTTGGCACGGTGCATAATAAAATTCATAACCTGTCCCTGCAAACTAGTCATATCCGTGATCTCAAATATGACGCGGTCAGGCGTGAAACGAACCCGGGCTGTTAACACTTGTGCGCTAGCCCGTTAAGGTGAAGATTTCTATAGCTTCTGGCTGGATTTTGGGGGGATCTATTGCCTTGTGTGACAGAATCAGGCCTAACGCCAGCCAGCGCGGTCCATCAATTGCACGGCGTCACGGTTGTTCTCCCCGAGCCGGCTCAGGTTGAGGCTGTCGCCTTTGAAATCGCCAAAGGACTTCAGCAGGTCGGAGGTTTTCGCATCGGTTACCACCGGGTATTCGATATTAACTTCACCATACCAGCTCTGCGATTCGGCGCTGGCCATGAATTCGAGCAAACGCTCAGCCGCTTCTCGATGTTGTGCATAACGGGTGATGCCCGCTCCACTGACGTTGATGTGGGCGCCACGATCGGCCTGGTTGGGCCAGAACACACCGAGGCTGTTGGCAACTTTTTGATCTTTCTCTTTCTCGCTGATAACCAGACGTCCGAAGTAATAAGTGTTGGCAATCGCAATGTCGCATAACCCGGCAGCGGCAGCCCGTAACTGATCGGTGTCACCACCGGCAGGTTTACGTGCAAAATTGGCTACCAGTCCGCGGGCCCAATTTTCGGTCTGATCGATTCCGTGTGCCTCGATCATCGAAGCCACCAGGGACTGGTTATAAATATTGCCGGATGAGCGAATACAAATTCGCCTCTTCCATTTTTCATCGGCGAGGGCTTCGTAGCTTGAAAGCTCTGCCGGGTCGACTTTGTCTTTCGCATAAAAAATTACGCGCGCGCGTTGCGACAATCCAAACCAGTAATTGTCTTTGTCGCGCAAGTTTTGCGGAATTCTCGCGGCGAGCCTGGGGTTGTCGATGGCCTGCAAAACGCCAGCTTCTCTGGCGCGTTGCAGTCGACCGGCGTCGGTGGTGATGAATACATCAGCCGGAGTTGACTGACCTTCGGATTCGAGACGTTTGAGCAGTGCATCCGCTTTCGCCGTAATCAGGTTGAAACCGATACCGGTTTGCGCCTTGAACCTTTCCAGCAAAGGCAGTATCAAGGCTTCCTTGCGCGCTGAGTAGACATTAACTTCCTCTGCATACGCGATGCCCTGAGCAAATACAAAAAACACGAATAAAGCGCTCAATAGCAACGGTTTTTGACCAATCAAACCACGGTACATCTCGACAAACTCCTGATGACAGATAAGAGCAGGGTGCAGAAATTATCAAATCTTCGATGCAAATGCAAATGCAAATCATTCTTATTATGATATAATAATTTCAATATGTTACTCCTTCTGCTTATTACCCAACTTGATAGAGATCAAGTCACAAATCGACCGGTTGATCACGACCCGGATCGTCTCTATGATGCCATTGCAAATGCATTGACTGCGAACAGATTATGAGTTTCGGCATCACCAAGACCATCCCCGCCCAGGCAGGTATCGAAATCCTCGACTCACTCTATGACGACAGTCGCAAAGAATACGGGTTTCACATGGCCGGGCGCGAGCCCAAGCGGCTTAAACCAGGTGATTACGTCTACACCATCTTCAATGACCAGTTACACGGACGCTTGAAGATCAACCATTTTGTTACCGGCGCTACCAACCCAAACTCGGGCAAGCCTCGCATCCTGATCTTCGTCGATGCACCGGGCGAAAGATTGGCCACCCCTGTTCCCAAAAAAGGTCATCGTGGCACACGTTATACCGAGGGCGAGGACTGGAAGCCTTGAATCGACACCAACCACTCCAGATCGGCGACCGGCAACGAGCACGGCCTGGTCACCGTTCCAGCAATACCGTCGATACCTGCATATCCGCAAAGATTCAATCTAACGGCTAGTGCGATTACACTGAACAGCCATTCCCTGGCGTCGAATACAGAATGGATTTTTCGTTATACTGACTCGCCAACAAATCACTCCAACCCGGACCATGCCATAATGATTCAGCTATCGGCAAACGATCATAATAATTTTGACGATGACGGTTTTCTCATTGCAAACCAGTTAATCGATGCCACCAGGCTACCCGACTTACAGCAAGCATTTTCCGACCTTTTCAATGGCAGATTTGAAACCGGGGTACGCCCTGACGAAGTCAATTGGCAGCAGGCAACCGGTGATCCCAGCCTGTCACGACAGATCTGCAATGGATGGAAAGCCAATCGCAATATAGCAGCCGTGGTTTTAAACGAAACGCTGGGCCGGACAGTCGCAGAACTGGCGGGTTGGTCCGGGGTGCGCATCATGATCGACAATGTCATCTGGAAGCCTCCGGCCACCAAATCCCTCGGCTTTCATCAGGACAGCGCGTACCTGTCGTGGATTACGCCATCTGATCTGTTGACCTGCTGGATCGCGCTCGATGACACCCACGCCGACGGGGGTACTATCGAGTTCGTGCGCGGTTCGCACAAATGGCAACTGGAGCAGCCCGACGGCGAGTTCCATGCGCCGCATGACTATCGTAAACCCATGCGCGCAGCAGCGGCACGCGCCGGCGTCGACCCCGAGATTTGTTATGTCGAGGTCAGTGCCGGAGGCGGTTCCTTTCATCACGGCTGGACCTGGCACGGGTCGGGGTCAAATCGCAGTTCGAATCCGCGACGTTCGCTGGTGCTGCACGCGATGCGTAGCGATGTCGAATACGTTCCCGAAAATTTTGATCAGGGTATCGGCCCGATTTACAGTCGCTATAAGCGACTCGGTGATAATCGGCTCGACGAGAACTACTTTCCCATCCTGTGGCGCGAAGACGGTTATCGAACCCCACAGATAGAGCAGTTCCTCGGAGCAGAGTCCTCATGCTGAATCAATCGACCAGGTTGCTGAATGCGACCATCTGCACAGAATCGAAGTAAACGACAACGAGGATACCCGTCGAGCCTGGCAGGGGCGACAGATCGATACAATACTTGGGCACAACCGTCAGGCTCATCGACAATCGCTGCAACCCTTTGAGACCCTTACCTGGGATGCAACCAGGTTGGCAAAAAGCTGTAAGGATCACGATTAATGGTCTCATTGTAGGGAATGTTACGCGCCGCCAGCTTGGGCTGTAATTCCCCCGCTTTACCGACATCGAACAGGTCCGTGGCACCACCGACAAACTCCCCGCCTACATAAATCTGCGGGATGGTCGGCCAGTCATTCTTGTGGTTTAGTACCGCCAGAATTTTCCCGCCCCGATCGTTCTCCTGAAAAGCGACCGAGTCGAGGTCGACGGTAACGTAGGGAATGTCACAGGCGGCCAGCATCTTGCGTACCGACCAGCAAAACTCACACCACTCCAGCGAAAACATGAGCACCTGGTCCTTATTCTCCAGCAAAATCGATTCGACTTCAGCCAGTGCCGCCGGGTCCAGTTCGACCGCTACTTCGGGCTCGACTTCGACAGGTTCATCATCGCTCGTTTCGCTGACATCGAAGCGATAGCCCGGGGTCGAGCGTGAAATGGCAATTTCCTCTTCGCTCATGTCTTCCGCGATACTTTCGAATAGCGGCGTCGACAAATAACGCTCTCCGGTATCCGGCAACATGCACAGAATGTTGGACCCCGCGGGAGCAGTTTCGGCGACCTGTAACGCACCGGCAAAGGTTGCCCCCGAGCTGGTGCCGACGAATATGCCTTCTTTCCGCGCCAGATCCATAGTGCACTGGATCGCAAAATTACCATTGATGGGCATCATCTCGTCAATCATATTCGCTGTGGCAGTTTCCTCGGCGAATTTCGGAATGAAGTTAGGCGACCAGCCCTGCATCAAGTGCGGCCTGAAGCTTGGATGCGTCTGGTAGGTGCCATCGGCACTACGCTCCTGTGGAATACCGCTGCCGAGAATCGGGGAGTTGTCCGGCTCGCATACGATGATTCTGGTGTCGGGACTCTTCCGTTTCAACACGCGTGAAACGCCCGCAAGCGTACCACTCGTGCCGAAACCGGTAACCCAGTAGTCGAGTCCGATTTCAGCGAAGTCATCGATTATCTCCACCGCGGTGGTACGCTCGTGCATCTCGGCATTGGCAGGGTTATCAAACTGGCCTGGTTGCCACCAGCCATGGGTTCCCACCAGTTCATTGACCTTGGCGATCATCCCCGTTCCCATATCCGACGCGGGCGTCAATATGACCTTCGCGCCGAGAAAGCGAATCATTCGGCGTCTTTCGATACTGAAATTTTCCGCCATTACGATCACCAGCGGATAACCCTTTTGTGCGCATACCATGGCCAGTCCGATGCCGGTGTTGCCACTGGTCGCTTCCACTACGGTTTGACCTGGCTTGAGCGCCCCGCTGCGCTCAGCATCCTCGATGACACCGAGGGCCAGTCGATCCTTCACCGATCCCATCGGATTGAAGGACTCGATCTTGACATAGATATTGACATTTTCAGGCCCGAGATTATTGATCTTTACAGCCGGCGTATTACCGATTGTCTCGAGTATGTTTTGATAGAGTTGCCCCATCTTCGTGTCCTCCCCAGGATATCAAATCGATTTACCAGGACCCGGTTTTCGCCCCGGGGCTCAAGCATTCACCATTTTATTATTGTCTTTCCCTGGTATCTTAATTATTCGGTACAGGGCCAGTTTTCAGGCTGGCTCAGTCCATCCGGTAAACGCGTACTGTCGTCGCCACAGGCGATATCAAGCTGAAATTGTCTCAAGTTAGAAGTGCCGCGCAAATCTACACCCTGAAACCGGGTCAAATAAGTGTAGGCGCCTTCTAAATTAACATTCGTCAGATGCGCGCTACTGAAACTCGCTCTCGACAGATTGGTAAACTCGAAGCTGACCTGGTCCAGCCTTGCTCCGCTGAAATCGATACGGCCGAGTTCCGATTTGGACCAGTCAATACCTGAAAGCTCGGTGTTTTTGAAGTTGGCACGCGAGAACTCCGATTTCGCCAAGCTTGAATCCTGCACAATCGCATGCTCAAAATTGGCCCGATAGCCGACTGCCTTGGTCAAATTCGCCCTGATAAAACGCGCTCGGTTAGCACTGACCACCTTCGTCAGATCCGTTTTTACCAGGCTGGCACCACTAAAATTAGCACCGTCTAGTGAACTCCGGGAAAGATTTGCGTTGTCGAAACGACTGTCGCTGAAGTTCGAGTCATCGAGCATCTTGTTGGTTTTCTTGCATCCGGACCAATCCATTCCAGGTGAACGCTTGTCATTGCAACCCGCCTGCGCGGTACCGATACTGGCCAGCACCGCGACACAGATGAACAACAGTATTTGTTTTGATTTGTTTCGGTACATTTTCTCTACTAACCGGCTCGGTGTTTCGGCTTTGACCTCACCTGCCCGATAAAATTCCGTGCTCCTAAAACGACTCCCGCACGCTGAAATTGGCCAAACACAACTAATCTAGCGGTACTTTGCCGGGTATTACCTGCTCATTTTTACCCGACCACGAATCGAGTCCGAATCATCCCAAGACAAAGCCTCGATCCCGACGCGGCTAGAACTGTCTTTGCGCAGCGACACAGGTTTCCCTATCGGAGAAGCTTCGCGACGATCTTTCACTTCAGGATATCGAGCTTAGCCATCTCTACCACCCAGGTTTATCGCTGGTCGTTTACTATACCTGACTTGTCGAATCTTTGCTGGCGCATGACCTCGACGGCACCCGCAGAGATGATCAGCAAAGACCCGCTTATCTCTCGCAAACCGAATGGCTCATCGAGTAACAGTGCAGCCGAAGCTATACCGACCAGCGCTTCAACCATAAGCAGCATGCCGACACGCCCGGGGCTTAACAGCGTGGTCGGCCAGATCGTCAGGTAGGTCATTGGCAGCATCAATAGCGCGACTATCAGCAACCAGTACCAACCCTTTTGCACGACCGCAAGCATCGGCAGGCCTTGCAAATCACCCTGGTGCCAGAACACCAGCAGCAACGATATCAACAATGCAAAAATGACGAAAATGGTGATCTTTTCCAGAATCATTCCCGCACCGTCCTGAAACAGCTTCACCGAGGCAACCGACCAGCAAAGCCCGGAAAACAAAGCAAACCAGTCTCCGATATTACGGGGTATGGGTAAACCGTTCTCGACCACCAATATGATATAGAGCCCGCCAAATGCAAGTAACAACGCCACAACCCGGTTTATTGTTAGCCGTTCATTCAGAATCAGTATTCCGAGCAGGGTGCTCCACAGTGGGCTCATATAAAAGAGTAACAGCGCGCGCACCACTTCGGTCAGATTCAGGCTTGCGATATAGAGTGCAAACGCAAATCCGGCGAGCAGCCCTGGCAGTAATATATGGCGCCAATGCGAGACAAAATTCTTAAACCGCAACACAATGATGGGAAGGAACAACACGGAACTGACACCGAAGATGACTGGACCGGTCCAGAATACATGCACACCGGCCTGCTCAATGCCCCGTATCGGGATCCAGTAAAGACCCCACAATGCAGCGCCAAACACGAGCGCGATACTCGGAACCAGGTCGCTACGTTGTGAGTCCACCGGCAGGCTCAACCCAGGGCAGCAGTTATATTTGCAAACGTGCGCAGATTGATATCATCCAGATCGAGGCGCAGCGGCTCACCCTGGGAGGAAAGTTTGACAATGCTGACCTCGGCGACAGGGTCGATATAAATCCACTGACTATGGATACCGATGGCGAGCATTGCACGGTGTTCATTGCCAGTCTGATACCATTTATTGCGATAACTGCCGGCCGGAAATTCCTTCGCGGACTCGCCGAGTCGCCAGGCTTCGAGACTGCCACCATCACTGCAGTCTTCGATCCACGACGCGGGCACTACCTGCTGACCATTGGCGAAACCGCGATTGCGCACCAGTTCGGCGAAACGCAGCAGATCTCGTGGTATCACACAAATTCCGCCCGCGGTGCGCGGCGCACCCTTACGGTCCAGCGTGATATAGCCATTCTTCTCGGCACCCATCGGTTGCCACAGATAGCGACCCATCAGCTGTGCCAGGCGTTGACCGCTGGCCTTCTCAAGCAGCCAACCGAGCAGATCCGAGTTTGGCGACTTGTACTGCCAAACCTCGCCATGATTACCTTCTGCTCGTCCAATCGATGACAGGAAATCGTGCAGGTTGGTGTCGATATCGTCGACACCACAGGGGTGCCAGGCGGTCGCGGTGCGGTACTCGATGAATTTACCGGAAGTGGCCAGGTAATCCTCGTCGAAGTCGATTCTCACCGCCATATCGAGTACCTGTTGCACGGTAGCATCCCGATATCCCGACTGTGCCAGCTCGGGAAGGTAATCACACACCAGCCTGCTCGGATCCAGCAAACCCTGACCGACCAGCACACCGGCCAGTACAGCCGTTATCGACTTGCTCACCGAAAATACGATGTGCGGGTTTCTCTCGATTTCGGCGTCCACGTACCATTCGTGTACGAGCCTGCCACGATGCGCTACCAGCAGCGCATCACTACTGGATACCTCGAGCCACTGCTGCAAAGTCCATGCTTCACGATCCAGGCCCGGTGTCGATAATTCGCCAACTGAATCAATGGGATCTCGCGGTAAATCCGCTGACTTGTTGCCGCGGTAAATGGGTTCACTTGGGATAATTTCGCGCACATGGTTAAAAGCCCAGCGATTATGTGGCGGTAAACGCCAGTTGGACAAATTCAGGGAATCGGGTCGCGCAAGCACTTCAGTCGAGCTCGGTTATGGTTTTCTGGTTATTGGAATCGAGAACGGTCTGACACATTTCCAGGTGCAGGCGCCCGCCGCTATTGTATGGATGTGACTCGACTACGGTTTCGTTGAGCACGATGCCAAGCCCGGGCTCTCCCGGCGCAGGCATATAGCCCGCCTCCCAGTCCAGCGGTCGCTGTAGAATCGCATCGTGAAACTCGGTCTGTATGGTTTCCAGAATCAGAAAATTCGGGCAGCTGAAGGCGACGTGCGCGGCGGCGGCGTGCGCGATCGGTCCGCAATAGATATGCGGCGCGATCTGCGCGTTGAACAACTCCGCCAGGACCGCAATTTTTTTTGTCTCCCAGATTCCACCGCTGCGCCCGATATCCGGTTGCAAAATTGACACTCCCGCTTTTAGCGCCTGGTGAAATTCGACCCGCGTGGTCAGTCGCTCACCGGTTGAAACCGGAATCGTGGTCGCCGCGGCGACCTTGCCGATGGCGTCCATCTGATCGGGTGGGCAGGGTTCTTCGAACCACAGTGGATCGTAGGGTTCGAGTCGGCGAGCGAGGCGAATGGCCGATGAAGTCGTCATCTGACCATGCGTGCCGAACAGGATATCGGCGCGGTCGCCAACCGCCTCACGAATTTTGCGTACATTGTCTTCACAGCGCGTCAGTTCGGTCAGTGATAACTCTCGACCTCCCTGGAAACTGTATGGACCGGCGGGATCCTGTTTGATCGCTGTGAAACCCATGTCGATATAATCCAGCGCCCGCGCCGCCGCCGCATCACCATCGTGATAAACATCGGGTGCGCCCTCGCCAGGATTGCCATCAGCCGATAGCGCCTCGGGGTAGAGGTAGGTATAGGTGCGCAGGCGTTCGTGAAACTGACCGCCCAGCAACTGGTAAACCGGCACATCATGCGCCTTGCCGAGAATATCCCAGATCGCCATTTCGATACCACTGAACACGCCCATCATGCTGATATCAGGGCGTTGCGTAAAGCCAGCCGAGTAAACCCGGCGGAACATGGTTTCAATATGGTGCGGATCTTCACCGGCGATAAAACGCTCGAAGCTGTCTTCG
Source organism: Gammaproteobacteria bacterium (assembly GCA_024229615.1). Classification (GTDB taxonomy): domain Bacteria; phylum Pseudomonadota; class Gammaproteobacteria. Next base: position 9,739 of record JAAESG010000490.1, on the reverse strand, counting down.
ACCATCGCGCAGGCGATGTCACCCGACACTGGAATGCCATAGCACTCGCCTATGCCCTCGACACCATCATCGGTAGTGACTTTGACGATTACCCAGAAGGCCCCGCCAATTCCACTTGGCGGCACGGTAACCCAGGTTTTGATATCCTTCAGAATCATGTTCTTGTTCCACGCCAAAAACCCCGGCTTAAGTTACTCCAATCGATTCTATTTCGAAAGGAAAAATCTGGGATTCAGGTCATTATAGTACCATCGAGATTGCTCCTTTGACTTCCAGCTTCAACCCGAGGTTTCGACTCGCATCGACTACGCTCTGCGTGGAGCCGAATAAAGGCATGTCCTCGCGTAACTGATCGGATATCTCCCGATCGAGATCAGCGATCAGCGATCAGCGATCAGCGATCAGCGATCAGTAGCATTTTGTGAATTTTCATGATGCCGTTCGGTGGCCAGATGGTAAATTCTCAACAGATCCTCTTCACTGATATCTACAAAAGTATCAATTTGACTCAAAGCATAAACAAAGTCTTCGTGGTTGATAGGCGCATATTCACCAGTATCCGCTTCACCGGATTTCGATTTCAAATGCCAATGAGCGGGATATCGTCGCCATTTGAACATGCCATTAAACACAATCGCTATCAGCAGTATGACCGCGACATTGAGTAAGATGGGCTCCAGGACATAGGCGAAACCCAGATGATGCAGTTTTTCGGAACCGATCACCGCAGCCAGCGCGGTTGCACCACCAGGTGGATGAATACAACGGGTGAAATACATTGCGCCTATGGCCAGTCCCACAGCGAACGCCGCGGCAACACCGAGGCCTGGAATCCAGCGCCAGCAGGCTACACCGATAACAGCCGATATCGCATGCCCGGCCAGGACATTCCAGGGTTGTGAAAATGGTGCGTGGGGCGCCGCAAAAAGCAGGACCGCGCTCGCTCCCATCGAAGGAACAATCAACACTGAGATTTCAGGATCAAACCACATTTGACCGGCCACGAAGATAGCCGCTATTCCGACAAAGCCGCCGATGGCGGATATCAGCATCTCATTGTAATGTGGCCCGAAATTGCTAAAGCCAATCGTATCGAAAAAATCTCGCAGACTCATAAAAGATCCCTAATTCCGCTGACTAAAAAACCGGTATTACGACCAACTGCGCAATTTCGACATGCCTGGGTTGTTGCAGTGCATACAGCACCGTGTCGGCGACATCCTCCGCTTGCAGGCATTGCTCGAAACTGTCGTAAAAATCCTGCGCTTGTCGCTCGTCACCGAGACGCTGCTGCGCAAATCCGCTACGCACCAGTCCTGGCAGGATTTCGCTGACGCGAATGCCGCGACCGGCATAGTCGAGACGCAGGGTTTCGCTGAAACCATGTATCGCGAACTTGCTACTGACGTAGGCGGTACCGGTTGCATAGGGTTTGAGACCGGCAATCGAACCCAGGTTGACAATATGCCCTGATCCGCGCGACAGCATGCCGTCGATCAGTGCGTGGGTTAACCGTATCGTCCCCTGCACGTTGGTCTCGATGATGTCACACCATTGCTCGGCACTGCCTTCGTCGAAGTTTCGCCGCCCGCCGGTATCATGCCCGGCGTTATTGACCAGCACACCTATGTCGCGAAACGATTCTGGCAATTCCTGCCTGAGGTTTGCAACCGCCCTGGCGTCGGTCACGTCGACAACTAACGGAAAGCAATCGGCTCCGAGTTCGTCCGCCAACTGTTGCAAGCGCGGCTGATTGCGTGCAAGCGCTATGACGCGGTAATCCTGTTCTATCAGCAAACGACAGATCGCCTCACCGATACCGCTACTCGCTCCCGATACCAGCACAACAGCCTGTTCTGATTCAGATTTGTTCATCCGCGAGGCAGTAACTCTTTCTTGATCGATTCGAGCAGCTTGTCCATTTGGCTGGTTGAGATCCCCGAGGAAAATCGTGCCACATGCTGAATGGGTGGCGGTTGAGGCAAGTCGACATGACCGATCTTCAAACCTCGGCTGTCGCCACGTCGACCTCCCTGCTGGCGCTCTTCGAGTACATTCAGGTTAACCAGGCCGATACCGAGGCCACTGCGAACCGCATTGACCATGCCGTCGATACTCGGGCACTCGAACACCAGGCGCAGGCTGCGATCGCTTTGCGCCAGTTTCTTCTCGGCCCAGGCCTTGTAAAAACAATCCTTGTGGTAGCTGACGAATGGAATGGGCTTGCCGGGCTCGAGAATATAGTCTTCCGCGAGTAACCAGGTCACCTGTTGTTGACCCAGGGCGTGATCGTCGGGCTGCAGTTCGGTTTCAAAAACCTCGATCAGTGCCATGTCAATGTCACCACCGTGCAACCAACGCACCAGTTCCGGTGTGTGCGCCACGCGCGAGGTCAATGCGACGTTTGGGAAACTGGTGGAAAAACTCGACAGGATCTGAGCCATACCCGGCGCGCCAATGTCTTCGGTAATGCCGAGACGCAATTCGCCGGATAGATCACTCTGGTGAAAACTTGCATAGGCTTCATCGTGTAACTTGACCATGCGGCGCGCATAGTCGAGCAGCTTTTCACCATCAGTACTCAAACTGAGCCTGCCATCCACACGCGCAAACAGGCTTCGGTTCAGTTTGCTCTCGAGCCGCTTCATCTTGTGGCTAACCGCTGACTGCGACAAGTTCAAACGTTTCGCCGCCCGCGTGATACCGCCAGATTCAGCGATCACGGTCAGGGCACGCATGGAGTCGATATCGAGCGTAGGCATCATGACAAAATTCGATTAAAGTTATGAAAATATATCGTTTTGTTCATGAATAGACAATGGGTATATTAATTCGCTGAATTTTCACGCAAAAACTCACATGACTGAATACAACAATATATTCCAGCCACTCCAGCTGCGACATCGAAACCTCGACAATCGTATCGTCTTCGGCGCCCATACCGCGAACATGTCCGATTTGGGCCTGCCCGGCGAACGTCATCGCGGTTACTACGAGGAACGCGCCATCGGCGGCGCCGCAATGATCGTGGTCGAGCCGATACCGGTACATCCGACAGCCGTGCTGACGCGCGGCAATTTCCGACATTGCGACGACGAAGTCATTCCCTATTTCCGTCACATCACCGAAGCGGTGCACGCGCATGGCACTACCATCCTGCAACAGCTCTACCATGTCGGCCAGCACGGCGATTCGGACCTGTCATTCATGCCGCACTGGGGGCCATCCGGTCTGCCGTCCTACCACGACTCGGACGGCAGTCACGCGATGCGCGAAACCGAAATTCTGGAAACTATCGACAGTTTTACCAAAGCGGCGAGACGCTGCCAGGCTGCCGGTTTCGACGGCGTCGACCTGTTTGCCGCTTATCACGCGTTGCTCGACCAGTTCTGGACGCCGTGGTCAAACAAGCGCGACGACCGCTGGGGCGGCTCGTTGGAAAACCGCTGCCGATTGTCGGTGTCGATCATCAACTCGATTCGCGATGCCTGCGGCGAGGATTTCATCATCGGCATGTCGATCAGTTACTCGGAGGAGACGCCGTACGTGATGACGCTGGAGCAATTGCAGGAAGTCATCGCCATGCATGATAGGACCGGTAACCTGGACTACGTGACCTGCGGCGCCGGAAATTACGTCGACTATGAACGTCTCATGGCGACCTTCGTGTACGGCGAGAAACAGGGCGTACCGCTAGCCGCAGCACTGAAGTCGGTCGTCAAACACGCAAAAGTCACCGCCGAATGTCATATCCGCACCCCCGAAAACGCAGACTACACGATCGCCAGCGGAGACTCGGACCTGGTGTCGATCGTACGCGGGCAAATCGCCGATCCGCATTGGGTCAACAAGACCCGTGAAAACCGGCACGATGACATCCGTGGTTGCATTTCTTGCAACCAGATGTGCTGGGGACGGCGCTCACGCGACTACTGGATTTCCTGCCTGATCAATCCGTCGGCCGGGCGCGAATTCGAGTGGGGCGGCGACCGTTTTGAAAAAACCGACAAAATCAAGAAGGTGCTGGTAGTCGGTGGCGGACCTGCCGGTATGGAAGCCGCACGGGTCGCCGCGGAGCGCGGTCACCAGGTGACCCTGGCAGAAGCACTGGGAGACCTCGGAGGGCAGTTCCGGCTCGCTGGTCTCGCACCGCGCCGCGGGCAGATCACCGAATTGATGGGCTGGTATCTGCGCCAGTTCGAGCAACTGGGCGTCGAGGTGCGTTATTTCTCACCGATGGATGAGCAGGACATTCTCGAGTTTGGCGCCGACGAGGTCGTGCTCGCTACCGGCTCACTGCCCGACGGGCTTGCGCGCCAGCGCTGGCTGCCCGAACACGAGCAATTGCCCGGCCTCGAAAACGGTCACGTCTATGCCTGCGAAGAAGTCTTGCGCGAGCAGGTCGAACTCGGCAAATCGGTGATCGTGCTCGACGAAGGCGGCAACTGGCGCGGAACCGGCACTGCCTGGTATCTCGCCGATAAGGGGCACGAGATTACCATCGTCACTCCCGACGAGTTGATCGGCAAGGAGCTGTGTCGCACCACAGTGGACTCCAGGGTTCGCGCGGCACTTAAAAAACTCGGCGTCAGTTTCATGCCCGAATCGATCATTGCAAACTGGCACGGCGACCACGCCACGGTGCGCTCGTTGCTGGATGGCTCAACGCAACGGGTCGATGCCAGCGCGATCGTGACCGCGACCACAAACACCGTGTTCAACGATGTCGAGCTCGCCCTGGCAAAGTCCGATACCAGGTTCCACCTGATCGGCGATGCCGCCACGCCACGACAAGCGCCCTACGCCTTTCACGACGGCCGCAAGATCGGCCTTTTACTTTAACCGGAGGCAATCAACATGGCCGAACTAGACGGCATCAACCTGGCGATGCAAACGCCCATGCATGGTGACGGCAGTATTGATTTTGCACGCTGGGAAGCATTGATCGATATTTACATCGACGCCGGTGTTCATGGCCTGGTCCTCGGCGCGGGTACCGGACAACACCCTTACCTGACCCGTGATGAGTGTAACCAGCTCTATGAACTGGGCGCAAAACGAATCGATGGGCGTTGCCGGCTGATCTGCCAGACCTCGGCGCTGGTGGTCGATGAAGTCATCGATCGATCCAGGCATGCCGAGGGGCTCGGTGCGGATGCATTGATGATATTGCCGCCCTATCTCGAAGGCCCCGAAGACGACGATGGCCTGTTCGAGTTTTACCGCAGCATCGATGCCGAGATCGGCGTGGATATCATCGGTTACAACATTCCACAGACTACCGGCATCGGCATATCGGTCGAACTGTTCAAGCGGCTAAACCAACTCGAGCACTTTAACTACATCAAGGATAGCGCTGGAGACCTGACCACCCACCAGGAATACCTGGCGACCGGATACAAGGTTCTGAACGGTTGTGATCCGAATACCGTATTTGCCTTTATCGCCGGTGCACAAGGATGCATCTGGGGTGGTGCCAACTATATGCCGCGCGAATCGGTGCAGCTCTACGAACTGGTAGCAAGCGGCGATCATGCCGCCGCGATGCTATTGTGGCAACGCATGATTCCGTCACTACTGTGCATCTGGCGCGGCCAATATATCGCCAAGGTCAAGACCGCCGCGCGTCTGCGCGGATTCGACGGTGGAAGCCTGCGCGCACCGCTACAGAACCTTGACCATCAGGCACAGCGTGAGCTCGAAACCTGCCTGGAACCCCTCGACAACGGATAAACACCGACCATGGCGACAAGACGCAGAAGACAAGGTGGTAGTGCGGCTCGACGCGCGGCGGTGGCCAGTGCAGCAATCGTACATCACCCGGAAATCCGGCGTGGCATTCCGATCATGGAAGTAACTAACCAGGAAGGAGTGGAACTGATCCACGATTTTGCGATGCGCGTCGTCGAAGATATCGGATGTGACTTTCAGGATCCGGAGTCGCTCGATTTCTGGCGTCAAACCGGCGCCGAAATCGATGGTGAACGAGTGCGTATCGATCGTACAGAACTGCTCGAACTGATCGCAAAAATCCCGTCATCTTACGTGCACCATGCACGCAATCCGGAACGTTCGGTGCGTGTCGGCGACGGTCACGCCGTGGTATCTCCGTCTTACGGTGCACCCTTCGTACGTGACATGGACGGCGTACGCCGTTATGCGACGCTCGAAGATTTGAACAATCTGCAAAAACTCAATCACATGGCGTCGACGGTACACATTGCTGGCGGTACCATCGTCGAACCGATCGACATCCCGGTCGCACATCGCCACATGCACATGGCCTACAGCGGGCTCAAGTACTCGGACAAGCCAATCATCGGCAACGTCACCGCGCGTGAACGCGCCGAGGATACAGTCGATATGATGAAACTCGTCTTCGGCGTAGAATTTGCGACCAACAACACGGTCACCACCTCGCTGATTAACGCTAACTCACCGCTGGTCTGGGACGAAACCATGCTCGACGCTCTCAAGGTCTACGCGAAAAACAACCAGGCGGTCATGTGCTCGCCGTTTTCGATGGCAGCCGCGAGCACGCCAGCGAGTAACGTCGGCACGGTCGGCGTTGTTCTGGCCGAAGCCCTGATGGCGATGGCGATGACGCAAATCATTCGGCCCGGCGCACCCATGCTGTTCGGCGTGCCGGCGATGACGGTTGCGCTCAACAGCGGTGCGCCGGTGCACGGTTCACCGGATTCCGCTATGGTACAGTTTCTGTCGAGTTCGATGGCGCGCCACTACCAGTTACCGCACCGCTCGATACTGAATGTGGCGACCTCGAAAAGCGGCGACATGCAGTCAGCCTACGATTCGATGTGGGGTTTGTTCCCGAGCATGCTCTCCGATGCCAACTGGCTAACCATGGCCGGCGGTATGCTCGAAGGCGCACTCACCGTCGGTTACGGCAAGGCCATGATCGACTTCGAACAGCTGGATGCGTTTTACCATTTTCTGCAGGGCCCGAATTTCGGTGATATCGAGGAAGTCTTCGAAGCCACCAGGCGAATCGGACCGGGAGGGCATTTTCTCGGCGAAACCCACACTCTCAACAGCAACCTGTTTATCTTCGATTCACAGCACAATAATTCCTACGAACAGTGGGACGCAGACGGCCGACTCGACAGTGAAGCGGTCGGCGTGCGCAAGGCAAAACAGTGGCTTGAAAAATACGAAGCTCCTCCTATCGATGAGGCGCTCGACGAGGCGCTGCTCGACTATATTGAGCGCCGAAGCCGTGAAATCCCGGCGACTTAGGGGTTGGTTATTCTACCGGCAGCTCGGTTTTTTTGACCAGGTCACGCAGCACGAAGCTCGAATGTACCCCGGTGACACCGGCAAGTCGGGTCAGATTGCCGAGCAAAAATTTTTCGTAATGCTGCATATCTCTGACGACTACCCTGAGCAGGAAATCGGCAGCCTGCCCGGTGACGATACTGCATTCGATAATTTCCGGCATGCTCGCGATGGATTGTTCAAAGGAATCAAAACGGTCCGGCGTATGGCGGTCCATTGAGATTCCAATGATCGCCGTCAGGTTGAGACCGAGCGCTTCGGGATTCAGCAGGGTTACGTGACCGGCAATCAAGCCCGAATCCTCGAGGCGCTTGACGCGGCGTGAGCAGGGGGTGGGTGACAAGCCAACCTGATCGGCTAGTTCGAGATTGCTGATACGCCCATTGGCCTGCATGAGCCTCAATATGTGCTTGTCGATTCGGTCCAGCGTGATTTCCATCTATCCCTAACCTTTTCTGTAAATTTAGTTATTTAAACTATTTTTTATTCATTTTATAGACAACTTCTCTAAATTATATGTCAATTAAAGGTAAATACGCAATCATTGGCTAGTGTAAGTGGGCTATATTGACTAACCTCAGTCATTGCTTTCAGCCGATTAATTTTTTCCAGGAACTCATAGTGTCATCTTACAATTTTAAAAAGTATCGCCCATTCCCGCCCATCACCAAAGGTGGGCGGCGCTGGCCCGATCGCGTTATCGAGAATGCACCGGACTGGTGTAGCGTCGACCTGCGCGACGGTAATCAGGCCCTGATAGAACCGATGACACCCAGTCAGAAGATGGCGATGTTCGAATTGCTGGTCGATGTTGGATTCAAGGAGATTGAAGTGGGTTTCCCTGCCGCTTCACAAACCGATTTTGATTTCGTGCGCCAACTGATCGAGCAGGACCTGGTGCCGGACGACGTCACCATCCAGGTTTTGACCCAGGCTCGCGAGCCCTTGATAGCGCGTAGCTTCGAGGCACTCAAAGATGCGCGCCGCGCCATCATGCACCTGTACAACTCGACTTCGACAATACAACGCGAACAGGTTTTCAAAATGTCACGCGATGAAATCCGGGGAATTGCCGTACAGGGCGCCAAATGGGTGCGGGATTATGCGCGCCAGCAGACGCAAACCGAGTGGCAATTTCAATACTCGCCCGAGAGCTTTACCAATACCGAGCTCGACTACGCGATCGAAGTTTGCGACGCGGTTATCGACGTATGGCATCCGATAACGCAGAACAAGGTCATCATCAATTTACCGGCCACGGTCGAGGTCGCTACGCCTAATGTATACGCCGACCAGATCGAAACCATATGCGACCGCATCAGCCACCGTGACAGTGTCAGCATCAGTCTGCATACGCATAACGATCGAGGTTGTGGCGTTGCCGCGGCAGAGCTGGGTGTCATGGCCGGAGCCGATCGCATCGAAGGCACCTTGCTCGGCAACGGCGAGCGCACCGGCAACATGGATATTGTCACCATGGCGATGAACATTTACAGCCAGGGTATCGATCCAGAGCTGAATTTTTCGGACATGGACCGAATCATCAATGTGGTCGAGCGCTGCACCCAGCTAACGGTACACCCGCGCCACCCCTATGCCGGTGACCTGGTGTTTGCCGCTTTCTCGGGTAGCCACCAGGACGCCATCAATAAGTGTCTCGCGGTGGACGAACAGGAGCGCAGCGTTAACGGCCCGAATAGCCGCTGGAAGGTTGCTTACCTGCCAATCGATCCGCGCGACGTGGGTCGGACCTACCAGGAAGTGATTCGCATCAACAGTCAATCGGGCAAGGGTGGCATTGCTTATGTACTGGAACAGGACTACGGCCTGACTCTGCCACGCTGGCTGCAGGTTGATTTCAGCCCCCATGTGCAAAGCTTTGCCGAATCCAGCGAAGCAGAAGTTTCAACCCGACAGATCTGGGAGATTTTTCTAAATACCTATGTCAAAGTCGACAAGTCGATGACAGTAGAAAGCTACCAGGCATCGAGATCGAAAGGCGCCGATCACCTGAGTGCAGTGTTGGTGACCGAAAATGGGCGGATTGAAATCTCCAGCGGAGGCAAGGGCATTCTCGACGCATTTGTATGCGCGATAAACAATCACCTCGAAACCAAGCTGGTACTGGTTGATTATAACGAGCATACGCTGGGAGACAATGAACAGTCCGAAGCCATGGCCTATGTGCAGCTCAGCATAAACGGCAGTAGAGTTTGTGGTGCCGGCTGCAGCGAGGACATCGTCGGCGCATCACTGCGCGCCGTTTTGAACGCGCTTGCAAGAGCCGGTGCGACCGTGAATGCGGCCGAATCTCAACAGTTGAAAGTCGTGTAAATAACCTTAATCGCCGTCACAACGGCGAACCGCTTCGACAGGTTTTGTGCCTGGCGGCAACTAGCCCGCATTTCTCACCACCACTCGTTGCGAGACGACGAAAGGTCGT
>JAAESG010000489.1 GCA_024229615.1 Gammaproteobacteria bacterium | reverse complement strand
GCCCCGACCAAAACGTGCTGGTGAAGTTCGAGACGGGTGAAGCGTACTTGGCGACCGGCTTCACGTTCGGCGAGGAAGGTGAAGCCACGATGGCCTTCGCCCAGTTCGTCGGCGAGTTGGGTTGGACCAGCCCGCCACTGGCCGCTTTGATGGCGAGGATAATAATTTTGGTTTGGTTGATATTACCGATGAACCTTATGACATTGTCACCACGCGCATGCGCATGACTTTTGATGCGCTCTATGTGGAAGCGGTGAAGTCCGATAAGTGATAACCGATAACCGATAACCGATGCCCGATTTCCGACTACCTATTACCGATTTCCGATAACCGATTTCCTATAACCGATGACCGATAACCGACGACCGATTTCCGATGGTACAAACCGGATACATAGGTAACAAAACAGACCGGGGACATGGGTGACACTATTATAATGGGATGGCGAGGTGAACCATGCCATGGAAAGAGAGTAACAAAATGAGTCAACGGTTAGATTTTGTGGGACGATTGTTCCGGGGTGAAAGGATGAGCGATTTATGTCGGGAGTACGGTATTTCGCGTAAAACGGGCTATAAGTTCAAGGAGCGATTCTTGAATTCAGATCCAGATGATTGGGAGTTTGGTGACCTTTCGCGGCGCCCGCACCGTAGCCCATTTGCGACACCGCCGGAGATGGTGGAATTGGTGGTTGCATGGCGGGAAAGGCATCCTACCTGGGGTCCACGCAAGCTTAAATGCGAAATGGAGAAGCGTCACTCTTCGGGGGTGGACATTCCGGCGACAAGCACGATTGGCGAAATTTTGAAACGCGAGAATTTGGTGAAGCCACGTAAGCGTCGTCGACGGGCTTCTCCAAGTCCAGCGAACACGCGTCTGCGCGAGAGCAGCAAACCAAATCAGCTATGGGCCGTAGATTTCAAGGGGCAGTTTCGTTTACGCAACAAGCGTTACTGCTACCCCCTGACCGTGACAGACCATTTCAGTCGTTTTCTGCTTGCGTGTGAAGGGCTTGAAAACACGAAGGGATGTGGGGTGCGAGAGTCATTCAGGGTTGTTTTTGCCGAATATGGAGTACCAGACGCGATTCGGATGGACAACGGTTCCCCGTTTGCGTCGACGGGTTTGGCAGGGCTCAGCAAGCTTTCTGTTTGGTGGATGAGGTTGGGTATCCGTCTTGAGCGTATAGACCCGGGGCATCCTGAACAAAATGGTCGACATGAGCGCATGCATCGCACACTCAAGGCGGAAACGACCCGCCCAGCTAAACCGAACCTCCTGCAACAACAGGAGCACTTTGACTACTTTCGCAAGGAGTTTAACCAGGCGCGACCCCATGAAGGGCTGCAGATGAAATACCCGGCAGAAGTGTACGAGCCATCAAAGAGGTGTATACCAGAAGTACTGGAACCTCTGGATTATCCCCTGCACGATTGCAGCAAGCGGGTGTCGTCCTGCGGTAAAATCACGGCTCCATGCAGCAAACGGTTAATCTATTTGGGCGAGGCGCTTGATGGTGAATATGTGGGACTGCGAGAATATGATGACAACTGGCTCGTGACCTTCATGGAACTCGATCTGGGCTACATCAGCAAGAAAACATGGAAATTTATGAAAGCGTAAGAAGAATCAGTTGAAAATAAACAGAAACAAAAACCAAAAAGTGTCACCTATGTCCCCGGTCTAAAATGTAACCTATGTCTCGGGTTGCACAGACATCCGATAACCGATGGCCGAAAACCGATAACCGATGACCGATGACCGATGACCGATGACCGATGACCGATGACTGACTTCTGCCCTCTGACCCCAGACTCCCGCACATGACCGAGTTCCTCGCCG
>JAAESG010000488.1 GCA_024229615.1 Gammaproteobacteria bacterium | reverse complement strand
TACTACCGGCTACTACCGGGACACACACTTTACCATTTACCGCGTACTACCGGGACATACTCTACCGGGACACACACTTTACCATTGACACAAACCGGTTCCACGGCGTAGGCTTTTCGAATCTCAGATAAACGGACTTTACTGATGACTCGACCCAGGGAAGAATTGATCTCGCTTGCACAAACACCCTACTACCACATCACTTCGCGCTGCGTTCGTCGCGCTTTTCTGTGCGGAGTAGACGACTACTCAGGGAAAAGCTACGAACATCGACGCCAATGGGTGGTCGATAGGATTCGCCTGCTGTCCTCGCTATTTGCCATCGATGTCTGCGCCTATGCCGTCCTGAGCAACCACTATCACCTGGTTCTCAAGGTTTGCCCCGAACAGTTAACCGATCTTTCCGAAGACGACATCATGGATCGCTGGTGTGCGCTCTTCAAAGGCCCCCTGCTGGTTCAATACTACCGAAATGGGGAGGAGTTGAAACCATTCGAGCGTGAGGCCGTGTCGGACATCGTCACTGTCTGGCGTTCACGGCTCGCCAGCATCAGCTGGTTCATGCGTTGCCTGAACCAGCCCATCGCCCGTCAGGCCAATCTCGAAGACAAATGCACCGGTAAGTTCTGGGAGTCGCGATTCAACTCAAAGGCCCTCAAGTCAGAAGAAGCGTTGCTCTCCTGCATGGCCTATGTCGACCTCAACCCGGTGCGGGCCGGGATCACGGACCTGCCAGAAACCTCCAGCCACACCAGTATTCGGGAACGGTTAAAGCTCGAGTTTGATTTGCAACAAGCCGTTGATGATCAGACCGAATGCGGGGATTTGCTTGATTTCAAGGCACCGCTCAAGCCACTGCTGCCCTTTGATGATGGACTGATAAACGAACCTCAAACCGGTATTCTGTTCGGTTTCGAGGAGTATCTGGCGCTGGTTGACTGGACTGGTCGCATTATACGCAGTGACAGGCGTGGCCATATCGACGCTTCGCTCCCGCCTATCCTGTCCCGGTTACAAATCAGCCCCGAGCAATGGCGGCTCAATACCACGCAATTCGAAGCCATTCATACAAAACGATTCAATCGAATCGCCCCGCGGCTCGATACGGGGTAGATTTCCTGCTTCAACATCAACGAAGCCGCCAGAAAAGCATTGGCCACGGGCAGATATCGCCTGAATTCAACCAAATTGAGAAAATCGCAATTTCCTGACGAGTCGCGCCGGAATTGGTACCGGTTCTACCGAAGAATGTTCGGCTTTCACAGCTGCTGATTTATCCCTCTCTCAGAGTGTGTGTCCCCGGAGAACTCTCTGTCGAATCTGCCTGGAGAATAAAAAGGGAGCGGTAAATGGATTTGTAAAAGGTTGGATTTGGTACGGCTTTTCATGGCTGATGGCCTGTGCCTTGATCTCTGGATAGTCTTGATCCGACCATTGTTG
>JAAESG010000487.1 GCA_024229615.1 Gammaproteobacteria bacterium | reverse complement strand
GATGAAGGCCGCGGTATAGAGCGACAGCGCCAACCACAGCGCCACGAATTCGGGTCGGAGTACCAGCCCGCCCTTGAAGTTAAAGCCTTTGAGTTCGGGATATTCCAGGTTTACTGGCATACCGGCGAGAAAAAATACGATGATCGGAAACAGTATAATGGCGCCAAGACTTATCCACAGAACGGGGTAAATCTTACTCGTCGCATCCTGGACTTTCTTGGCGTAGCCTTTAAACCAGATGGTGAAACCGATACCGATTACGAAAGCAATCAATACCGCCAACATCGCCGGTTCAAATAGGGGCTTGGGTGTATAGAAGCCGCGATTAGTCAAAAACAATGCGCCGTCGAAGGCCATCAATGCATTTTTTGGAATCGGCAAGGTATTCACGACGATGCCGTGAACCAATAAAATATGCAGTAACACCGGTACGTTGCGTACGTACTCGATGTAGACGTAAACGACCCGGTTGATCAGCCAGTTACTGGACAGGCGTAGCACGCCGAGCAGGAACCCGACAATGGTCGACAGAATAATTCCGGCTACCGCCACCAGCAGGGTGTTGATGATGCCGACGATGGCAGCTCGCCAGTGCGGACTGCGGGAGTCGTACTCGATCAGGGTCTGATTGATATCGTAATTGGACGCATCCCACAGGAAATTAAAGCTGTATCCCTTACCGATGGTCTCGAGGTTGGTGATCGCGTTGTTCACAATGAAAAAGAAAAACGCCATGATCAGGGCCATCGTAATGACCTGTATCGTCACCGAGCGCAGTTCCTTGTCGAAAAAGAGGCGATAAAAAAGCGAAGGATTGCCGCTGCTGGACGTTGTTGTTGCCGTCATTTTGATTGAGCCCCCGAGAATTCAATCATGCCAAATAGGCATGATCCAAGTGAGGCGGCGGTCTCTTACGACCGCCGCTCCATTACTGCAGTTTAACGCAGCGGTGGTGAGTACAGGATTCCGCCATTGGTCCACTGCGCGTTCAAGCCGCGAGACAGACCCAGCGCTGTATTGACACCGATGTTACGCTCGAAAATTTCACCGTAGTTGCCTACCGCGGAAAGTGCGCGTACCGCCCACTGCTTGTCGAGCCCGATCATCGAACCGAAATCGCCCTCGGTTCCGACCATGCGGTTTATCGAAGGATTATTTCCGGCTTTGGCGGCATGACCCTTGACATTACCCTGGGTAACACCAAATTCCTCGGCCTCGATCAGCATGTTGAGCACCCAGCGAGCTACATCGGCCCACTGGTCGTCACCCTGGCGTACGGCTGGCCCGAGCGGCTCCTTGGAGATGATCTCCGGCAGGATGATGTGTGCATTCGGTTGATCGAATGTACTACGAGTAGACGCCAGACCCGATGCGTCAGTGGTATAGACATCACAACGCCCTGCGAGGTAGTTGGTTTGCCCTTCCTCGTTGGTTTCGATCGTGACCGGCTCGTAACTCATGTTGTTGGCACGAAAGTAGTCAGCCAGATTCAACTCGGT
>JAAESG010000486.1 GCA_024229615.1 Gammaproteobacteria bacterium | reverse complement strand
TGATCGGAAAGATTGGGTGCCGAGCCGTGCAACAACCGCGTGTGCATCAGGCAAGCGGCGCCTGCCGAACCGTGGCATGCGACGGCATGCGCTTTCATCTCGGAGGCGACGGCGTCGGAAACCGTACCCGTGAATACACCATCGTGCCAGTGTTCATACAACGGCCCCCGATGTGTGCCGGGAACAACCTCCAGTGGCCCATTCTCTTCGCTAACATCGTCGATGAAAAACAGTACCGTCATCATATCGTCATTGCTGTGTGGCTCGAAAAGGAAGTCCTGGTGATATTTTACCTGGGTTGCGGCACCGGGTAGTTTCGAATTTATCTTGGCATTTTCGAACTTTAGATTGGGACCGAATATGTCTACAACTGCATCGAGCGCGCGATTGTCGCGCATGAAGTCGAGATAGGTCTCGGAGATTTCAATCGGTGACGCGATGCGGCGCAGTGCGGGTTTTTCGGCGCTATGACCTGGCTCGATGTCAAAGCGTGGGCGATTGTCGATAGTTGTTCCATAGGGTTCGCAATAATTCCTGCTTTCCTCTTTCCATTGATCGAATTCGTTTTGCAGTTTTTGCAGGGTGTTCGCAGGAATGGCATTTTCTAGGAACAGAAACCCATTTTGATTAAACTGGTTAACCTGCGCGGTGGACAGTGTGGTCATGGGATGAATGCCTCGATATTAATGGCGGATTTTTTCATTTTGCGGGTCGTACAATGGCTTCAGGCTGACAGTTGCACCGATTTTATTACCGGCAACCAGGAGTTCGTAGCGCTGATTTTGCACGGCATTGTCGGCTGGGTTGGTGGGCAGGGTAACCCAACCCAGCCCGACCGGTGCGCCCAGGGTATGCCCGTAGGTACCGGTCGTTATTGTGCCGACCTGTTGGTCATTCAGATATACAGGCTCGTTGTGATAAATAAATTGCTCGCTGGACTCCAGCAGGAATTGCATTAACTGTCGATTGCTACCTTCATCGATACGCTTTCGTAGCGCTTCACTTCCAATAAAGCCATCGGGCTTGTTCATTTTACTGGCAAACATCAAGCCGCTTTCAAATGGCGTGTCGGTGTAGCCGATATCGTGCCCCCAATGCCGGTAAGCTTTTTCGGTGCGTAGTGATTCGGCGGCGTGAAACCCGACCAGTTTTGGTGGCTGAGCTTTCTCACCCGAAATCAGCCATTCAAACAGATACGGCGCAAAGGCAGCATCGACAAATATCTCCCATCCACATTCTCCGGTATAGCTAATGCGCTGAGCACGCACTGGTATCGGGCCGATGGAAATGTCTTGGCTGGTACTGAATGGAAAGGCTTCATTCGACATATCGGCATCGCTATAGGCTGCGAGAAAATCGCGTGCGCGCGGCCCACTAATGCCAAATGCCGCCTGGGATGAACTGATGTCGGTGATACGGACTTGTGCGTCTACCGGCGTATGTTTGCGCAACCAGGCCTGTTCCGATAGTCCGGTAGCGGCTGATGTCATCACCAGAAAACGCGTATCGTCGAGGCGAGCTACGGTGACGTCGGCCTCGATTCCGGCCCTTTCGTTCAACCATTGGGTGTAGATCACGCGACCCGATTCGACTGCGATATTGTTGCTGCAAATCCGCTGTAACAGCGTTTCCGCATCGCGACCTTCGACGAGAATTTTGCAAAACGGGCTGAGGTCGACGAGGCCAACATCGTCACGTACGGCCTCGTGTTCGTTTTTCCAGTGCTCGAACCAGGTTGTCCGGTTGTATCCGTAGTCGTATTCCGCTTTGACCCCTTCGGGTGCAAACCACATTGGACGCTCCCATCCGGCGGATTCGCCAAACACCGCGCCCGCCTGCTTCAACTGTTCATGTATCGGCGATCGGCGCATGCCGCGCATACTCATCCGTTGTTTGTACGGCCAGTGCATGGCATAAGTTTCACTCAATGTTTCTGGTCCGCGCTTTAACAGATATTCGCGATTCGCCTGATAAGGCTGTACCCGTCGCACATCAACATCGATCAAATCGCGCGGGGCATGGCCATGAATGATCCACTCGGCCAGGGCCATCCCTGCTCCTGGCCCATTTTGAACACCGCTCGAATTAAATCCCGCTGCGACAAATAGTTTGTCGATATTTGAATCTTCACCGAGATAATAACGTCCATCGGGTGTGTAACCTTCAGGGCCATTAAAAAATGTACGAATGCCGACGTCGCCCAGTGCAGGCACGCGTTCGATACATTTTTCCAGCACTGCGTCGAGGTGGTTTTCGGGGTAAGGGAGATCGTCGAACTCGAAGTCACCGGGAATACCGCCCTTCGGATTCCAGGCAATGCCGTTAAGTTCGGCAAAACCTATCATCAGTTTACCTGCATCCTCTTTGTAATAGGCCTGTTCATCGTAAACACGCAGCACCGGGGTTGGATCGCGCAGCCCTTCGATCGGATCGGTAACAATATAAAAGTGCTGGTTGTGTTGAATCGGTAAATGCGTGCCGCAGGATTCGGCGAATGCCTTACCCCAAATGCCGGTGCAGTTAACGACATTTTCCGCTTTGACTATCCCTTGTGGGATTTCTACTCCGACAGCTCTACCGTTTTCAATTAGCAGGCGTGAAACTTCGGTATTTTCGACAATTCTAGCGCCTGCCATACGCGCACCTTTTACCAAAGCCATCGTGGTATCGATCGGGTTTGTCTGGCCATCGTTGGGAAAGTGAATGGCTTCGAGAATGCCGTCGGTCTTTAACAATGGCCATTGCTGGCCTAATTCGTCGATGCTCAGCCGGTGTACTTCTATTCCCTGTCCGATTGCGATGTCCTTGCGCCGACGCAGCTCTTCACAGCGTGCTTTGTTCATCGCCACCGCGGTTGCACCGACCTTTTTGAATCCGGTAGCCTGACCGGTTTCGGCTTCGAGTTGTTGCATCAGCTCGATGCCGTAGCAGGCCAGTTTTGTAACACAGGGAAAACCATGAAACTGACTGACCAGTCCCGCTGCGTGCCAGGTAGACCCGGATGTCAGTTGTTTGCGTTCCAGCAGCACAACATCGTGATTCGCTTTGGCAAGATGATAGGCGACCGAGCAGCCGACGATACCGCCGCCAATAATGACGGTTTGTGTGTGCACAGGGAGCGGTTTACTCATGGCTTGCCTCGTGCTGATTGGTGCAGCAATACCCAAGTGGGAATGACTTGGTAGAATTTTTCTGGTATATACCAACAAATGAACACTAAGGTCAACAAAAAGAAAGCAAATAAGGAGAATTTGCCTATTTATTTACATACCCGCGACCGACTCGTCGCGGAGATAGAAAAAGGTGCGTTTAAGCCACACGATGCTCTGCCATCTGAACGACTGCTGGCTGACCACCTTGGTATCAGTCGAATGACCGCGCGACAGGCGCTCGTCGAAGTTGAAAGGGCAGGTTATGCCTATCGCAAGGGACGCCAGGGACGATACGTGGCCGAGCAACGCCTGAGCTATGATGTGGGTTCAACACTGAGTTTCGCTGCCCAGGCTCTGCGAGAATCGATTAATTTGTCGATAGAGGTCCTGTCGACATCAACCGAACCCGCCGACGAAATGCTTGCCGGAAAACTGGCGATTAAAACCGGTTCTCCGGTTCACATCTACAAACGCGTCTTCAAGGTTGATGGTCGAGCCGTGCTGGTCGAGCATGAATCGTCGGTAGCAGAACGTTTCCCCGATCTACTGGAACAGGATCTCAGCCAGTCATCGACGCTGCTGCATGAAAGTCGTTACGGTGTCATCGGCAGTAAAGGCAGGCTCAATATCCGTTGCATCGAGATTACCGCGAAAGACAAAAAACTGTTTGCCACGGATTGCGCACCCTACGGACTGGAAATGGATTCGGTGATTTTTGATTCGCAAGGCAAGCCATTTTGCTGTGGCTATCAAATCTGGTGCAGTGAAATGGCTGAATTTACGCTGCTTGCCACCCCGGCTTAGTTTCTCTCCGCTGCAATTTCAGGGAAAGTATGGTCTGTTTTTCCAGCAGTCGGTGGAATCCACGTTCGTTTCATGTTGTCGGCTGCTGTTATTGCCCATTCATAGTATGGCTTTACGGGTCATTCAAGTATTTGCTGCGTCGGCCGAATAAACGCTGAAGGTTCTCGCGAAGTAAACCGCAGGCGGCGTAGCCGCCGAGGCATTCGCGAGAACCTTCAGCGTTTATTCGGTCCTGGTTGGATTGGTATGACGAAAGTTGCGAGCTTAAGCAAGTGTTATCGGTAAATGATAATAAAGTTTTTAAGGCTATTTCGCTATAGTGGTTTGGATACCGATATACCGCGCATTTTTAGTTCACCTGACGCAACATTGACTGAAGTTTTATGGAAGCATTTGAGTTACAAACCACGTTCGATACCGACGAATACATATTCAGGGAAGGCGACCCTGGTGACTGTGCTTATATTATTGATTCCGGTATGGTCGAAGTATCGCTCGACAAGGATGGGCGCACTCTGGTGATGGCGACCCTCACCAAGGGAGACATAGTGGGTGAGATGGCGATCATCGATCGGCTACCGCGTGCCGCCGCGGCGCGCGCAATCGCTCCGACCGTGCTGACCGCGATTCCACTCGACTACGTTAGTCAAAAAATTGAGCAGTCCGATCCAACAGTGCGTATGTTCCTACGGCTTGCCATGGCGCGATACCGCGACATGAATGCTCGCCTGGGGCAGGTTTTCGAGGAACTTTCTGTTGGACAGAGCGATGCATCGAGCGATGCCTTTGCTTCCAGTACGATGGAAATGAAAAGCGTCATGTCACAGTTTAAGGAAATGCAGAAACGTATCGATACCGCCGTCACCAAGCCCGCACCGTCCGACGGTAATTCATTGTTCGGTGAAAAAACACTGGAGATTACAAAACTCCTGGTCACCGAGGAGAAGTTACTCAAAGCAGCCATCACCAAAAAGGAATTCCGCCTGCATTACCAGCCGATTGTCGATTTGGCGAGCAATCGGATTGTCGGCTGCGAGGCACTGGTGCGCTGGGAACACCCGTCCGGCGAATTGTTGCTGCCGTCACGATTTTTGACCCAGGTTGAAAAAAGCGATCTGATCATCGAATTGGGATACTGGATCGCGGAGGAAGCCTGCAATTTTCAAAGTCGCCTGCTTACTGACTTTCGACATGATTTATTCGTTGCCATCAATCTATCCGGTAAACAGTTTGAAGATCAATTTCTGGTTCCGAGCCTGGCAGACATTATGGACAAAACTGGTGCCCGGCGTGAACAGATCAAGTTTGAGATCACGGAGAGCCTTTTGATCGATAATCCGGAACTCGCGACCCAGTCGTTGCATCAATTGAAAGAGACCGGGGCAAAACTGGCTATCGACGATTTCGGTACCGGTTATTCGAGCTTTAGTTACCTGCACCGTTTTCCGTTCGATACCCTTAAAATCGATCGCGTATTCGTGAGTGCCATGTCACGTAGCGAGAAGAGCCATCAAATCGTCAAGTCTCTGGTCAACCTGTCGCGCGATCTCGATATGGAAGTGGTTGCCGAGGGTATCGAATCCGAGCACGAGGCCGAAATAATGCGTAAATTCAAAGCAACTTACGGACAGGGATATTATTTTTCCCGGGCCGTCAACGAAACGGCATTCGTCAAACTACTGCGAACTCCGCAAATAAAAATTGCGGGTTAGCGACATATTCGTTGGTTTTTTGCCAACGGAATCTGTCGCAAGCAGGTACCCTGCCTCAAGGACTGCAAGGTCACTCCCCCTGGGCAACCGCCTGGTTTTTTGCGTATGAAATTGGCGGGTACCGGGCGGGATTGTCCGGTCCACAACAGCTCGAAATACAAGTCATCGTGTAATCGGAGTGTGCGTTGAGCAAATCAGACTACGCGATGCATCTGCAAATTTAAAACCGAACAGGTCTGGTGTAAGAATGGTTGTCAAGTTCGCGGTGATGATTCGTGACCCGAAGTGATCGTCCGATCTAACGTAAAAATTTTTTCTCGTTGGCTATCACTTGATCCATTTTCTGTAGCCGAAAGATCTCGGAGACGGGTACGATTTGGTCGTTTACATTGTGTATACCACCATCCTCGATAATCTGGGCAAAAACTTTCTGCATGGCGGTGACCGAGGCACGGATCGCGTGATTGCCGTAGATCAGAATCTTGACCTTCTTTAACGCTATCGCTCTTGCCTCTGTCATCTGTGGATAAGCCGTCGGTACGATTGCGATCGGGACTGGTCCGTTCCAGGCTGTGATGAAACTTTCGATTTCATCGGGTGTTTTTTGTTTGGAGTGAATCAGGATCATGTCGGCACCGGCTTCTGCGTACTTTCGCGCACGCTCCAGTGCGACTTCCTCGCCGAGTCCGGCGATCAAGGCTTCATCGCGGGCAATGATTAGAAAATCCGGATCTTGGCGCGCATCAACGGCGGCCTCGATTTTGCCTTGAAACTCTTCAATTCGCAGCAGTTCCTGGCGACCTCCGGCAATCAGGCTCGTCACCTTGGGGAAGATTTTATCCTCGATTACGACCGCGGCGGCACCGGCGCCTTCGTATTGTTCGATGGTGTGTAGAATGTTGATTGCATTGCCGTAACCGGTGTCTACGTCGGCGACGATCGGCAGGCTTGTGCGTTCCGCCATCGCGCGCATGGTGGCCAGGTGTTCGGCCATCGACACGAGGCTGACATCCGGTAGTCCATTGGCTGCCGACAATTCAAAACCGCTTGCCCAGATCCCGTCGAAGCCCGCTTCTTCGACCAGCATGGCGGAAAGGGGATTATGTGCCGCCATAATTCTGGTCAGGTCACTGCCGGCAATCATTTCGCGCAAACTTTTGCTGGTTTTTCTCATGAGGCTAAATTCCCTGTTGGTTATTGACTGATTTTATCTGGATTGCAGTTTCCTATCATCAGCGTTTTTCCGAGAAACTCAAAATCAAAAACTGGCTCCGCAACTATTACAGTATTTCCACGGGATGACCCGGGTTTCAACCGTGCTAGACTATTTTTTAAAAGGGGGCAACTGATGAATCTTGTGGAGTTACTTCAAACCGAAAAGCCGATATTGGGTGATGGCTCAATGTACGAGCTTTTACGTCGTGATCCGGATGTGGCTTTTGACGAACATATCGCGCACTCGAGTTTGATCTACGATGCGAAATCGAAGCGGGTGCTGGAGCAGGTGATACGATCCTATATTGAGGTCGCGGTGTCGATGCGCCAACCAATGGTGGTTACAACGACAACCTGGCGTGCCAATCGTGAGCGGATTCAGGCGTCTGCCTTCGCAGATCGGGCAGTTAATGAAGATAATGCGCGATTTATGCTTGATCTTCGCGATAGCTATGCCGATACAGCGTCGCCCATTATTGTCGGCGGCAATATCGGACCCAAAGGTGATGCTTACAAACCGCAAGAGGCACTGGATGCCGACACCGCTCAAGCCTTTCATGCCTACCAGATCGAAGCACTGGCTGCCAGTGGAGTAGATTTTTTACAAGCTTCAACTCTACCGGCGCGATCGGAGGCGCTGGGAATTGCGATGGCGATGGCGGCCACGGGGCTACCTTATGTGATTAGTTTCGTTGTCGAGCAATCGGGATGCTTGCTCGATGGTACCTTGCTTCGCGATGCCATATTTGAAATCGATACTTGCGTTGGCGAGGCTTCTGCGAACTACGCTGTAAACTGTGTGCATCCCTCGGTCCTGCATCAGGCCCTGGATAAGAACTCCGGGATCGAAGGACGCATTATCGGTTTCAGTGGCAATACCTCGGCGCTCAGTGTCGCGGAACTGGACGGACTCGACGAGCTCGATACCGAGGAACCCGATAGTTTTGCGCTTGCCAACCAACGCCTGGCTGAAATGCACAATATACGCATCATCGGTGGTTGCTGTGGCACTAACCCCACCCATATGCTGGCCATAGCCAGGCAGTTCAGTGATCAAGCTATCCGATAAGCTCGCATGACGATTGCAGCCACCGCGCGATTGAGATTTGAGCGATTCAAAGAATCGGGTGAGGAGTCACTGGCGGAACTCCTCGCTGACTCGAGCATTACTCCCAACATCACCACCAATGGATCGACCCCTGAACGATGTCTCGAGTCTGTCCGAAAGATCGGTGGCTAAAACCGGCAAGCGATCGAAATTAAATCAAACCGCGGATGTCCGATTCGGTTATCGACTTCGCAGTGCCGACGGATTTTTTGCGTAGAATTCCGTTTTTATCGATCAAAAACGTCATCGGCGTTCCCTTGATAAAATAAAAGGAACCATCGGCCACCGGCACAGCTCCCCTGTCTTTAATCGGGTTTTCGAACAGCGGAACGTCGAAACCCTGCTGATCTACCCAGTCCTGACTCACCTGTGGGTCCTCGAATACGGATAGCGTAATCAACTGCACATCCGCCTCTTTTTTGATCGAGTCGTAAAGCACCTGGTGCCCCGGCCACTTTGCCCGGCAAATACCACACCAGGTGGCCCACAATTTAACCATCACTACCTTGCCCTTGTAATCTGACAACCGGGAGGTTTTCCCTTCCGGGTTGACAAACACGATATCGGGAAATGCGGCGTCTAAGCGATCAAAGCTTTCTACCGGCGGACTCACCGCGGGTACGTTAAATGACAGAGTCAGCAATATCAAAATCAATGGTCGCATGTCTGTATTCCCAGGCATTTGAAATGAATGTAGTAAGACCCGGGGTTCTGGCTACAAGTTCATCACAAAATTTTTTGGCGTGGCTTATCTGCTTGCCTGTGCTCCCAGGCTTATCGTGAATGAAAGGTTTGGCGTCGATATCATTGATCTGAAATTGGTAATTCAGTTGACCCGGTTCCCTATAACCGTTTTGCGTTATCTGTCGATATTGGTGGACCGAAACGGTTTTGAACCGTTAACCCGTTCCTGACGACGGTTTTGATATCAGTCAATTATGAGAGAGTTTTTTAGATATAAACTGATACCTTCCGAGCATACAAAATGGGATATGTCGGCGCCCATGTATCTGAGTCCCCAGGACAGGAAACGAGCGATGGAACAAAGAAGTCGAAATAAATTGCCCCTGGTGTATTCCTGCTCGGGCTGCTCAAACATAGCCCAGTTGGCAAATCGATTAGCGATCGAACTTGACCGAGATAAAATTGCAGAAATGTCCTGTATTGCGGGCGTGGGTGGCGGCGTTAAATCTCTGCTAAAAAAAGCGAAATCCGGCCGCAAGATCATTTCATTTGATGGCTGCCATCTGCACTGTGTAAAAAGCTGCCTTTCGCTGCACGGCATACAGCCGACCTATCATTACACACTGACGGACTATGGCGTCAGGAAAAAATATCACATGGACTTTTTACCTTCGGATGTTAGCAACATAAAGCACAGGGTCATTGATGATCTGGGCAAATCAGGTATAACTGATCATTCGAACGGTTAGTTTTTCGGTAACCAGGAATTTGCAACCTGAATTATCCAGCATGAACCATTGCATCCATTCGGTCTGGTGGAGGATAGGAAATTACATCGAGGTTATATAGTGCAGGGGAAAAGCTATGATCACATCGCCCGAGTTTATGACATCCTGGACCTGCCATTCGAAAATAGTCGTTACAGGCCGTTACGCCGGATACTATTTCGGGATTTGGAGGGTGACTTGCTTGATGCAGGCGTGGGCACCGGACGTAATTTCCCTTTTTATCCTGAAAATGCCAGGGTCACCGGCATCGACCTTAGCCCGGCAATGCTTGAGCGCGCCCGGCAACGCCGGGAAAAGCTGGCTGTAGCGGTCGAATTGCAGCAAATGAATGTGATGAAGATGGAGTTTGCTGACGATAGTTTTGACAGCATCGTTTCCACTTTTCTTTTCTGTGTACTCGATGCCGAGTGCCAGCAGCCCGCCCTGGAAGAACTTCGCCGGGTATGTCGCCCCAACGGTACCATCCATATTCTCGAGTATGTATTTTCGAAAAATCCCTTACGGCGATTCATCATGAAACTTTGGCAACCCTGGGTGCGGTTTGCCTACGGTGCCGCCTTCGATCGCGATACAGAGCAATACCTGGAAGCCGCGGGATTGGATCTGCTGGAGGAAAAGTTCCTCTACAAGGACATCATCAAACTTTTATCGCTACGCCCGAAAAGGGCTTCGGCTACATGAAAAGAAACCAATCGACACCGCCGGCTTGATTGCATTTGAGGTTGATCGCCGGGTCCATGATGGCGGTCAATTACCTAAGGTACCGGTTGGTCCCAATTATCGTTGTTATACCTGTTTTCACTATCCTGTTCGGTGGTGAGAAGACTAGCCCGTTGAATTTCTGAATCTCCGATCAATCTTGACTTCAATTTTTGGTTGACTATTATTGCCCGAACGCGCTGATTTGAGTTCAGCTTGCAGGCGCGAAATAAATGTAGCTAAAGCGAGGTGATTGATTTGAAAAACCCGCATTAGTGAAGCTGCTGCGGGTTTTTTTTTACCCAGAATATACCGCCGATTTAAGTAACAACTTGCGGGGCGGGAAATAAATACTGCTAAAGCGTTAGTTGTATCTCTTGCTCCGATATAGCTTCCGCACGACTTTAATCGGAGCTGGAGAACAATCATGACAAATTCAAATCTTATCGAACTCGGAATCGAACCAGGCCCCTGTTTGAGATTTTCCTCAAAACCCTGTGCATTACGCGAAAAGGTGCATCTGGTCTGTGCTTACGAGATTTGTGCAGAAATTGATTCTATCGATGAATCAGTGTTCTTCCGCAGAACAGGTACTCACGATGAGATCTGGGCGGTTGATTCGGATTTCAACATTAGTGACCTGTCATTACTAGACAATCCGGAGGATGAAACTCTACAGGGTCATGTCATTCGTGAAGAAAGTTTGGGTTCGATAGACAATGCCGCGGTTCATTTATTCAAAAAACTGGTCCGCTCACGGATTGGATTTGGCAGGCCAAACGGAATTATCCTGGAGGGATTAATTTCTAAAACGACTTTTCACGAAATCATGATCGATCTGGAACACAGGCCCTAATAAATCGGAAATCAACAAAATCAGGGGCTTGGTGTCGATTGATATTTTCTGGTTTTTAGTCGACACTGAGCCCTTGATTCGGGGCTTGTCTAGCGGCAATCGTCGATAAATCTGAAACTGTTTTTTCCAGTTCGAATGCTGGCCTCTGTGAATCATTAGCTGATGAATCTGTGAACTTTACTCGATAATTTCTGGATATAGAGGTTTATGAGTAGACACATTCCCGGGGCAATCATGGTTACTCTGACTTGACAGGGATTGTTTCAGAATTGCTACCGGTTCTGTTGGTTTAATGGAGAGCCATACAGGACATGGTTACTACTGTATCCGATTGAAACTATAACTATTTCCAACGGTTATATCACCTTAGTACGGCATGCACGGATCGCAAAACCCATTCAATACAGTGTTCGATGCATAAAAAGGAGTGATGGGACTTCTTACCTGATACTGATATAATTCTTACCCTTAAAAAGCCGCATTACTGACCCCGGATGGCCTGCAGTGACAAGTTTCTGTGCTCTCTATTCCGGATGAATTTCAACAGATAAATTGATACGCATAGGTTATTTATGAGCGAGCAAAAGAAAACCAGACCCAAGGTTCCAGATGGTAAGTCACGTTATGTTGTTACCCGCCAGATGGAAGCCAATGAAAAAGGCTTCGTCGGTTATGAAACCGTCTGGGAATCATTTCAAAAAGAGGTCAAATACGAGACGCCTAAACGTCCTTGATCCAATTCGGTTGCTCTAGCTCTTAAGGTCTGGCGCAACCCTGTAAGTTAAGGGAAAGTACCGCGAAAATCGGCGAGGGTTTTAATCCTTGCCTTTTTTTTTGGCTTGCGACAGCCAAAATTTCCCGCTGTTGTGCGATGAGCTTTTCTTAAGCCACGGTCAGGTCTGTCCGATGTTCGTCGAGAGGGTATCGAACACCGGTGAGAAAAGCGTGTTAGTCTGGATTGAACGTGTAGAGCTTGTTTTGGGGGATGACGCCACGTACCCCGCCTTTCGGGTTCTCCACGTCTCCCTCGTAGCGGGGAATAACATGGATATGCAGGTGAGGAATCGACTGCCCGGCCCATTTCCCGACATTGATGCCGATATTGTAACCGTCGGGGTTATGCTTTTCATCGGCTATTTTTTTTCCTTCGGCGACCAGCCCCCACAGTTCATCGCGTTCTTCATCGGTGATCTCGAAGTAATCGGAAAAATGCCGATACGGGATGACCAGGAAGTGCCCGTCACTGGCTGGGTGTCTGTCCCAGGCAGCAAAGCCATATTTCCCCTCGATCATAATGCGACGTCCGGATTTGGATAGGCAGAAGCGACACTCTTGGCTTTCGGTGAGGGCGGATTGTTCAGGCATGATTCTCTTGAAGGCGGATTGATTAGTTAATAGGCACCTGGGTGACGCCTTCGAGTTCGGGGCCCTCTTCTATTTTGCCGCCATGCTGGATTTCTTCATCCGTCGCTTCACGAACCAGCAATATCTCCAGTCGGAAAATGACTTCACGTCCGCACAGTGGATTGTTACCGTCTATAGTCACTGACTTCGCATCGACACGGGTAACCAGGAAAGACTTGGTTTGCCCCTGTTCGTTCTCCATCAGGATGGACATGCCAACTTCCCGATATTCCTCAGGAACGTTTTGAATGCTATCGGTAATCACCAGGGATTCGTCACGCGGGCCATATAGCTGGTTGCAATCGATGGGTACTTCGATTACTTCACCGGCTGATTTGCCTTCAAGCTCCGCCATTACCGTCGGCGCCAGTACCTCGTTGGTGCCGTGCACATATCCCAATGGGTATTCCACCTGAGTCAGGACACCACCAGAATTCTGGTCGATGACCTTGTAGGTCAATTCAACATACTTGCCGTCTTCAACAATTTCGTTACTCATATCCGCCATACCTTTAGCCTGTATTTGTTACCAGTATCCCGAGTGATGACATATGCAGGCTAAAAAATGGCCGCTGCAAAAATTTTGACTTCACCTCTTTCAAAACCGATGACCATACGTCCCAGCCATTCACCTTCTTTCTTGGTACTGCTAACTCTGAACAGGCAAGTCACGTGCTCGCCTCGACGGATATAGCCAAGAAAATCGTACTCAGGGGAAAGGTTTCGAGTCAATTCACTTTTGGCAAATTGCTTACCGACTTCAACTTCGTTAAGGCCAAGCAACAGGTCATAGGAAAAGTTCAGAATGAATTTTCCGTACTGCCCCTTGTTGGAATACTTGATCAAATCATCCCACATGGGAAAAGCGATTCTCTCAAGCTCTTCATCGGTCTTGTCAATGATATTCATACAAACTCTCTACAATAACCAGGCTTCAGTTGCCGATAACTCCATCTCCCCGGGGGGAATTCAATTAGACAGTAATGTTGCATATAAAAAAAGACCAACAGTCATGTTGATCTTTTTCGCTCGGGGAGGCGTGGATGACGCCACCCCTCGGTGACATCGAGTATTACTCGTCGTCGCCCACGAGGTGGTAGCAAGGCGCTTTTTCCATAGTGTACTCGCCTGTCTTGGGATCACGACGCGAAACGGTTAGAACATGCCAGTTCTCATCATCCAGTTTCAGGGCATCGCCACGGTAGTAGTAACCCGGCCAACGGGTTTCCTTGCGGAACAATGTATGTTGCACGACGGACTCGGAAGCAAGATGACGATGCTTCAGTTCCCAGTCACGCAGCAGCTCGTGGATATTCTCCGCGCCAATCTTCTCCAGGTCCTCTTCCAGCAACTTCAATTTCTTCAGACCGATATGCAAAAGCTTGTCGTTGGTCATGTAGTTAGCGGTTGCGCCCCCGGCGTACTCGTCCATCAGCTTTTGCAAGCGATCCAGACCCTGGCGCGGGTTGATGTAATTAGGGCTGACCGAACCGGCAACAATCTCATTTCGGTAAACCTTGTAATGTTCCATTGGTTTGAAGATCTCGGCCTTGCGATTATCGATCTGCTCCTGCGAAATACGAATGCCTTCGGCCTTGCCATCGTCGATGTATTTGCACGCGGCCTTGGCAGCCAGGCGACCTTCGGTAAATGAACCCGAAGAAAATGCATGCGGTGTACCGCCGACGGCGTCACCGGCACCGAACAGACCTTCGACCGTGGTCATACGGTTGTAACCCCAGAAGTACTCATCAGGTGAAACATCTTCGGGACCGGAACACCAGGCGCCACTACCGGTCGCGTGCGAACCCATGACGTAAGGTTCGGAGGTTGTCAGTTCCGGGTTCTCGTACTTCGGATTGACATCAGTTGCCGCCCATAATACGGCCTGACCAACGGTCATACCGAGGAAGTTGTGCCAGCCGATCTCTTCCAGATGCGGATCCTGGAAGGCTTCCATCGTTACCATGTGGATGGGGCCGCGACCGGCATTTATCTCGTTGATCAGCGCGTGGTTACGCAGGCAGGTCGGGATGGGGCGATGGGTTGCGTGTGAAAGTTCCGGATCCAGATATTCCTTGCCGACCATTTTCTGCAGCTCAGGGAACCATTTCGATTCGTACTCTTCACCGTTGCAGTTCTGAGTATAAGTCTTCAGGTGCAGGAAGTAGGCACCAACCGGGCCATAGCCGTCCTTGAATCGGGCCAGTACGATGCGGTTTTCCATCTGGGTCATTTTCGCGCCAGCCTGGATCATCAGACCGTAGGCCGAGCCCGATGACCACGGCGCATACCAGACACGCCCTGCACCTTCGCCCACCGAGCGTGGCCTGAAAATGTTCGAGGCGCCACCGGCACCTACGATAACGGCTTTGGATTTGAATACATGGTAATCACCGGTACGCACATTGAAGCCGACAGCACCGGCGACGCGGTTTTCCTTGGAATCATCCATCAGCAGATGGGTGACACAGATACGGTTGAATACCTTGTCGGCCGACTTCTTCGCGGCTTCGGCTACCATCGGCTTGTAGGATTCACCGTGAATCATGATTTGCCAACGCCCTTCGCGCAAATAGGAGCCGGACTTGGGATCGCGCATTATCGGCATACCCCATTCTTCGAACTGGTGTACCGTCGAGTCGACGTGACGCGCCATATCAAACAGCAGGTCTTCGCGAACCATACCCATCAGGTCGATCCGTGCGTAACGTACGTGATCCTCGGGATTATTTTCACCGAAACGGGTTCCCATGTAGCAGTTGATCGCATACAGACCCTGCGCCACGGCACCGGAACGGTCGATGTTGGCTTTTTCGGCGATAACGATCTTTTTATTCTTACCCCAGTAGCGCGCCTCGAAAGCGGCACCGGTGCCACCGAGGCCAGCACCCGCGACCAGGATATCGATATTGTCTTCTACGATAGTTTTAGCCATTAGTAGTAAACCCCTGCTTTCATTTGAAGCCCGTTAGACTCCAGGGTATGCAAATCGCCGTCGTCCATGCGGACATACTTTGGCTCGTTAAACAACAATTGACTGTCACGCATTTCCTGGCTGGGTTCAGGCACATCGGCCAGTTTCGGAATGCCCTGGCCCCAGGGTTTTGTCGTGATCGGCGCCAGCAGATTCATGTCTGTTTCACCGTTGCGGGATTTGATCCGCCACGCAATGACACCTTTTTCCTCGTCACGGATTACTCGTACCGAGTGGCCGAGCGGGGCAAAGTCAGCGTAACCGCGGACGTCGATCGCATTGTGCGGGCAGGCCTTGACGCAGGAGTAACACTCCCAGCACATGTTTGGCTCGATATTGTATGCGCGGCGCAGGGTCGGGTCGATGTGCATGATGTCCGAAGGGCAGATATCAACGCAATGTCCACAACCATCGCAACGAGTCATATATACAAATGTAGGCATAATATTTCTCTTTCTAAATCAAACAGTTAATCACAGTTCTAATAATGGTTTGGAGATTCACGCTTGATTCCAAGCCCCATGTTGGATGGTTTATCACCCATGTATGTCGGGATATCCGGATACTTGGCTTGGACAGCCGGATCTGTCAGCTCACCCAGATCGGGTAGATTCTCTTGCGAACCATCTGCCTTGGTGATTTTTTTCTGGTAGGCCGCCGCCGGCTTGAAAAACATGTGGGCAAATTTGGACCATAGCACGGTGGTAAACAGCATGGTGCTCGATACAACGAAGAGGGCGAAAAACAGGGTCCCCCAGCCGACATAAGGCTGTCCGAATGACCACAGCAGCGCAAAAGTTGCTGTGCCAAGCAGCGAAAGTATGAACAGATCGGCGCGCACCAGGCGATACCAGGGATTGCCCTCGGAATTCACATCGCAGCGGATGAAGAACCAGAACCAGTAGCCGCCGATACAGACCATCAGGGCGCCAAGATGCCAAAGAACCACGAGCAGCCCGGGAGCGGCCTCAGCGGGTGTCGGGTAGGCGAAAATCAAGATTACCGTGGTGACCAAGAAGGTGACAAAACCGTACATCGTCAAAAGGTGTGACATGCGGCGCTGCGGATTGCAAAACTCGGAAGAAGTCAACACTTCGTTGGTCAGGGTAGCAATAGCCAACGAGGCTTTTTCGCCACCAGTTACGGTACGCCTGGCTGATTGCTGAGCCTTTTGAGCGTTTTCAAAGAAGTATTGAGCGCTCTTTTTGTGAATCGTGTCGATGATGGTACCGCCGACCACCGCCAGGAACATTGCCACAACATAAGCTTGCATGACCGCGGCCGGGATCATAGCCGAAAGTTCGGCGAAGGGATTAGTATCCAACATTGTAGCTGTTCTCCGGGGGAAGCTGAGGTGCGTCGGCGATTGTGACCAACTTTAACGGTCAACACAATTCAATCTAAATTGTGCCTCTATAAAAATAACTAATCAGCTCGAAAGCTGGATGTTGTGATGGCGCGAGCCCCGGGGACAGGTTATATAAATAAGACTACCGGTGTTCTGCCTGAATTAGAAATACTGTCTGCACGGATTTTGACGAGGTTCGATCATGAATGTGGACACGCCGCGGGCCATTTCCCTATACGAGATTGAAACTTGCCATCGGGATGGGGTTGTGCTGTTGCCGGAATTCGTGAATTCGCGCCCCAGAATTCATCGAAATTCACTATTTGGTGATAGTGGTTGCCGATACCAAAAGGGAATATGTCGCCAAAGCGGGAAAGCTCCGCGTTGGTATTCGGACTCTGTTAAAATCTCCTTTCACTTTACAAACGCCGACAACGAAAGCTGTAGGTGGGTCTCCAGTTGCTCCATTCTTGAACAACCGGGGCGTTGACACTGTCTGGTTTAGCGGCAATGTAGAAAGTGATAGTAACGAATAGACTAAATGCCTTCTTGTCATTGCCTCCCGTGTAGCGGAATTCACTCTGGCATTTGAAAACTTTGTGGGGAGTTGGGAGTAACAGGGAGTAATCAGGAACATGAAACGAATAACTGTCGCCGGCACGCTGTACCTTCTTTCCTCGCTCTCCACCGTCGCCTGGGCTGTTGATCCGAGCTTCGATTGTGCGAAAGCGTCACATACCGTCGAACATGTCATCTGTAAATCCGAGCGCTTGTCCAGGCAGGATATGAAACTCTCCAGCTTGTATCGCAAGCTTATGGGGCAAGCGGTGGACGAATCCGCGCAGGATCTCAAATCCAGGCAACTCGATTGGTTGTTAAAACGAAACCAGTCCTGCAGCCTGGACTTCAAGCAAGCGGAAGCCTGTCTGCTCGAGTTGTACCGTAAGCGCAATGCCGAGTTGTCCAGCATGCTTGCTTTTGACTCCGCGGATGTGGCGCGTGCTTCGGGATTGAAGATTCTGCGGGTGACCCCGCAAGGCGATGACGTTCAGGCCGGCCAACAGATCGTGTTCCAGTTTGACCGGCCGGTTGTGCCGATTGGCAGAATGGAGCGCGAATCGAGTGATATCCCGGTCGCAATAACCCCCGCGCTTAACTGTGAATGGCGCTGGCTCAATACCAGTGCGCTGGCCTGTCAGCTTCGCCAGGAAGACAAGATGAAGCAGGCCACCTCTTATGACGTCATCATGAAGCCTGGTATCAGTACCGAGGATGGCGCACAACTATGGGATGAATACGCGCATTCGTTTACCACCGCCAGACCAAAAGTGACCTACAGCCGCTTTGTTAACTGGTTAAGTCCCGGGACACCTATGATTCAGGTCACCTTCAACCAGCCGGTGACCAAATCTTCGCTTGAAGCGGCGATCACCATGCAGCAAAAGTCCGCCTATGGTGCCGAGGTTGTCGGTGTAATTGCCTACCCCGACAATATGCCGAGGACACTGCCCTGGTGGATGGCATTGACGAACGAAACCGAGCAACCGCTGGTCAATGATCAGCTGGCCAGCATCGATGGTGAGGAAGCGCGTAAAGCCTGGGTCGTGGAGGCCAGGCAGGAATTACCGCTGGATACGAAGATGTCTCTCGTAGTGTCACCGGGGCTCAAGTCAAGCGAGGGGGGTGAGGTTGGAGTAGAACAGCGTACCGTGGTCACTTTCGATACCTACCCGGAATTCAGATTTCTGGGTATTACCTGTACACCGAAGGGTCAGGGTGCGGAGCGCCTGTTGACTTTCGAATCTATGTTGCCGAGCGACAATGAGGATTATATAGAGACCCGCTGTGCGCCACTGAGGCGAATTGCGCTGGTATTTTCCGCGCCGGTTTTGAATTCCATGGTGAAGAATCATATCGAGTTCGAACCCCGGCTCAATGGCGGTAGAAAGGATTACGACCCGTGGGAGAATGTTAGTGACTGGAGCCATTTGAGGTATGCGCATCGCAAGGGAAGGGATTACAACGTCTGGCTGCCGGAACTTTTGCAGGCCTACAAAAAATATTCCATCAGAGTCGATACCGAGCATTTGCGAGACGAATTTAATCGCCCGTTGGAGAGTCAAATAGCTTTCGATTTTTTTACAGCCCACAGAGAACCCAATTTACGCCTCAATCATCGCGTTGCTGTCCTGGAGAAGGGTGTCGACAGTGACGTGCCGCTCTACGTTACTAATTTGAATGAAGTCACCGTCAACTATGACAAGCTTGGGGATGAGGCGGAGAAAAGAGGTCTTAAGCGTGAAATCGAAATTGAACAGGCCGAGGATATCGCTTACGCGGTGCCGTTGGGCGTGCGTGAGCTACTCGGAGTGGATGACAGCGGCATGGTCTTCGGTAGGCTGCATCCCGATCCGGTTCCTCCCAACTGGTACCGGGACCCCGAGGTGTTGGCGCAGGTGACGCCATATCAGGTTCACTTTAAAGCCGGCCACTTTAATTCCCAGGTATGGGTCACAAAATTTTCTGACGGCAAGTCCGTAGCGGGTGCCAGGGTTTCACTGCTAAAGGGTTCATACGAATCGATTTCCAGCCTGGTCAAGCTGGATGTCAACGCGGTAACCGATGCAGACGGCGTGGCGATGCTGCCCGGCCTGGAGCAGTTCGACCCCGATCTCGACTTAATCAACGGTGGTTATAACCATGGACGGCAGGGCTTTTTTGCGAGGGTGGAATATGGCGGCGATATTGCCGTTTTGCCGCTGAGCGGTCATTTTTCGGTAAACAGTAGCGGCATCTACTCGTGGTTGCGCAAGAAAGGTGGACATACCCATGCATGGGGTACCACCGCGCAGGGCATTTACAAGCTCGGCGATACGATCCAGTTCAAAATTTATGTCAGGAATCAAAGCAACAAGCACTGGGTATCCCCGGCCAAATCCAGCTACGAACTCCAGGTGATCGACCCGCAGAACAAGGTCGTATATGGTAAAAACGGAATTGAATTAAACGATTTCGGCGCCTTTGACGGCGAGTTCAAGGTGCCGCAACAAGCCGCGGTTGGCTGGTATCGATTCAAGTTGCAACCGGCGATAACGCTCGATAACGCAAGCCGCAAACTAAGCTGGACGCCTATGTCCGTGCTGGTCAGTGATTTCACGCCTTCGCCGTTCAAGGTAAAGACCGAATTGAACGGTGAGGTTTTCAGAGCCAATGACCGGGTTGAGGTTTCCTCGCTGGCGACACTTCATTCGGGTGGTCCTTTTAGCGACGCTGAAGTCCGCTTGACCGCAAAACTGAAGATAAAAGATTTCACTACCGAAAATCCTGTGGCTAAAGGATTCACGTTTGGCGCCAGCGCCACGCGCTACCTGGGTAGCGCGCAGAGCAACCTGCTGGATATACGCGGTAAGCTGGACGATTTTGGCCAGTACGAGGACGCTTTTACCCTGCCGGAAACCGGTATATATTTCGGTTCTGTCATGGTTGAATCGGCGGTCAAGGACGACCGGGGTAAGTTTGTCGCGTCGTCGTCGAGCGCCGATTATGCGGGCAGGGACCGATTTGTCGGCTTGCGAAACACGAGCTGGATATACGAAAAAGGCAAGCCGGCCAGGCTCGAAACCCTGGTTGTCGATCAGCATGGGATACTGGTGCCTGATGTCGATGTCTCGATTGCGATCAACCACCGTGAATTCAAGGCATCGCGCGTGAAAGGCCCCGGTAATGCCTACCTGACGAAAAACATCATGGCATGGGTGGCGGAAACGAGTTGCGAAATAAGCAGCGTCGATGCGGCAGCGACCTGCGAATTCAGACCCGAGCACCCGGGTTACTATCAATTCGTCGCATCGATAAAAGACAGCAGGAACCGGGAGCATAAAACCACCCTGCATGGCTGGGTTACCGGGAGGGGTAACGTGGTCTGGGATCAGGCGGATGACGCCAGCCTGCAAATCGTGCCCGAGCAAACCAGTTACCAGATAGGCCAGACGGCAAGATACCTGGTCAAGAATCCCTATCCCGGTGCCACGGCGCTGATTACGGTTGAGCGCTACGGTATTCTCGAGAGCTGGACCCAGATCCTCGAAACCGGGACGCCGATCATCGAGGTACCGATCAAACCCGAGTATCTGCCCGGATTTTATCTTTCGGTGGTGGCGCTTTCTCCACGCGTTGATATGCCGTTGAGCCCCGACAAGGTAGACCTGGGTAAGCCGACTTACCGCATGGGTTATGTCGCCGCCAAGGTTAGCGATCCCTACAAGGAGCTAGAGATAAGCGTTACCACGGACCAGGAGGTTTATAAACCGAGGGATCGAGTCAAGGCGCAAATACAAATTCAAGCAAAGCCGGCGCAAGGAGCTCGGGACGAAAACTTCGAGATTGCGGTAGCCGTCATTGACGAATCGGTGCTGGCGCTTAACCGCCACGGTGACAATTACTACGACCCTTACGCCGGGTTTAATCGCCTCGATAGCCTGGACGTCATGAATTACAGCCTGATCAGCCGGCTGGTCGGCCGACAGAAGTTTGAGAAGAAGGGGGCGAACCCCGGTGGCGGTGGTTCCGGGAATTCGAAGCTGCGCAATCTTTTCAAGTTCGTTAGCTACTGGAACCCGGGTATTTCGCCAGATACGGATGGGCGCGCAGAAATTGAATTTGAGGTTCCGGATAACCTGACCGGCTGGAGAATTTTTGCTTTCGCGGTCACCAGAGACGACCGCATGGGGCTGGGGGATGTCAACTTCAAGGTCAATCGCCCGACCGAAATTAGGCCGGTCATGCCCAACCAGGTTGTCGAGGGTGATCAATTCAAAGCAGGCTTCAGTGTCATGAACCGCAGCGACCAGTTACGCAGGCTAAAGGTGGATGTGAGCGTGGCAGGACCGCTAACGCCAGATCAGCAGACCAGTTTTTCCTTCGACCTGGATATCGCCGCGTTCAAGCGCGAGAGCGTCTGGGTACCGATTAAAACCCAGGGCGACGGCAAACTGAGTTTTAAAATTGACGGCAAGGATCAACTTGACGGGGATGCCGTGGTTCACAGTCTGCCGGTGAACAAGCGACGCTCGCTGGAAGTGGGCGCAACCAATGGCACCACGACCGCCGACTCAACCGAGGTCTCGGTCGAGGTTCCGCACGGGATTCATACCGATGTCGGTTATATAGGTGCCGCATTGTCACCTTCGGTGATCGGCAATCTGGATGGCGCTTTCCGCTATGTCAGGGATTATCCCTACCTGTGCTGGGAACAACGGCTGACCAGAGCAATTCTGGCCAACTCTTATGTCGAGCTGGAAGAGTACCTCGATGAAGAAACCCGTTGGCCGGAACCGCAGCAAGACGTTGATCAGACGCTGTCGGCAGCCGCTAATTTCCAGGCCCCCAATGGTGGAATGGTATACTGGATTCCGTTTAACTCTCATGTGAGCCCCTACCTTTCCGCGTATACCGCAATGGGATTCAACTGGTTGCGCAAGAGTGGCCACCCGGTGCCGACGCAGGTAGAGGAGCGGCTGCACGGTTACTTGCAGGGCTTGCTGCGACGCGATGAGTTTCCGACATTTTACAGCAGGGGCATGGCCTCGTCGGTTAGGGCGGTCGCGTTGGCGGCATTGTCCGAGGCGGGCAGGATTGGTAGCGGCGATGTTGCACGACACGAAACCCACCTGCCGGAAATGGACTTGTTTGGAAAATCTCATTTTCTGCAGGCCGCGATTAAAACCGAAGGCGTATCGGATAGTACGGTCAAGTCCACGCTTGATTCGATCCTCGGCCACGCCAGCCAGTCGGGCGGGAAATTTCAGTTCAACGAAGCATGGGACGATAGTTACCGCTACCTGCTGGCCACACCAATGCGCTCGAATTGTTCGATTCTGAGCAGCCTGCTTGCGGCGCAAACCGAATCGGCAGGCGCTGCTTCGATTGGCGATATCCCTTTCAAGCTGGTGCGCAGCATTACCCAGGGCAGGGGTAACAGGGAACATTGGGAAAACACCCAGGAAAACGTGTTCTGCCTGAATGCGCTGATCGACTACGCGTCAATTTACGAAGCGGATGAGCCGGCGATGGATGTCGTGGTCAAGTTTAACGATGAATCCATCGGCAGCACCCGGTTCTCTGCGAAGGCCGATCAGCTGGTGATGCTCAGCCGCGACATGCGCGACGCCGATGAAGGGCTTTCGGCAAAACTCGAGATCGACAGGAAAGGCCGGGGACGCCTGTATTACTCCGCCAGGATTGCCTACGACCTCAAGCAGGAAAATGCATCGCGTATCAATTCCGGGATTGAAATTCGCCGAGAGTACTCGGTCGAGCGTGATGGCAAGTTCGTCCTGCTGCAAAGCCCGATGGGTGTGCGGCGTGGTGACGTGGTTAAAGTCGACCTCTTTGTTTCGCTGCCGACGGCGCGTCATTTTGTCGTCGTCGATGACCCTATCCCTGGCGGGTTGGAGCCGGTCAATACCGATTTGGCGACCGCATCCCAGGTCGACGCGGACAAGGGTGCATTCAAGGTCGCTGAGGATTCCTGGTTTTACAATTTTTCCGACTGGTCTTACTACGGTCGCTACTTCTGGAGTTTTTACCACAAGGAGTTGAGGCATGACTCGGCCAGATTCTATGCCGATTACCTGCCGGCGGGAAATTACCATTTATCTTACACTTCGCAAGCGATCGCCGAAGGTAACTTCGCGGTTATGGCGGTAAACGCGGAAGAAATGTATGACCCGGATGTTTATGGAAAAGGCCTGCCCGCAACTCTGGTCGTCAATCAATAATGGCCATTGAGATCTCCTCCATGCGTGGGCCAGGGAAACTATTCCTGCTGTGCGTGGTTGTGGCGGGACTGGTCCTGCTGCTTGCGACTATGCTGTCGATGAAGCCGGCACCCTCCAGCCTGGCCGATCTCGTCCAGGTTGCCCGAAAGAATGTTTATCTGGATCGAAACGGTCGCCCGCTAAACGTTACCTATGAAAACCACTGGAACCTGCATGAAGTTGTCAAATTACACGAGCTTCCCGAATTTCTGGTATCGACCATCCTGCGCTCGGAAGACAAACGCTTTTTCGAGCACACCGGGATTGACTGGCTGGCCCGTCTGAACGCGGCCAGACAGAATCTGCTTGCCGGTGAAGTGGTCCGCGGCGCGAGTACGATAACCGAGCAGGTGGTCAGAATGATACGGCCCAGACCGAGGACTATCTGGTCCCGCTGGCTGGAAGGATTCGAGGCGATGGCACTGGAAAATCGATTTTCAAAACTGGATATCCTGGAGTTCTACATCAATCAAGTCCCCTACAAGGCGAGACGCAGAGGCGTGGTGCAGGCTGCCAGTTACTACTTTGATCGCGATGTTTCGACCCTGAATCAGAAGGAAATGATGGCGCTCGCGGTTCTGCTCCGGTCACCCAGATGGCTCGACCCGATGAAACAGGTCGCGAGCCTGGATCGGGCAATCCGTAATCTGGCGGACAGACTGGATCTGACCAAGGAAGCCCATGGGAAGATTAGTGCTCATGAAATCACGCTTAAGCGGGCTCGTGATAAACCCGATGTTTCTCATTTTATCCACTATGCCGAAGCCGCCAGGCAGAAACGCGTAAGCGACTCGGGCGTTATCGACACCACCATTGACCTGGACCTGCAAGTCAAGGCGCAAAACATACTCGATACTCGGCTCGATAGCTTGAAACACAATAACGTCGCCAACGGAGCGATGCTTATCGTCAACCATGAGACCAATGAAATTCTCTCCTGGGTCGTAGGTTATGCCGGCGCGGATGACAGGAGGTTTAACAAGATAGACGCGGTCACGGTTAAACGACAGCCCGGCTCTACCTTGAAGCCCCTGTTGTATGCCAGTGCAATCAGAAATGGCTGGACCGCGGCAACCATGCTCGACGATTCACCCCTGGAAGAAAGCGTGGGCCTCGGCATGCACTCTTACCATAATTACAGTCGAGGTCACTATGGTCTCATTTCGCTGCGCGAGGCACTCGGCAATTCGCTCAACATCCCTGCGCTCAAAGCGGTTCAGTATGTGGGCGGTGCTGAATTTCTGTCGCTGTTACGGGACCTTGGGGTCGAAAGCCTGTCGGGACACCCCAATTTTTACGGTGATGGCCTGGCATTGGGTAACGGCGAGCTGGCCCTTTACGAGCTGGTCCAGGCTTATACAGTTATGGCTAGAATGGGTGATTTCAAAGCGCTGTCCTTCGTCGAGGGAGAGCATGTCAACAATGGCTCTTATCGTGTTCTGTCCGAAGACGTGACCAGCCTGGTTGCTGATATAATCTCCGATCCGGGCGCGAGGGAAAAGGAATTCGGCTGGGATTCGGTGCTCAACTTTCCTCACCAGACTGCGGTAAAAACCGGCACTTCCAGCGACTATCGGGACGCCTGGGCGATCGGGTTTAATGACCGTTTTACGGTCGGGGTCTGGTTTGGAAACCTGGATTATTCGCAGATGAGCGATGTGACCGGTTCGTCCGGCCCCGCACTGGTGCTGCGTTCTATTTTCAACGAACTCAACCGCTTCAGGGAGGTCCGGCCACTTTATTTGAGCGGCAATCTCAATCGACAGCGAGTCTGCATCGAGTCCGGTCTGCCGGAGCAAGATAATTGCGAGGCGAGAGATGAATGGTTTCTGTCGGGTAGCGGCCCCGTGGGACGCGTTGAACTGGAATCGGAGCCCAGAATTCGCAAACCGAGCAAGGGCTTGATGCTTGCGATGGATCCCAGAATACCGGATGAACAGGAGTATTTTGAGTTTGCACTCACACGAAGCCGCGATATCGAGACTGTTCGCTGGTATGTCAACGACCAGCTCGTGGCCACCACCAACGACTCCAAATATTACTGGAAGGTATCCAGGGGAGAGTTTAAAGCGCGAGCGGAAGTCCAGTTGCGTGGCAAGGACTCGCCCGTGGGGACAGAGGAAGTTGAATACAGGGTCAACTGATGCGTTGGTTAGTTACCGTCACATTGCTGTTTGTAAATGCTGCATCTGTATCGGCTGACGACAGACTTTGTAGCTACTCAAGCTACAAGTGGAATGCCTACCAGAAATCCGTTGTCGAGTACGAAGAGATTAGAAAATCTTACAGCGATCTGACAGCGGATGAAATTGATGAGCAAACAGGCTGTTCGGTTTGTCGCGAAGATCAGGTTTCCGTATCAATTGGTGGAACTCGTCACCTGCAATTGTGTAAGCAGGTTG
The DNA here is from genome assembly GCA_024229615.1 of Gammaproteobacteria bacterium. Lineage (GTDB taxonomy): Bacteria > Pseudomonadota > Gammaproteobacteria. Next base: position 974 of record JAAESG010000486.1, on the reverse strand, counting down.
CCCACAGTGTTGAAGTCGCCATCTCGAATGCGATTCAAGCCGGACAGGCGATAGAGGAAGTTAAAGGGTATCGCGTAGGTAAGACAAAAGGAGCTCTGGATGCCGATGGAAACCGGACAGGGTTTAGTAACCATTCGTTTGGCATCGCAATCGATGTTAACCCACAAAACAACGGTCTCTATGAAAACTGTCTGGAATTTGGTGCTCACTGCGTTCTGAGGAAGGGAGGGGAGTGGATACGCGGTCATGATTTATCGCTGCATGCGCAAAGCCCTATCGTCACTGAAATGAAACGTCATGGTTTTAAATGGGGCGGGGAAATTCCGGGCAGGCAAAAAGACTTCATGCATTTTTCCTATTCCGGTTACTAGCCCGCATTTCTCACCACCCTTCTACTGCGACGACGCTATGCCGCACCCTGCCTGCATTTGGCTCGGTTAGAGTGCTCGACATAGTGTCAACTATGCCTGCACACCCTCCGAACATTGGTTGCCGGTAACTGCAAGCAATGTTCGGAGGGTGCGCAAAACACAGGCAGGGCACGACCTCTCGTCGTCTCGCAACGAGTGGTGTGAGAAATGCGGGCTAGGTCAGATAAGATTTGATAAGCTCCAGATCGAGTGCGCGCTCGAGTTCATCGGCGAGCTGTTCGATAGCATTTTCGCGGATCTGGTGGTAATCCAGTTCCTGCACCTGTTGCAACCCGGCCCAGCGCAGAATAGCTGCGCGGCTGTCTGCTTCGTCGAACAGTCCGTGCAGATAGCAGCCCATGATCTGGCCGTCCGCCGAAATGGCGCCATCGAAATGATTGCCAATCTGGACAAATGGCCTGTCGAGGGCCGCACCGGTAGTGACGCCGGCATGAATTTCATAGCCGCTGACAGCCGCGTTCTCGAGTGTTAGCCTGCCGTTCACGCGTTGCAATTGTTTTTCAGCTTCCAGCGTAGTTTCGAGATCGAGAAATCCCAGGCCCC
>JAAESG010000485.1 GCA_024229615.1 Gammaproteobacteria bacterium | reverse complement strand
CCCCAGAAAAAAAGTACGGGACACATCTGAAAAATTAGTGTATAAACGGGAAATTACGGTGGGAAATTACGAAATTACGGTGACACTTTACTATTTACCTGTTTATCCATTTGCATTACCACCACCCTGCTTTTTCGGTCGACCACGACGGGCTGGTCGCAGGCGACGCTTCAGTTCCTTCTCCAAAGAAGCGAGCGCTTCGTCGCTCATCAGCGGACGACCGACCGTCTGGCCCTTCGTTAGCGCAAGTTCCAATACCGGGTCAACATCGCTTTCCGCAGAATTGCGAAACATTGTCGATACGATCGAGTAATGGTTTGACTTTCACGAGTTCATCGTCATGGCCGGACAAGTGCGCTCGGGTGCTCGACCAGCGCCAGTCGGCGGCGGTTGCGGCGAGGTTGGCTTTAACCGGGTTCATGGCCACGTATCGAAACGCCGCCATCAGATGCGCTTCATCCATCGCAACTGAGCCAAATCGACCCTGAAATAAATGGCCGGTGACACGAAGCCGTGCGTTGATTTAGCCACTGTACCGCCGGTGGGTCTCTCCAACGGCTCGAGACAAACCATCCTCGGTACCGGGCGTGAGGATCAGATGGACATGATTCGGCATGAGGCAATAGGACCATACTTCGACACCGTTAGAGATGCAGTGTTGGGCGAGCAGGTCTCGGTAGAGTGCGTAGTCGTCTTCCTCAATAAAGATCCGTTGACGACGGTTACCCCGCTGCGTGACATGGTGGGCAATACCGGGAATGGTGATTCTGGGAAGACGAGCCATAAGCGGATAATATCCTAGGCACTAAATAGTGTAAATGGTAAAGTGTCACTGTAATTCCAAGTGTCACTGTAATTCCAGTCAGTGGTAATTCAGTGAATTCACTGTAATTCACTGCACTGTAATTCCTGTAATTCTAATTCCTGTAATTCCACTGTAATTCGTAATTCGAATTCGAAAACCATTCGCAACGCTGTCCGCCAGAGGGTCAGGATAGAAATACGATGCGCGCAACCTTAGGTCGAAGCTTGGCTGTTTCGGCGTTTCCGCTGTACGT
>JAAESG010000484.1 GCA_024229615.1 Gammaproteobacteria bacterium | reverse complement strand
AGGCCGAATCGAGAACATTATTGCTTTTCGGCTACTTCTTTCAAATGAGCCAGACCGGCTTGATAAAGCCCGGTTACTGCCGCAATCGCCGCTTCATCATTCAGCTCTGCCGGTGGGTCGTTGTTTGGATAGCCGCGGTAGAAGGCGCCCTTCCAGGTGACGACAGTCTTGCCGCCCTTATTCTTGACCGAAATCGTAGACGAGTAATTGTTAACCGGAAGAATACTGACATCGTGTGTTTTAACGGGAATCTTGTACGAATACGTCATTTTTTCGGCGTTGTAAGCTTTCAGGGTCTCGTATACCTTCGCATCTCCCCCAAGCGACAGTACGCGTGTCGCACCCGGTGCATTACCGCCTTCGCCGGTCGTGCTCTCGACCATCGGTAACCATTGGTGCGCCTTGTCAAAATCCTTGATTAGATCCCATACTTTCGATGCCGGCGCATCTATTTCGATGAATTCTGTCACCTTCTGCCGGGTCGGTCCATGCGCGGATAATGGCAGGCTGTTGAACAAAAAGAATATGGCCACAAGGCTTAATTGAAAGTTTCGACGATTCATCGGCGTAATTCTCCAGGGATAAAAATATTCGGAACGAGGTAAATTCCGGCAACTTTAACAGATAGCGGAAATGCCTCAATCGTTTCTGAGTCATCTTCGCGCCCTGGGAGCGGCTAATGCAAGCCCACACAATGCGCGGTCGCTAGTTCGTTGTGTGGCCTGGAGAACGTTTAGTTTTGCGGCCCGTACCGGTGAATCGTCGCTCCTGTAAGGTCGCAGGGGGCACGGGGGCATGCATCTGACTTGCCTGTGGATTCGTGCATTTTTACGCAGTGGCTGATCGCCGTCTTCGCGGTTATAATTAATCTTATGCTAATCAAAGGATTATTACCCTGGAGGTGAGCTGTCGTGAACTCCAATACGACAACTAACTTGTGGCTCAAGCGCTGGACAGGAGTTTTCCTGTTTGCGCTGCTCGCCATAGGGTTAGCAACCCACGCGCATGCAAACAACGATCGCTGGGCAGAATTGAAAACCGCTTATTTCGGCGACCGCGACATCTCGAGCGGCGATAACGTGATCTCGATGGAGGCGCCTGGCCGGGCCCACGATGCCGCCACCGTGCCGATTGTCATACGCGCAGTCGATCTCGACAGCCATATCAAGCAGGTACACCTGTTTGTCGACAAGAACCCACTTCCGCTGGCCGGCATATTCAAGTTCAATGACGTGGCGAGTAGCTGGGAATGGCTTGAAACCCGCATCAGAATCAACGAATACACCGATGTGCGGGCTATCGCCGAGCTGGGCGATGGCAGCCTGCACATGACTTCACGTTTTGTAAAGGCGGCGGGCGGCTGCTCCGCCCCGGCCATGGCCGATATGGAGGTCGCAATGAAACGCGCCGGCAAAATGCAGATTCAGCTCGACGCCAACAATGACGGTACCCAGTCCTCGGCCGAAGCGGTGATCAAAATCAGCCATCCTAATAATTCAGGCATGCAGTTCGACCAGGTTTCGAGAAACTATATTCCCGCCTTCTTCGTGCAGAGTATTACGGCGGAGGTAAATGGTAGATCCCTGATCGATGTCGAAACGAATTTTTCGATGAGTGAAAACCCGGTGGTACGCTTTTATTTCAAATCCGTCCCGGGCGCGATGCAATCCGCTTCGAAAATGCAGGTCTATGCCGTGGATTCGAAAGGCAACCGCTATGAAAAGTCACTCGAGGTCGAAAACAAGCCGTTGTCGATGCAGTAGAGTCGATCAGAAACAGCGCAGCGTGGATTCCGCCTGATAGCTTTCCAGTTCCTTGACGCGTTTCTTGGCCCAGTTCGAATCTCGGAAGAAGATCCCGCGCTGGCCGCCATCGAGCTGGGCCTGCATGACGGTCTGGGCCTTTTCAAAATCGTTGTAAGTCATTTTCGATTTAATATAATCAATGCTGCAGGAACATTGATGCAGCGAGGCGAAGGTATTTCCGTTTGCCGCCATACAGCCCAGTACGTAGTCTGCTATGGCCGCGGTAGGGAAATCATCCTTGCAACCCGTTTCCGAAGCCAACGCATAGGGGCTTAACAACAAACAGGCCAGCGCCAGACTGGTTTTGAATTTCTTGATCATGGATAGTATTCCCTTGTTCATTCGGCTATTTACTCGATTATTTTCTCAAAAACAAGTTCACGTTCAAAATCAGCGACGTTATTCTGACCGGATTTAACAGCGATACTTACCACGCCGCCCTGCACCTCCGCGCTCAAAATAATAGAAAACCTGGCGCCGGTATATTCCGGTTTCTCCGCAAGATAGCTATCGTCGACAAATGGCGCGAAAGACACGCGCTTCGCGTTGATCGTCCGGGTGTCGTAAATCATCTTAATTTCTTCGATGCTGGTGCTGTCTTTGGCGAGCGCATCGCGTATCCGATTTCTGAAATACAAAACGCCGCCGCCGGTTTCCCTTCCGAAGCCCTGTGCGATATGTTCGAGCATCACAATAATGACCGGATTCCCGCGAAATCCGTTAAAATCGGGAAGCGGCATGTGTCGCTCGGCGGATAGAAAATCGAGCACCACGTCGCGTTTGTCATCATCGTGGCTTTTACTAACCGACAGTAAAACGCGATCCTTAACGATGTCGTCGGCAGACTTCTGGCTGCGATACCGGTAGATTATCTGTTGTCCTGCCCGGGTATTGGACAGGTGCGCAGTGCCATACACCAGATTCTGCGCCGCATTCAGTTGCTCGAATGCATGCGCCGTAGCGCCAACGGCAGCCAGGCCGGTCAATCCAACCCCGAGGATCGCGAAACGGAAATTTCGGCCCGGCATATGCCGCCCCGCGCTCCGATTGAATAGAACAGCTGCAAACATGTAACGCTCCTAATGGTTGACGTTAGCCTGAACCTACGGATTCAGGGTTAAATCAGGCCTATTAACGCACGCTGCGTGGCGTCGGGCAACCTTGAAGGTTATGATTGCATTGCGTAACACAACTAGCCGGGAGGCCAGGCTTTGCCGATGGCCCGAATAGTCCCGATGACCTGTCACTGGAAAAGGAGTCGAGCTTTTGTCACTTAACGATCGGCCGGGAACCTTCCAGCGCTCCCCTGCACTGTGGGTTTTAACGGTTTCGATGCTGTTCGCCGCCCATGAGGTGCAGGCCAACGGTCCCCAACTCGAATTTGTCGAAGTTGCGCCTGGAATTTATCTGCATCTCGGCAAACACGAGGAAATGAGTGTCGACAACCTGGGGGATATAGCAAATATCGGCTTTATCGTCGGTACCGAATCGGTGGCGGTAATCGACCCCGGCGGCAGCCCGCAACTGGGGATCGCGATGCGGGACGCGATCCGCGATCTGACCGGCCTCCCCGTCTCGCATGTGATTTTAACGCATATACATCCCGATCATATTTTTGGCGGTAGCGCTTTTGCGGATGTCGAGTTCATCGTCGCACATCGGAACTTCGTGCGCGCACTCGCGCAGCGCGGAGACTATTATCGCGAGGGTTATAGCGCCTTGTTTGTCGATGAAAACATGCCGACGTCACTACAGCCGACAATGGAAGTTGCCGACAAACTGCGCATCGATCTCGGTGAACGCAGGCTGATTGTCAGGGCTCACAAAACCGCCCATACCGATAACGATCTGTCGATCTTCGATAGCGTCACCCGAACCCTGTGGGCCTCCGATCTGATCTTTGCGCAGCGCATCCCGTCGCTGGACGGCAGTCTGACCGGCTGGCTAAAAGCGATGGATGAACTGGCGGTATTGCAAGCCGACCTGGTTATTCCCGGGCATGGCCGGCCGGGTAGCTGGGCGACAGTCGCAGAGCCTCAACAACGTTATTTGAACCTGCTCCTGAGTGAAACCCGGGAAATGATAGCGCGCAATGCAAGATTGTCTGACGCCGTCGACAAGGTCGCCGCCGAAGAGTCGAAAAGCTGGATTTTATATGACAGCCATCATCGCGGCAATGTCACCAAGGCGCATACCGAACTCGAATGGGAATAGTATGATTGTTGACTGGAATGAACATTCAGTTTAGAGTTATTTCCTTCCGCTTATTAAGAGCATGTAAAAGGCAGGTTAGCGGGAGAAACGAGGGGGACGTTGACTGTGTGCATTCACTTTCAATCTTGTCTCGCAGAATTTAGCAATTGATTGAATTGATATGAGCTTCAATTGCAGGATTCTGGAGGCCCCCAAAGTCGCCATCTACTCTAATTTCCAGTGCCGGTGGCGATTAATAGCTTTAGCGCATACGGTATCTGAGTAACTTAAGATCTTGTTGTTTTTCAAGTAGAAAGATCAACAAGTAAAAAAAGTTGGCTAACAATGTTAAGAGCTTAAGTTAATTTGGTTGTATTACGTTGCGTACATGGCTTTAACGCTAAATAATAACGGAGACCAAGATGAAAACCAGCATATACAGGAGCCTTGTCGTTGCGATATTGACTGCGATGACACTAGGTATCTCAACGGCTAACGCCAATGAGGAGGTTACAATACTCGCATCAAATCCGGCTAACTGGGCGATGCCCACCGGCGATTATGCGAACACCCGCTACAGTAAACTCAACCAGATTAATGCCGATAACGTCAGTGACCTCAAGGTTGCGTGGACTTTTTCTACCGGGGTACTGCGTGGACACGAAGGCGGCCCACTGATCATCGGCGACACGATGTACCTCCACACTCCCTTTCCAAATCGCGTCTATTCGATGGATTTGAGGCAAGAGGGGCGCATCAACTGGATGTACGAGCCCAAGCAAGACCCATCCGTTATTCCGGTCATGTGCTGTGACACGGTCAATCGCGGTCTGTCCTTTGCCGACGGCAAGGTCTTTTTGTACCAGGCCGATGCCACCCTGGTTGCGCTGGATAAAAACACCGGTGCCGTGGTCTGGAAGACATCCAACGGCGATGCCGGTAAAGGCGAAACCGGTACTTCGGCGCCGATGGTATTCGGCGACAAGGTATATGTCGGGATTTCCGGTGGTGAGTTCGGTGTTCAGGGACACCTGACAGCCTACAATATTTCCGACGGCAAACAAGCCTGGCGCGGCTACTCTACCGGCCCGGATTCGCAGACTTTGATGGATCCGGAAAAGACGACCCACCTGGGTAAGAAAGTTGGTGAAAATTCCGGTACCTCAACCTGGGAAGGCGATCAGTGGAAAATCGGCGGCGGCACCACCTGGGGTTGGTTTTCGTTTGATCCGGAGCTGAACCTGGTTTACTACGGCTCCGGCAACCCGAGTACCTGGAACCCGGTACAACGTCCTGGTGATAACCGCTGGTCGATGACCATCTTCGCCAGAGACGCCGATACCGGCATGGCCAAGTGGGTTTACCAGATGACTCCGCACGATGAATGGGATTACGACGGAATCAATGAAATGATTCTCGCCGACCAGGCCATTGACGGGAAAATGCGCAAGACTCTGGTACATTTCGATCGCAACGGTTTCGGTTACACCCTGGATCGCGTCACCGGCGAACTGCTGGTGGCCGAGAAGTACGATCCCGCGGTTAACTGGGCGACACACGTCGACATGGAGTCAGGCCGTCCGCAGGTTGTCTCGCAGTACAGTACCCATCAAAACGGCGCAGACGTCAACTCGACCAATATCTGCCCGGCAGCACTGGGTTCCAAGGACCAGCAGCCAGCAGCATATTCCCCCGATACAAAACTGTTCTACGTGCCGACTAACCACGTCTGTATGGATTATGAGCCTTTCGAAGTGGAATACACCTCTGGACAGCCTTATGTCGGCGCAACCCTGTCGATGTTCCCGGCTGGCAGGGTTACCAAAGACGGCACTGACAACCTGGGTAATTTCATTGCCTGGGATGCGACCAAGGGTGAAATCAAGTGGTCTAATCCGGAGCAGTTCTCGGTCTGGAGTGGCGCGCTGGCCACCGCGGGTAATGTTGTCTTCTACGGTACGTTAGAGGGTTACCTGAAAGCGGTTAATGCCGAAACCGGCGAGGAGCTTTATCGCTTCAAGACGCCGTCCGGTATTATCGGCAACGTCACCACCTGGAAGCACGGCAGCAAGCAGTATATCGGTGTTTTATCCGGTCTCGGCGGCTGGGCGGGCATCGGTTTTGCCGCCGGCCTGACGGGAGATACCGACGGTCTGGGTGCTGTGGGCGCCTACAAGTCGCTGTCTAGCTACACCTCCCTGGGCGGTGTGCTGACGGTTTTTTCACTCTAAACGCTGTAATGCGGCTCGGCCGGGGTTGAACCCGGCTGAGCCGTTAGATTCAAGAAACCGCAGCAATGACAAGGCTGTGGTTTTTTTTTGCATAAGGCGATTCAGCCGATGTTCGGTTTCAAGCGATATACTTTTACAACCTCTATGCAACGAGAAAAATTATGACACTAGTTCGATTTTTACATGTGGTGATGGTCGCCCTGGCTATCGCCAACCTGGGTTTAGCCACCCAATCCCAAGCAGGTGAAATACCCAAATATACTGTCAAAGATGGCAAGGTCGATAAGGGGACTTATAACGGCTATCGTCGCTTTCATGGCACCTGCCACGCCTGTCACGGACAGGATGCAATGGGTAGCAGTATTGCCCCCGCCCTGATTGAATCGTTAAAAACGGTGGATTACGCCACCTTCGTAAAAACCGTTAGGGAGGGACGCCAGGTAACCGATGCGAGTGGCGCCGTCAAAGCCATGCCGTCATTCGGACAGGACCCGAATATCACCAAGCACCTGGACGATATTTACCGTTATCTGT
>JAAESG010000483.1 GCA_024229615.1 Gammaproteobacteria bacterium | reverse complement strand
TTACATAATCTGTAGCTAATGTAATGTGGCAAAAAATTCCACCGCTGCGCTGCCTCAAAGCGTTTGACGCCGTGGCGCGCCACAACAGCATTACCCGGGCGGCCTCCGAGGAAAACGTAACCCAGTCGGCGATCAGTCAGTCGATCAGTCAGTTGGAAGATCTGCTTCGAACCCGGTTGCTCGATCGATCGCTTCGCCCGGCGACCTTGACGGAACAGGGTAAAGCCTTTCACCGTGTAGTCGCCGAGGCGTTCGGCAGGGTGGCCCTGGAAGTCGACGAGTTAAGGGCGATCAATCGCGGCACAAAAAATACCATTACGATATCCTGCAACCTCGGATTCGCAACCTATTGGCTGATGCCGCGTCTTAGCGAGTACAGCTTGCTGTATCCGGGTATCACATTGAATGTCATGACAACCTACCAGGGTGCGGCAGAGTTACGCCCTGGCGTGGATATCGCGATACGATTTGGCGATGGCCAGTGGCCGGACGGTGTCGGCGACCTGCTTTTTCAGGAGGTGTTGATTCCGACCTGTTCACAGGATTTTCTGCAACGAAACGGACCGATAGATGATCCGGAAAGTGTTGCCGGACAAAATCTCATTCATGTCGACGTTAGCGATCCATCCTGGCCTGACTGGACCACTTATTTC
>JAAESG010000482.1 GCA_024229615.1 Gammaproteobacteria bacterium | reverse complement strand
TATTGATTCCCCAGCGGTTTAAAAAATTCCCGGTTAACCTGTGGGTGAAGCTAAGATTTTTTAATTCCACTGAGAAACCAATATCTTACGCACTGCATCCGCCTTGAACCTACAGATTCAGGTATTAATTTGCGTATACCTGATCGTAGATTTCTCCCGGACGGACACAAAGGCCGCTTGCACCGGCACTTTTCAACTCTTTTGCCGATCCATAGCCCCACAGCACGCCAAGCGCTTTTATACCATGATTTTTCGCGCCAATCATATCGAAACGCCGGTCACCTATCATCACGGCATCTTCAGCGGGGATACCCTGGCTACTGAGAACGTGATCCAGAAGCTCTGTTTTATCACTTAGCGAGCCATCGAGATTGCTGCCAAATACGCGGTCAAAATATCGGTCCAATTCGAAATGTTTGATGATTCTTTCAGAAAAAACGGTCGGTTTTGAAGTCACCACATGGATTGATTTGGCCGATTTCAGGATTTGATCGAGGCACTCACGGATTCCATCATAGACTTCGTTCTCGAACAGACCTGTTGTCGAGTATCGCTTTCGATAGTGTGCAATCGCAATTTCGGCAGATTTTTCATTACCACATAGTTGCCTGAATGTGTCATGGAGTGGAGGACCGATATAGGATTCCAGTGCGATATCCGGATCACATTCGATTTCGAGTTTCGACAAGGCAAATCGAACGCATTTAACGAAGCCTTCCTTCGGATCAGTTAATGTGCCATCCAGGTCGAATAAAAAGTGCATGGCTAGGCGAACTCGAACCGGGTGCAGAAAAAAGCAGTCGGGTGTGGCTTCAGGGCGATTTTATCGCCACGTTTTACGCTACTTACCAAACAAATCTCCACGCCTGTCATGCGCTACTCCTGAGCTGGCCTTGAATCCTGAAAAGTATCTGAAAAGTGCAAATTCGGCAACAATTGGAGGCCTCTAAGACAGGTATTTTCAGCAGTTCGCTATCAACATTTCTGCCTATACGGTAAACGGGCTTGAACCCATTTTTCGCCAGGCATGGTCTGCCGTGCTGGCATAAATCTGTGGTCCCTGCATAATGAAATTTGAACGGGACGACCGGAAGCTGCTAATTATTACAAAACCGGTTTAACAGAGGCATTTTTTCAAACAATGCTCGATCATATAATTCTTCAGTTTGTGGTCATTTTTGCCGGTGCGGCCGGGCTCGCTACGCTGTTCCTGTTTTTGAAGCAGCCGATCATTCTTGCCTACATTGTGCTGGGTATCCTGGTCGGTCCGAAGGGACTGGGGCTGATTAACGACGCGGAGCAAATTGAACAACTTGCACATACCGGCATTGTCCTGCTGTTGTTTCTGATAGGCCTTAATTTTCAACCGGCCAAACTCGTCGGATTGCTCGGACGTGTCGGCATCGTAACCCTGGCAACCTGTTTCCTGTTCATGCTACTGAGTTTTGTAGCAGCCCTGGCGTTGGGCTTCCCGCTGATCGACAGTTTAATCGTCGGTGGGGCGCTAATGTTCTCGAGCACCATTGTCAGCCTGAAGTTAATACCGACAACACAATTACATCATCACCATGTGGGCGAGGTGATGATCAGTGTGCTGTTGTTGCAGGATGTGATAGCCATCATGCTCATTGTACTGGTTACTGAAGGTGGCATGGACAACCTTACGTTATCGGTCACTCTGCTGTTGCTCAAACTGGTCGTTCTCAGTGTGTTGTCATTCGTTTTTGTCAAATTCGTCATAACAAAATTATTGTTAAGATTTGATGTAATAAAAGAACATACCTTCGTCATGGCGTTGGGCTGGGGTTTGTTTGTTGCGGGCACGGCTAAAATGCTGGGTCTGTCTCTTGAGATGGGAGCCTTCATCGCGGGTATTAGCCTCGCAACAGTGCCCATTGCATTGGTGATTGCCGAAGAGCTGAAACCATTGCGTGATTTCTTCCTGATCCTTTTTTTCTTTTCGATTGGCGCGGAATTTGATTTGGTGGTTTCGCGCGAACTCATTGTGCCCGGACTCATTATTTCGGCGCTGTTGATGGCAGCAAAACCGGTAATTTTTAACTGGGGATTCAAAGCGATTGGCGAGAAATCGCAAAACTCGGCTGAGCTGGGTATCAGGTTAGGGCAGGCCAGTGAATTTTCACTGCTAATCGCTTTTAGCGCTCTGGCCTCAGGATTGATAGAGGAGCGATCCTCATATCTTATTCAACTGGTTGTTGTGCTGACCTTTGTTGCATCGACCTACTGGGTGGTAAGCGCATACCCGACACCCATTTCATATAAGCGCGGTCAAAGAAAAGATTAGTGATTGCTTACTCGTTGATATCAATCTGAACAACCAGAAAATCGATATCTCCTTCGGAGCTATTGAGAAGCCCATGTTTCCCACCGGTGGGATTCAGGATAGTGTCAACTATGCCTGCGCACCCTCCGAACATTGGTTGCCGGTAACTGCAAGCAATGTTCGGAGTGGTCGCAAAATACAGGCAGGGCACGACCCTTCGTCGTCTCGCAACGAGTGGTGGTGAGAAATGCGGGCTAGAAGAATACAAATTTCTTCATTATTGCCGTGCTGGTGATAGCCAATGTTTGAATTTGGCGGTATGACGACTCGACCGAAAAAAATGGTGTTACTTTTGAAATTCGCCTTCTCCCAGATTTCGTACAATGCGACCTCGCCGGTACCTCCATGCGATCTTTCCTGTAACTGTCTATTTGCGGCGAGAAAGTTTTAATCATCGGTTGTTAGTGTCCTCGCAGGCATTGGCGACCTCGTGAGCCTGGTCTATCAGTGTTGCTTTCATACCGCGTCGCTGATTAATTCCAGGCATTTTTCCTTGATATTTTCCGGCAGAGGACAGGCTCTTCTTTCATTCCTGTCAAGGTGGACCGCGACCAACTCAGTTGTAGCGACTTCCGATCCGCTTTCCGCATTGTACATAACATGACAAAACTTAATGGTCTTATCCCTGGTTTCAAGAATTTTAGACTTCACAACAAGAAGATCGCCAGCCACGACTTCAGCCAGGTATTTTGTGGTCTGTTCAAGCGCGGCCATTCCCTTATCATTTTTTCGCATGTATTCAGAGTTGATACCCACTGCCGAAAAGAGGTGCCAGGTGCCTTCATCGAATTTCGATGTGTACCACTGCACATTCATGTGACCCATGTGATCCAGTTGGTTTGGGTATACAACCCCTCGATAAGTCTCAATCATGAATACACCCCATTTGCTGTTTCAGGATATGCCACATAAGGGAACGAAACCAGAAGAGTAGCGACCAGGGCACGCAGATGCCGGTTTTGCACGGCCTGTCGGGTGATGAATTTCAGTCTGATGTAATTGCATAAAGATAGGTGGAAAAAGACCCAGCTTAGTCCGATTGCCAGAATGAGAAAAGGTTTCTTCATGGTTTCACCACTATTGCTCAGGTCACCTGAATTAGTTCACTGGTCTGGTGAAATGCTTCTAAACAATATAAAAACAAGTTGAGTTTGACGGTTGGGCCTGGGCAGCATTCAGCTTGCCCGATGCCGTCGCGAACTGTTCCATGCGGGTATCAACAACACAAGTACCAGTGCAGATAGTACCAGTAGCAGGGCGATCATGTCAGTGAGACCGACTGGTTCGTCGAGAATAACATGGCTCGAATAGACACCGATGACCGGTATCATCAGGGTACCGATAGCGGCGACTGAAGCGGGCAACAGTCCGACTGTTTTAAAGTAGGCCCACTGGCAGAAGCTCATCGGAAACAGGAGTAGATAAACCAGCGCGATGACTGCGTACGGACTTAGTCCGGACAGGTCCGGCAAAGGTTCGATCCAGGTCGCCACCAGCATCACCGGAAAAGCGCTAAACAGTAATTGCCAGGCGACGTTGCTGAGGGTCGGTATCTGCCACGATATTTTTTTAATCAGAATCGTGCCCAGTGCCCAGGAGATCGCTGCCAGTAACATGAATATCGTGCCCACCGGAGCGCGTTGCAAAACCAGCAAGTCTGGCCCTATCAGTACGCCGAGCCCGATTAGGCCAAGTAATAAGCCGACGACTTTGCTCATAGTGATGCGCTCTCCGAGGACATAGGCGGCGAACAAGGTGGCCCACAACGGCATCGTGAATGCGATAATGGAAGCGCGCCCGGCCGGCATTTGTGAAACACCGTAAGCGGAAAACACCATCCAGCCGAGAATCGCGAAGCTGCCACAGAACAGGATTGGCGCAATCTCGTTACGATACAGCCTGCAACGATTGCCGGATAGCGCGGAAATCAGCATCAAAAAGCAACCACCAAATATCAGGCACAGGGAACGAAACCACCAGATCGTCACTTCGGACAAGACGATTTTCATGCCCGGCCAGTTCAAACCCCAGAACAGTGACAGCGAAACCAGCAGTAAATATGGAGCAAATGTGGGAGAGCGTAGCGACAATTCTATGACCTCGGGTCGAAGTTCCGCCGGTAAAACACCCTGGATTGGTGTTTCATCTGTTATTTGTGTTGCGGTATAGAAAACGCACGGAGTTTGTCATAAAACGGTTTAAGATTCCTGTTTGATCGAACTCCGGGATGTGTCTTCGACTATGAACGCACCGCTAGAGCAGGAAGCCTCCTGGCAGGCTTTGCTGAGTCGTGAGTATTTGCCTAAACTGGCTACGATGGCGTTGGCTCTGTGGTTGCATGCGTCAAACTCGATGCTAACTGCAACCACGATGCCGAGCGCGGTGGATGAAATCGGTGGTCTTAATCTGATCAGCTGGACCTTCGCGCTTTATCTGGCCGGGTCGATTATGGCAGCAGCCTCGATCAGCTTGCTGGTCGCGAAAATGGGGCTCAAGAAGACCATGATTCGGGCGGGCCTGGTATTTAGCGCTGGTTGTGTGATGGTGGCAGTGGCGCCAAATATGCCGCTGTTACTGCTTGGCCGGGTGTTTCAGGGTTTTGGCGGAGGTGGATTGATTGCGCTGGTTTATGTCTCCCAGGACAGATTCTTCCCTAATCATCTGGTGCCGAAGACGGTCGCCTTCCTCTCCAGTGTGTGGATGATGGCATCATTCAGCGGCCCGATCATCGGTGGGGCCTTCGCCACCGTGGGCGAATGGCGCCTCGCTTACTGGGCCTTTGCCGCACAGGGCCTGTTGTTGATCCCGGCGGTAAACTATCTATTGAAAGCATCGGAGCCCGAGCTAAGCCTGGCCGCTGAACCTGTTCCCATCATACGCCTGTTGCTCCTCGGTGCATCGATTCTGTTGGTTTCGCTATCGGGGGCCTACTTCCATCCACTGGGTTCGCCCATCTTGATTCTACTTGGTTGCCTGTGTCTGGTCTCGTTTGTTCTGCGCGACAGGTTCGCAAGTAACGCCCGTATGTTGCCGGTCGATGCAACCAATTTTTCCCACGCAATTGGCAGTGGGATACTGGGAACGCTATTGTTGTGCATCAGCATCATGTCATTCCTGGTCTATGGTCCTTTGATACTGATTGACTTGTATGGGCTTACACCCCTGGAGGCCGGTTTCATCGTATTGTTGGAATCTCTGGCCTGGGGGAGTGCCGCAATTATTTTCTCGGGTACCAGTGCCGCCGCCGAGCCGCGCCTGATCAAGTCGGGAGGCGCCATCGTGCTACTGGGTCTGTTCGTTATGGCATTCATTTTTCCACGCGGCTGGTTATGGGCAGTGGTGCTTGCCGTGATCATGTTGAACGGAGGCTTCGGCATGATGTGGGGCTTTATCATCAAGCGCATCATCGCCGCGGCCGCAGCCGAGGACAAGGACCGGACCGCATCGTTGTTGCCGATTACGCAGCAAACCGGTTTCGCACTCGGTGCGGCATTGAGTGGTCTGATCGCCAACGGCTTTGGCATCGACCAGGGTTTGGGTCCGGTCGTAATCAGGGAAATTGCGTTCTGGTTGTTTGCCGGCTTTGTGCCGATTGCGTTGATCGGCAACATCATGGTATGGCGCTTTGTGTCGTTCGAAACCGGCTAACGCCTAGGCTTTGTCCAGGTAAGGTCCGCCCAGCAACAATACCGCCATCCCCGTACCGGTGGCCAGGACTACATTGTTGCTACGCCACATGATTATTATCACGCAGGTCATCGACAGTATTTCGCTGAGGCTACCCTGACGAATAGCCGGTGCCAGTATCGCCATGAAGGCACATCCGGGCAACGCCTCGAGGACCGGCTGGATGCCTCGGATATGGCGCAGTTGTAGTCCGATGAAGTAACCGGTCATTCGGGTCAGATAGACGATCGTCGCCATCATCGTGATCGCGATAATAGTTGCGTTGGGGTCAACCATGGCTTCGGCGCACCTGTAAAATTGCGACGATCATGCCACTGAACACCGAACCCAGCAAAATCAGGTAATCAGCAGTGCCGAGTTCAAACAGAATCAGGGCGACGATACCGGAGGCGATCCACGGAGTCGGTGGTGATCTGGATCCCTTGAAAAACAGCATCATCATGGTTGCCATGACCAGCGGTCCGGCGAAGTCAACCGCACCCAGGTCGAAACTGGCGAACAGATGAGCGGCGCTCAACCCAAGAAAGGTCGAGCACAGCCAACTGGTCATCATCGAAACACCGTAGCCGGTCACATAACCGAGCCGGTCGACCTCGTCATCCATACGAAAACTGTTAACGACTCCGGGGTCATTGAGCAGAAACAACCAGATGATGCGACGCGGCAGACTGTGGCCATCGAAGTGATGCGTCATCGCCATGCCGAGCAACAGGTTACGCGTGCTCACCAGGAATACCGACAGAGCGATCGTTCCTAGCGGCAGGGGAGCTTGCCAGAATTCAAGGGCTGCAAACTGCCCCGAAGCCGTGAATACGCTAGCGCTCATCAATAATGCGTGCCAACTGTCGATACCGGCCGTGGCGGCGGCAATGCCGAACATCACGCCGAACAGGAAGGTCGAGATGAAGTAGTCTCCCGAGGTGCGAATGCCCAGTAGTGCGCTGTGCCAGGTCGACATCAGTCGCTACCTGCCTCAATCTCAAACATCAGCAGTGAGCCGAGCACGGTGGCAAAGCCCACCCATTGCAATCCGCTAAAAGTTTCGCCGAATACCAGCCAGGCGACCAGCGCCGCCGTCGGTGGTTCAACCAGCGTGATCATGCTGGCACGCGTGGCGCCGAGAATACGGGCCCCGGTGAAGAAGGCGACCCAGGCGACGCAATAAGCGGCGCCGTTGCCAAGCAGGGATACCCAGCCGGTCAGGGATTGTGGTTCCCTGAAATCGCCAGCCAGCAATAACACCAGGCCGAAAATCAGCGCGCCCCATATGCTCATGTATAGATTGGATACTAGTGAGCCTACCGTTGCGGCGACTCTTACGTTGGTCAAGGTGATCATGACCGAGGCCAACATTGCCAGCGATGCGAGTGCGACGCCGTTCAGGTTGATCTGGTCGTAGCGTACCCCGAGAATTAGCGCGAGGCCACAGCAAGCGACCAGGCACCAGAACCATTGCGCCCGGCTGATACAAATCGACCCGCTTAAATGTTCATAAATAGCAAGCACGATCGGGTAGAGGTAAAAGATCAGAATAGCCAGGCTAATGTTAATCGAGGTGATCGCCCCGTACATGCCATAGACAAAAAAGGCGCCACCGATCCCTGCGAGCAGACTCGTCAACAGCAATTCGCGTGGTAATCTGAAACTTTGCCTGATTCCTAGCACGACCAGCAACAGGATCAGGGTCGCGATGAGGCCGCGGAAAAATGCCACGGTGATTACGTTGCTGCCACTTTCATAGGCCAGTTTTGCCGTGGTTGGGAGAAAGATTACGCCAATCCCCGAGAGCAGGGTGTAGGCCACACCGATGGTGTTGCGCGACATCTTTTTTGACGTGGTGGCCTGGGTGATCAAACTGGGATTCCTGTTTTTCTTGGTTATTTTTCTGACGCGACGATACCACAGACATTGTCAAACCCGGCGCACTTATTTTGCGCCACGGGAGGGGATACCCATATACTCCGGTTTCGCCAAACCAGGCCGATATTCGGAGTAATCAAGATGCATAAGTATGCTAACAACGAAATTCCCGATGACCTTGAGCCCTGGCCGTTTGACAATCCGAAGTCGAATTACAAAATATTGCACGGTGAGCCGCGTGCATCGGGTCGACTCGATTACGGTAGCAACCAGGCGGGTACTCGTCTCGGCATATGGGCCTGTACCGTGGGTGCTTTTGAGTGCACCGAGCTCGGCGATGAGATGCAGACTATTCTTCGTGGTCAGCTGACCCTGACCCGGGTCGGTGGCGAGTCAATCCGGTGTGGACCTGGTGATATTATTTTTACACGCAAGGGCGAGCGTGTTGTCTGGGATATCAGCGAGGACGTGACCAAGGTATTTTTTACCGATTTGAGCTGACACGGTCGATAAACGAGCAGAAACGATGTTTGCTCAGGACCAGTCACCCATAGTCGGCAATGATTCGATGCTCTAGGTGCCGCAGGACTCTGCGAGTTTTACAATGAGTTAAAAAACCTAAGCTAACTGAAAATATGCTTCGCACCGCTTGCGAAGGTTTTAAGTCAAATCAGGCGGCGTCAATTTCCAGGAAAAATAAACGCCGTGAATACCAAATTCAATGCGGGCCAGGACCGGATAAACGGTGAAAGTTTTCGCGAATGCCTCGGCGGCTACGCGCCTGCGGTTTACTTCGCGAAAACTCTCACCGTTTACCCGGTCTCGAAGTTTACTGAGCATTTAAACTCCGGATAAACGGTGAAAGTTTTTGCGAATGCCTCGGCGGTTACGCCGCCTGTGGTTTACTTCGCGAAAACTCTCACCGTTTACCCGGTCTCGAAGTTTATTGAGCATTTAGACTCGGGATATGTTTCGAAAACCGATGCTTTCGGTTTTATGTAAGTGCCATTGGGGGCAGTCCCTCGATGCCGCTGCTTCGTCTAAAAAGAGAGCGGCGCAATATAATTGCGCCGCTCCAGGTATGTAAATAGTTTTGAGCCGATTTACTGCATGACCTTGGTCCAGACCTTGTCGATCAGGGACTGGGCTTTGGGTGAGCAGGTTGGCGCAAAAAATACCTTCAAATCGGACGGCGGGTTAACTTCTGGTGAACTTTTCAGGTCATCAGAATAGTAAGCCTCGGTTCCTTTGATGGCATCACCGTAACCCGCTTCCTCGGTCAGCATTGCCATATTGACAGGATCCATGATGAAATTAATGAACTTCCTGGCGTTCTCAACGTTATTCGCACCTGTTGGTACCACCATACTGTCAAACCAACCGACAACACCTTCCTTCGGATAGGCATAAACGATAGGCGCACCGTTCGTACGGCCGAGTCGGGAAAAACCATTCCAGTGGTTGGTCATCATGGCTTCACCACTCGACATCAGATCACTCATGGTTTCAGAATTGTATGCTACGACGGATTCCTTCTGCTTAAGCAACATGTCCTGTATTTTTTTCATTTGCTTGGCATCTTCGGAACAAAAAGGCAGGCCGAGATAGATGTTGGCGAGGCTGATAACCTCATCCGGCGTCTGAAAAACACTCAGACGACCCTGCAGTTCGTCGGACGGCTCAAAGAATTCTTTCAATGATGCACCCTTACCGGAATAAAGCTCACTGTTGTACGAGAATGAGGTTGTACCCCACTGCCAGGGTCCTGAATATTCCTGCTGCGGATCCCATTCGGGGTACTTCCACTTGTCTTTCATGTTTTTGTAATTAGGCAGCTCGTGCACGGCAATTTTCTGAATCAGACCTTCGTTGATCAGGATCGGCACAAAGTTCTGACTGGGTACCACGAGGTCATAGCCGGTGGCGCCGGACTGGAGTTTGGCCAGCAGGGTTTCGTTGGAATCATAAGTATCCACGGTTATCTTGATACCGGTTTCCTTTGCGAACTTTTCGATTAGTGCCGGTGGCGTGTATTCCGTCCAGTTATAGATGAACAATTCGCCCGAGGCATTTGCCAGCCCCGTGGTCAGCAGCATTGCTGACGCGGCAATAGTAGTTAGTAGATGTTTCACTTGGTTTACCTCCAGTAGGTATGGTTATTTTGACTACAAATTTAGTATGTAAATGTAAATATCAGTGCACAGTTTTGGTCTCTGACTTTTTCGAAACGATCCAGTACGCCGTAACTATAGCGATCGAGACAAACAGCAATATGGTACAGACAGCATTGATCTCCGGTGTCAGGCCACGACGGATCATCGAATAGATATAGACGGGCAAGGTGGTTGACCCGGCACCACCTACCATAAGCGTGATAATGAAATCATCCATTGATATTACGAAAGAAAGCATGGCACCAGCGACGATGCCCGGCATCAGTAACGGCACTGTGATGTAACGGAAGGCTTCCCATTCCGATGCGTACAGATCGCGGGCGGCCTGTTCCATGGATGTGTCCATGCCTTCCAGACGCGCTCGAATTGGCATGAAGGCAAACGGGATACAAAATGTGATGTGCGCGATGATGACATTACCCAGACCCAGGTTCAGACCAATGGCAGAAAAGAATATCAGCACAGCTACGGCAGTGACGATTTCCGGCACCATCAATGGCAGCGTAATCAGCCCCAGTGATACTGTTTTGCCCCGGAAATTACCGCCCCGGGCCAGCACCAGTGCGCCGATAGTGGCGATCGCCGTAGCAAAAATAGTCGCCACCGTCGCCACGATCAGCGTATTCCAGACTGCTGTCTGGATACCATCGTTTTCAAATGCTTTCAGGTACCAGTCGATGCCAAACCCACCCCAGTTCATCACCGTGCGGTTGGAATTGAATGAATAAAACACCAGCACGACGATGGGCAGATACAAAAAGACGAAGAAAAATACGGTCCAGGCGCCGAGTCCACGATAGTGACCCACCGGTAATACCTTCTTGCCTTTGTTAGAGGCCGATCGTACGTTTTCTTGATCGCTCATAATCAGCCCTCCCCTGCTATTGCTGCCTGTTTTTTGGCTGCTCTGGCATAAAAGATCAGGACGACAACCACAACGGCTAACAGCAGCATCGACAGAGCTGCACCAAAGGGCCAGTTACGCGCCGACGCGAACTGGAATTGTACCAGGCTGCCCAGCATCAATTTCTTACCCCCGCCGAGCAGGTTCGGTGCGATGAACGCGCCGAGACAGGGAATAAATACCAGAATGCAACCGGCGATGATGCCGGGTTTGCACAACGGGATGACCACCCTTGTCATGACTTCGAGGCGGTTGGCGTAGAGGTCGGTGGCGGCTTCCAGTAGCCTGAAGTCGAGTTTTTCCAGGCTGGCATAAATGGGTAGCACCATCAACGGCAGGTAACTGTAGGTCAGGCCGATGGCGATGGCGCCATCGGTATACATCATGCGTAGTGAATCTTCGATGATGCCCGCCGCAAGTAGTGGCATCTCTATCACACCGCCGCGGCCAAGAATAATGATCCAGGCAAAAGTGCGAATCAGCAGGTTGGTCCAGAACGGGATAGTGATCAGAAAAATATAGAAATTTCGTTTGTGCTCGGGTTGCAGCGTGATGTAGTAGGCGACCGGGAAGCCAAATGCCAGGCACAACAGAGTGGCGCCGATAGATAACTGGAACGAACGATAAATGATGTTGATATAACCGGGATTGAAAACCAGGTTATCTTCCAGGTCGTACTCGAAGAACAATTTGACGTAGGCGGCCACTGAACCCTCGGGCATTACGCCACCGTAGGGGTTAGGTTCCAGAAATGAAAACACGCCCATGATGACCATGGGTATCAGCATAAATATGCCAATAACAATGTAACTGGGTGCCAGGCCTAACCAGCGTTTGCCGGCGGCGGTTTTTGGCATCCACAGGGTCATTGGACAAGCACCCTCAAGGCGCGCGCAGAAAATCCGACCGCTAGCGGCTCATCAATGGCAAACGGTAGCTTACCGTCTTCACGTGGGCGTGCCTGGGCGACCAGTTCGACGCCATCACCCATGTCCACGGTGTAGGCCGCCTGATTGCCGAGATAGACGATGTTGGCCACCTTGCCGGGCCGGTTATCCGGCTGGTTTGCGTCGCTCGCATCCGACAGGGTGATTTTTTCGGGCCGCAGGAAAAGTGTTACGTGGTCGCCGACCGTGTGACCGCCACTGTTTTCGGCCTCATACATGCTGTTGCTACCGATCCGGCAGGTGACCAGATCGTCCTTGATGTCGACAATTTCGCCATCGAGAAAGTTGGTATCGCCGATAAAATCCGCAACGAAACGGTTGACCGGATGCTCGTAGATATCAGTCGGTCCTCCAATTTGCTGTACCTCGCCATCGGACATGACCGCGATCCGGTCGCTCATGGCGAGCGCTTCTTCCTGGTCGTGGGTGACGAAGACGAAGGTAATGCCGGTCTCTTTCTGCAACTGTTTGAGTTCTTCGCGCATCGCCTGGCGGAGTTTCAGGTCGAGGGCCGAGAGCGGTTCATCGAGCAGCAGTACTTTCGGGCTGGGTGCCAGGGCACGGGCCAGGGCGACGCGCTGCTGCTGGCCCCCGGAAAGTTGGTTGGGGTGGCGGTCTCCCAGGTGCTTCATCTTGACCAGGGTCAAAACCCGCTCGACGGTGGTTTGGACTTCCGCTTTGGGTTTCTTCAGGCGTTCGAGACCGAAAGCGACATTTTCGGCCACTGTCATGTGGGGAAACAGGGCGTAATGCTGGAACACCGTATTCACCGGACGACGATTAGGTTCGAGGTTCTCGATTTCGTCATCGAACAGCATGATTTCACCACCGGATACCTGTTCAAAACCGGCAATCAGGCGCAGCAGGGTGGTTTTACCGCAGCCGGAGGGGCCGAGCAGGGTGAAGAATTCGTTATCGTCGATGGTCAGCGAGACACTGTCGAGCGCCTTGACCGGTTGGTTCGAGTTCGGATTATAAATCTTGGTAACATCACGAATATCGATTGCAGTAGTCATTTTATACCTTGAAGAGTGATGCCACGACGAGTGTTGTTAGCTGGAGAGATTCGCAATCATATTGGCTGGCGACATGATGCCAACTGACAGTGCTGACTTTATTGAATTCTGGCACGCGAGCCTCGGTATATAATAATTATCGATGTTTGTGATCACACCGTTAGCGTATTATTAAACCCCAGATCAAAAATAATATAAAGCATTGATTATTTATCGATTGATTCAAGAATCCTGATTCAATTCGGGAGTGGATTATGAAAAACCACGATACCAGTATCAAATCGCAGATCAGTTGGGTTTATACCTGCGACCTTGATTCGACAGTAGAGTTCTATGCCGGGATACTGGGACTTGAATGCAGTCGCGACGAAGGTGACGCCCGAATTTTCAAAACCGCTAGAGACGCTTTCATCGGGGTGTGCCGGGCATTCGACGATAGAGTGGTCGAACCAAAAGGGGGGATGATATCAATCGTTACCGAGGACGTTGACGCTTGGTACCAGCGTCTGATTGACAAATGCGTGGAGATCGAGTGTCCGCCCCGTCGCCTTGAACAGTTCGCTATCTACACTTTCTTCGTCAGGGATCCGAACGGCTACGTGATCGAATTTCAGCAGTTCGACTCCTAGCCCGCATTTCTCACCACCTTTCGTAGCGAGACGATGGTGAGAAATGCTGGCTAGCCTGGGTGGCTTCTTCAATTCGACCTGTAGCGCTTGTGCAATTTATCTTTTGTCAGCGCTGCTGGAAAGCGGATCCGATTGTCAGGGGCGAGTATCTTACACAGCATTACCCGATCAGGGATTTCAGCGGGGACAAAGGCCTGTTTTTATGCGGTACCGCGCTCGAGTCCTGATTGCACACTCAGACGGTGAGCATGTAAATGTTCATAATGCGGCAGCACGGTGTGGTAAATCTCTTTGACCCTGTCGGGAGCCTCGGAGATGTCGATGTATTGGCGTGGCTGTTCCTTGAGGCCATCTGACTCGCTCAGGTTGGCGTGCCAGGAGCCGCCATCGTACCAACTGACCTCGTCGCGTTTGCCGGGCTCCCAGTTGAGTGCTTCCTCAATATAAGGAATGTCGACCGAGTGACAGTAAGCCTCGACGATACCCCGCGGATTCTCCAGCAGGTCGTCGCTGTCGATGACCGGTGGCGCTTCGCCTGTCTTGTCGGCGAGACGGTCGAACAGTTCGCGCTGCTCGACAAAGGCGATTTCCTTCAACACGAAATCCGGCCAGTGCTTGTACATCGAGGTCGCCACCTTGGCCGGGTTGCGGATCAGGAAGCTGTGATTGAAGTTCCCAAGAAATTCGTCGCTCCACAGGTGTTCTATGTAGTGTGGGAAATCCTTTGAAAATACTGGTCCGCGGGCCGCAGCAGCTTGCAACTCCTGCCAGACACTTGCGAAGCTCAGGCCCGGGGTGCGTGGGGTGTCGGCTTTGATACGAGGCCAGCGTGCATCTTCCCCCTGGTACCAGGCTTCACCGAAGGGTTCGTGAAAGCAGGCCATGTCGCCACGCATGCGCATCATCCATTCGAACGCGGTCGATGTGGAACGCGGTGTAGCCCAGAGTACCAGTATCTTGTGCATCGATTTTAATCCTGTTGTAACGATGACAGCAGTTGCCCGTGGGCCGCGACAGGTGCTGTGCCCAGTGACTTGAAAATGCGCCAGTAGAGCGCGGTATCGGAGGATACGATGGGTTTACCGACGCTTGCTTCGAGTTTGCGGTCGAGTGATACGATGCGCTGTGGTAGTCCATCGGCGCGGCGGAAATTGGGCATGCCGTTGACGACGATGGCGTCGACATCGGGTGCCCGCTCGACCACGTATTGCATCGACTTTAGCGCCAGGTCGCCGTCGAATATCCAGATGCAATCGTTGCATTCCTGCTGGGTTTTGAAAAAACCCATATCGGTGAAATTGGCGAAGTAGACCAGGTCGAACCCGGCCTCGGTCAAAAAGCGCGCGTATCCGTCCCGCCAGTCCGGCCAGTAGTAGACCGAGTTCAAAGCGATGCGCTCGGCGCCCATTTCGCGCAGTGCTTCGACGACGCAATAACCCGCCATGTGAAACGGGGTTTCATAGGTGTCACCGATTCGATTGCAAATATCCCTGATCTCGTCAGGTGTTGTCCCCTGGCAGTGGACCCAGTTAGTGCCGACCTGTCCACAGACGTCGGCGCCATTGTTCGACATGCAGTTGACGAATTCTTCGAGCAGATGAAAGTTGTCGACTCGTTGTGTCAATTCATGTGCGTAATCGGGAACGTGCAGCATGCGGCCATGGGCGCCAACATTGTCCGCGCTGATGCGCAGGAAGTCGCTCGGCGCCGCATCGAAGTCGTGCGGTGGTGAAGTGAAGCCTACCTGGTAGGTGAAAAGCTTGTTCTTCAGACTATTCCAGCGTTCCGGTTTCATAATTAAGGTCTCGTCAGTTTCTATAGCCGGATGATATATATCGCGAGCTTTTTGACAGATCAAGTGAATTTAATAAGACCCATATTTGAAAGGATTATGGGTCCCAATGTACACTGCCGATTTATGAGTATTTTAATATCAAAATTGATATGTCAAAAAAACGCTACCGAATCCCTTCGACGAGTGCATTACAAGCCTTCGAATCTGCCGCGAGTCATTGCAATTTCAGCCGGGCCGCGGAGCAGCTGCACACTTCGCAGTCCGCGATAAGTCGGCATATCTCAAACCTGGAAGCAGCCTTTAATACACGGTTGTTCGATCGACATCAGAAGAAGCGCCTGATTTTGACATCACAGGGAGAGCAGTTGTACCGCGCCGTGGTATCGGGACTGGATAACATTCAGGCGGCGATCGATACCATTTCTGGTACATCGACAGATGATCAGCTGACCATTGCCTGCACCCACGAGATATCGCATCTTTACCTGTTGCCTCGATTTGACCGCTTGCAGCAGGCTGTCGGCAAGGATAAACCAATTCGCATCATGACCTATGAATACGACACCATGGAGACTTCGCTGGATCCGCGTATCGATGTCGTCATTCAATACGATGTCAGCGGTGTTGATCCCGCCGATCGGGTTCGTATTGTGGGTGAGGCCGTCCGCCCCGTAGCCTCGCCGGCATTCATTGAACAGCATCAGCAGGTGCTCGCTGGAGACGTGAGCGGCTGGCGAGCACTGCCGTTCCTGGATCTGTCAAAGTACAACTATGGCTGGGCCACGTGGAACGACTGGTTCGAGGCAACTTCGAACCCCGGGGTTGCCCCCAAATTCGAGTATTTCAGTAACTATGTGTATCTGCTGGAAGCGGCAGCGGCAGCGGCAGGAAAGGGATTGGCATTGGGGTGGCAGGTGTTGGTTGAGCGACATCTGCAAACCGGTT
>JAAESG010000481.1 GCA_024229615.1 Gammaproteobacteria bacterium | reverse complement strand
GGGAAAATTGAAGGATGTCGGAACCAGCACCTCAACATAGTTATCGGTGTCATCATTTTTTATCCGACGATCCTCAAAAAGCTTTCTGGCATTTTCCACCAGCATTGGCAACGTAATGAACAGGTTGCCTGTGACGAAGCCGGTGGTCAGCGCATCACGGGCAGATTTGAGGATTTCACGGTAACTGAACGGTGTGAGTGCGGCTGCCAACCCCGGAAGAATCCAAAAAGTCAACAAAAGGGTAGCGACAATAAAGGGTATGATATAGCTTTGCAACCGGCCGAACTCATCGATGGTCATGGTTCCGGCGGCATTCGCGGCGATGGCGAAAACACCAATGGGGGTAACCTTTACCACCATCATCGCGATGCGGCTGAGCGTCTTTGAGGTGGCAGCCAAAATATCCAGCAGGCTCCGTTTATTTTCAACTCCGATGAGCGCAATACCAAAGGCAACGCTAAACACTGCTGCCGCGGGTAGCACTGTGCGAGCCATGGAACTGAAGGGGTTGACTGGAATGTAAAGGTCGATAAAGTCCACCTCGGCGATTTCAACCAAGCTCGTACTGAAAAAAGAGCCGGC
>JAAESG010000480.1 GCA_024229615.1 Gammaproteobacteria bacterium | reverse complement strand
TCGCGGTCGAATATCAGATACATTGGTGCCGTGTCGAAGGAGAACGCCTCTCGCAACTGCTGAATCACCCATCCCGCCGTCGGGTTAAAGGTTGCATTGAAATGTAAAATACACCGTCGGGTATGGTCGATGATGAAAAATCCATAGAGGACCCTGAGCGAAGCGGTGGGAATAGTGAACAAATCCATCGCTGCGATCACGTCTTTGTGATTTCGCAAGAAAACCACCCAGCGTTTTAGCTGGTCAGGATCGGCAGGCGTGCGCGGCATGTACCGCGACACCGTGGCCTCGGAGACCTCGAATCCGAGTTTCATCAATTCACCGTGGATGCGTGGCGCGCCCCAACCATCGGTTGCCATCTCGCGAATGAGTTCACGGATTGTGGCGTTAATTCGAGGCCGACCGGGATGCCGCTGCCGCGAGATCATAGCCCAGTGGCGACGGAATCGATCCCGATGCCACTTTGTTACGGTGTCCGTTTTCACAATAACCAGTGTGTTCGTCCACCTCGGCCAAGCAGCGCGCAGCGCCACCCAAAAGGCACGGTCTGCGTCATCGAGGGTAGGTCTACGTCGCTGCTTAATAAGCGTAGCCACTTGTTGACGGAGAGCTAC
>JAAESG010000479.1 GCA_024229615.1 Gammaproteobacteria bacterium | reverse complement strand
TCTAATGGGTAATGATGAGGCTAGTACCATCCTTACCTTGACAGCATACAAAGAAGCAATGACGGCCCTCATAAAGCAGTATCGCGGGCGGGTGGTGGATGCGCCTGGTGATAACCTACTTGCTGACTTTGTCAGTGTGGTCGATGCCGTGCAATGCGCCGTAGAGATCCAGCAGGAGTTGGCCGATCGAAACGAGGAGTTGCACGAGGACCGCAAAATGGTATTCCGCATCGGCGTCAATCTTGGAGATGTAGTCGAGGAAAAAAATCGGATTTACGGAGATGGCGTAAACATTGCCGCTCGTTTAGAAAACTTATGCGAAGGCGACGATGTTTGCATTTCCGGTACTGCATTTGAGCACATAGAAAATAAACTGGATTTGGAGTTCGAGGATCTTGGTGATTACGAAGTAAAAAATATCACAAAGCCGGTGCGGGTTTATCGTGTGAAGCTCGAGGTGCCCAAGCCGAGCTTGAAAGCAGGGATGTCCGACTCTCTGCCCTTGCCTGACAAACCGTCAATTGCGGTGCTCCCTTTCAACAACATGAGCGGCGATCAGGAACAGGAATATTTTAGCGATGGCATCACGGAGGACATCATTACGGAACTATCACGGTTTCGGAATCTATTCGTGATTGCACGGCACTCATCCTTCGGTTATCGCGATCAGTCACCAAATATCAAGCAGATCGGTCGAGAGTTGGGTGTTCGCTACCTGCTCGAAGGCAGCGTCAGGAAGGCGGGAAACCGCATCCGTATTACCGGGCAGCTTGTGGATGCTGAGGCGGGCCATCACATTTGGGCTGATCGATATGACCGGGAGCTCAACGACATCTTCGCGGTGCAGGATGAACTTACCCGTAGCATTGTCGGAGCTATGGCTGTGCGCATCGAAGACACAAGTCTCGAGCTAGCCGAGCGTAAGCCTCCGGACAATATGGCAGCGTACGACTTCTGGTTAAGGGGCAAGAGGGCGTTCGACCAGCAGACGCACGAAGGA
>JAAESG010000478.1 GCA_024229615.1 Gammaproteobacteria bacterium | reverse complement strand
GATACCCACTATAAACAAAACTTCGGACAGTCCATGCGCCATATTCTAAACCCGCAACTCCAATTCGGCGAAACCGACATCGGAGACATTCAGTTTGACCCCTATTCGAGAGATGATATTCCGCAAATCCTACGGGGCCTGCAATACATCTATACAACGCCGGCACTCTGCGAGGAGGTTTTTAAACATCTCGAGCGCATTCTTCCAGAAGGA
Organism: Gammaproteobacteria bacterium; assembly: GCA_024229615.1. Taxonomy (GTDB): domain Bacteria; phylum Pseudomonadota; class Gammaproteobacteria. Next base: position 1,230 of record JAAESG010000478.1, on the reverse strand, counting down.
ATCGATGCCGGTAACGGGCGTCCTGGGATGGAGCTGTGGGATATTTTTGTTTTGGGTACCTTGCGCCTGAACCTTAACTGCGATTATGACCGGGTGATGGAATTGGCCAATGAGCACCGTACGCTGCGTGAAATGCTGGGCCATGGTCTGGTGGATGAAGACGATCACTACCGACTGCAAACCATCAAGGATAATGTGAGTCTGCTCACGCGGGAAGTGCTCGATGATATCAACCAGATAGTGGTGCGAGGCGGGCACGCTCTTTTGGGCAAGACCGATGAGCCTTTAGCGGGGCGTTGTGATTCGTCTGTTGTAAAAACCGATGTTCACTTTCCGACCGACACCAGTTTACTCACGGATGCCATGAGGAAGGTCATCGGGCTGTGCGGCCAGGCGGGAGAACTGTTTGGTGTATTGGGCTGGCGGCAGTTTGAGTACAATTTTCAATGTCTCAAAAATCTCTACCGGCAAGCGGTGAAGCTCAAGCGCTCCACATCGGAAGATGACGCCAAGGTCGAAGCCAGAGAGGCGCAGATCAAAGCGGCGCATGAGGCGTTCATGGATCGCTCAAACTACTATCTGGAACGAGCGAAGGGCACGGTGAACGAGCTGCAAAAGATCGGCTTTGCCGGTGCCATCGTAGAGGAAATTGAGTATTACATGGCCCATGCCGAGCGCCAGATCGATCAAATCCGTCGTCGTGTCATCAAGGGCGAGACGATTCCGCATGAAGAAAAGGTATTTTCCATCTTTGAAGAACACACCGAATGGATCAGTAAAGGCAAGGCGGGTGTTCCGGTCGAACTGGGATTACGTGTGTGCGTGCTGGAAGACACGATGGGCTTCATCCTGCACCACCAAGTCATGGAAAAGCAAACCGATGACAAGGTGGCGGTATCGATCATAGAGGAGACGCAGGCGCGCTTTCCGAGGTTGCGCCTGTGCAGTTTTGACAAAGGGTTTTATACGCCGCAGAATCGCGAGGCGCTCCAGGAGCGACTGGAAAAAGTGGTGTTACCGAAGAAAGGCAAATGGTCGAAAAAGGACCGCGAGATCGAGACGGAAGAAGAGTTCGTTGCGGCCCGCAAACGCCATTCGTCGGTTGAATCGGCGATCAATGCGCTGGAAGTACACGGACTGGATCGTTGTCCGGATCATGGCATCGAGGGTTTCAAGCGTTATATTGCGCTGGCCATTGTGGCACGAAACATCCAGAAGATCGGCGCTATT
>JAAESG010000477.1 GCA_024229615.1 Gammaproteobacteria bacterium | reverse complement strand
CGGCTTATTTTTCGGATGCTCAGCGCAACGCAACGCGTGAAGCCGGTCAGCTCGCGGGCCTGGAAGTTGTGCGGATACTCAATGAACCGACGGCAGCCAGTCTTGCTTACGGATACGGATCGGATGAAAATCGAACGGTTATGATATACGACCTTGGCGGCGGCACCTTCGACGTTTCGATTGTCACCATCGAAAAAAATGTTACCGAGGTGCTGGCAAGCCACGGCAATAATCGTCTGGGAGGAGACGATTTCGATCAACTCCTGGTAGATCGTCTGGTGAATGAATTTCGTGATCAGCATGGCGTCGATCTCGACGGTAATCATCGGGTAGCCTTATCCCGGCTGTGGTGGACGGCCGAAGAAACCAAAAAAAAGCTCAGCCTTGAGCCGTTTGCCAAAATACGGGAAGAGGCGCAGGTTAACATCGACGGCAAGTCACTGCATCTCGAGACCGAGATATCACGGGAAGAATATGAGCAGATGATCGACCCTCTGATCGAGTCTACATTAGATAGTGTATCCCGGGCTATGGATATTGCCGGCAAAAAACCGGG
>JAAESG010000476.1 GCA_024229615.1 Gammaproteobacteria bacterium | reverse complement strand
TAAGTCACGTGCAGTATTGAGTTGCACGCCCGGATAATGAATCGCGTAGTGAGTACCCAGTATTTCAGGTATACGCGCGGTCAAGGCCTCGACCGAGTTAAAACAATCGGGGAAACGTTTCGGGTCTGCCTCGTGCAGGTCGGTCGGGGTATGACCGTGGATAATACAGTGCGCCAGCGCCATGCCCGCGCCACCACCGGTTGCGACGCCCACCGAATTCATGCCGCAACCGAGGAATAGACCCTGTGTTTCGGCACTCTCGCCGAGCAGGAAAGAACCATCCGGTGTGAAACTCTCCGGGCCGTTCAACAACATGCGAACTTCAGCTGTTTCCAGGCAGGGCAGGCGATGCATGGCATTGTTAAGCATCGGTTCGAAATGGTCCCAGTCTTCGGGCAGTAGTTGAAAGGCGAAATCTTCGCCTATTCTTTCCGGATCAACTGACTTGCCCATCGGTTCGAAGCAGCCGACCAGTAATCCGCCCGAATCGTCGCGAATATAGAGATGGTTATCGTGGTCCGAGAGTGTGGGCAAATTCCCGGTAATACCTTCGACAGGGTTGGTCAGCAGGTAAAAATGTTCACATGGCCAGATTGGAATATCGGCACCTGCCAGCCCGGCATTTTTGCGACTCCATAAGCCGGTGCATAGTGCGATGGCATCGCAGCGGATACTACCGGCAGTAGTTTCGAGTCCGACTATTTTGTTGTTTCTGGTGAGTATTGCGATAACGCCGGTTTCTTCAAAAATTTTGGCACCACGTGATTTTGCGCCCTTGACCAGGGCGGCACACAAATCGGACGGTCCGACTCGACCGTCACCGGGTGACCACACCGCGCCGATGACGTCGTCGGCGTTCATCAGGGGCCAGCGCTCCTGTGCTTCGCCTGCCGAAATCGAAGTCGCTTCAACATCGTACAGATTCGCCAGCGCCTCCTGGCGTTTGATGAAGGTCAATCGATCTTCATTGGTAGCAATCGAAAGTGACCC
>JAAESG010000475.1 GCA_024229615.1 Gammaproteobacteria bacterium | reverse complement strand
TTCCAATGAAGGCAGACTGGTATTGCGTCAACTAGATGCTGGTCGTGATATCGCATTACGATCGAACGAAGATATTGAAAGCACCGACACTGTTTACGCTGCTGGTGATATTGATGTTCAGGCCCTGGGGGCGGTTAGCGTTGAATCGGGAATGGTTGCCGCCAGAAACCGAGTAACAATAAATGCAAGCCGCTTTGAAAACAGTGGAATTATCTTTGCCGGGCTGAATGAAGATGGTGGTGTGAATAGCCACGGTGAGGTGAGTATCCGGACTCGGGATCTGCTCAATTCGGGTGAAATCGTCAGCTCCGATGTGCTCAGTACGTCTTCCGACAACCTTGTTAATCAGGGATTGTTTAACGCATCCAGTCAATTAAATCTCAGTGCCGATAATCTGGAGAATCAAGCAACCCTGTTTTCAGGCCGGAATATGGGGTTGTATATTCGGGATGGCTTGCTCAATGCCAGTGATTCTACAATTTTCTCAATCAACGATATGATTCTTGCGGCCGACGATATCGGCGGCAAGACCAACCAGATAACCAACGAACTCGGCGTGATACAGAGCCTGCAAGGTGATATTGATATCTATGCCTCTCGTTTTGATAACCTTGGCATAGCAGAACTTCGCTATGACATGATCTATTACGACCTCGGGAATGGGCGAGAGGTTAGTAATCCGGGCAGCGCCATGAACATAGATCTGGCTTATAGTTCAGGCTATACCAAACATAATTCTAAAGCCCGTCGCCGCTGGGTGAATGAAGTACTTGAACGATTGGCACGACAGGCTCCCTTGTTGTACCTGGACAATGCCAGTGAGATAAGGAACAACCGCAGCGCTCGTTTTCTTGCCATTGAAACACAACTGATTGATAACTCTATTACCACCCCTGCCTATCTCGACAGTGGCAACGATTTGAATTTGCACGTTGACGAATTCAATAACCGGAATTCAGTCACCGCAGCTACTGGTGATATCAATTTTGAGATCACGCAAAGTTATTCCAACCAGGCAATCTCGGCGACCGAAAATGTGGTCGATTACCAGTACTACACCCGGGCCAAACATAAAAGTAACTGGAAAGACGAAGATAAATATACCTCTGTCGATAGAAGCGGATACATCCCTTTGGCCAGAGCTAAAACGGTTACGACTAACACCGTAACCCAGGCCGGAGGGAATATTAATGGCCAGATCGGTGGACAGGTGGTTAACAGTGGTGTGCTTGCAGGGCAATATCAGCCTTCCAAGGCGATCGATCCGACTATTTATGATGGATCGAACCTGGCCGTACCAAATGGCGACTTTGGATTGTTTGTCAAGGCGACCGATCCTGACAGCAAGTACCTGATTGAAACCAATCCGCGCTTTGCGGATTTTGGTAATTTTATCAGCAGTAGCTATTTGCTGGATCGTCTGGATTATTCACATAGCGATACATTAAAACGACTCGGTGATGCCTTTTACGAATCGAAGTTAATTCGCGACCGTATTTTCTCCCTTTCCGGAAGGCGCTACCTGGATTCTTCAATTCAAGATGATAACCGCCAATTTCAACACTTGATGGATAACGCGTTAATCGCGCAACAGGCCCTGGAGCTGGCACCGGGAGTTGCGCTGAACAAGGATCAAATTAATCGTCTAACACGGGATATTGTCTGGTTGGAGCAAATGGAGGTCGATGGTGAAATGGTGTTGGTGCCGACCGTTTACCTGGCAAACGGTCCTCGGCCAGGGCTACGTGGAGGAAGAATCATTGCCGGTGGGGACACAAAATTGCAGATCGCGGCACTTACCAATCGCGGTTTGATTGAAACCGGTGGTGATCTGGAGATTGATGCCAGTGAAAGGATTGAGAACCGGGGAGTGCTGGATTCCGAACACAGTCTCAATCTGCTCGCCGAGAATAATATCGAGAATATCTCAGGTCGAATCGAGGGTGCCGATGTCAAGATGTCATCGTTGAAAGGCGACATCATCAACCGGCGTAATACCGAAAGTTACTCATACTCCGCAGATGAATTGTCACTGGAAAGTAGCTATGTTGACGGAGCTGGAGTTATTCATGCTGATAATTCTATCGAGCTTGATGCTGCTGGAAAGGTTCTGGTCGAAGGCTCAGAAATCAGTGCTGGGCGGGTAAGTATCGACGCATCCGGCGTGGAAGTGACAACCACTTCAAAAACGGAAGATTACTCGTCCGGAGACAGGAATAACTTTGTTAAGGAATCGTCAACAATGCATTTCGCCTCCAGTATCGATGGTGAAAACATAGTGGTTCTGAGCACCGGTACGGCCCGGGTTCGCGGGTCAAGCATGAATGCGTCGAACGAGTTGCAAGTCCTGGCTGGCGATATCACTATCGATGCGGTTAACGATAGCGAGTATTACGCCAGCCTGGCCACCGATAAGAAAAGTTTTAGCGAAACTGTCAGCAGCAAGAAATCTTTCCGTAGTACCAACATCGGCAGTGAGCTTAATGCGGCGACGGTCGTATTGATAACTGCGCACGGGGACATCGAATTATCGGGTTCGGACATCACCGCGGGCTCCCGCCTGGTGATGAATAGCGCGGGTGATATTCGAGTCAATACGGGTTACGAAGGCCGCCTCGACGAGAGTCACAAGCAGAAATCAGCTTGGTTTAGCGGGGGTTCGCTTTACTCCGAGAAGGAGGATCTGGAGGGTAAAGTTAAGCAGATAGCAGTTCGTAGTGAAGTTAGTGCCACTAACGTCGAACTTGAAGCCATTGGCGACATTGAGTTGACGGGCGTTAATCTGAGCGTAAATGACAGTTTGACCGCCAGCGCCCGCGATATTTCGGTACGCAATGCGAGCAGTGAGGATACCTATTATTCAAAACACACTGAAATCAGTGTCGGTTTCGGTGATTTACTTTCAAATCTTTCAGATATCGACGATTTCGTTCAGCAGGAAGATGGCAAGTTGAAGCTGAAACTGGCTGACGCCAGCTATGATCACGCGAAAACGGTTACAACCGAGACCAGTGTTGTCGCATCACAGATTGAAGCGGGTTCCATCCAGTTAAATGCAGGTAACGATCTAGCTGGTGATATTCTAATCGAAGGCAGCGACCTGTATGCCGAAGAGGCGATAGAGCTCAATGCAAGTGGTGATGTTGCGCTGCTGGATGCCGAACATATTCTCGCGACAGAACATTTAACGCAGACCGGCACGGCTGAGCTTAGCCTGACGCTGCGTAACGAGTATGAGCAGGTATCGCGAGCAATAAAGGCGGTTAAACAGGCTGAGCGTGATCTAAGGCATGCTGAAAAGGACTACGATCGTTACAAGCAAGAAACTATGGCCCAGGAGGCAGAGTTTGAGCGGTTACAGGCCAAGTTTTCCGCAGGAGAAGGGTATATAGAGCAGACTGATATTGATGATTTCGAGCGACATCTCGACCGACTCAAAGACGACAAAGAATTCTATGAAACCAATATCGCGCTTGCCGCCGTTACCTTGACGTCGAAGACGACCGCGTTGATTCAGCAAACCGGCAGGGCGGCGTCTTCCAGCGCCACCTATGGATTCAATATCGGACTCGAACTCGATATCGAGGCACTGGAACGACAGGTCGATGAACATTATCGGCAGAGTCGCGCTTCTAGCCTGGCAGCCAGGCAGATAGAAATTAATGCGGGGAAAACGGCTTTGCTGCGTGGCTCAAATCTGCAGGCAGAGGACGACATTGACATTTCCGCAAACAATATCGAGATTTTGGCTGGCGCTAATACCACCAGCAACAGTGAACGCCAGCGGCATTTAAGTTACAACTATAGCTGGGATATGCTCGGTGCTAGTTCGAGCCAGGACCCGGACCTGCTCGGTGGTAGTATTGCGGGTGATGGCAGTCGGACTGATCACGATGCGACACGACATGTCAATTCTCAGTTGCTGGCCGAAAATATACGTCTCACAGCTGGTAGCGATATAGCGATCAAGGGTGCCGATATTCATGCCGGTGAGAGTCTCGATATCAAAACCGAATCCCTGGATCTCGCCTCGGTACTGGACACCAGTTACAGCAAAACACGCTCACAGGGACTGTCTCATTCGGGTGCGGGTGGCGGCATTAACGCCACTGCAGGAGAAGGTGAGACGGCACAGACTTTGATAACCCGTCTTACCGGGCGGCAAGTCAATATTTCGGTAGCACAACACAGTGAAATTCAGGGTGCTGTAGTCGCTTCGCTCGATGAGGATGGCAAGGATAACGGTCAGTTATCGTTTAGCACGAATACACTGAATGCCAGTTCGTTAAATAACACGAGCGATGACAGCAGCCGCTCTATTGGTATTAGTGGTGGTGAATTTTCGAGTCTCGATTACCAGAACGACACCGAATCTGAAAAAACCAAGACCCTGGCTACATTAGGCAGCGGTAATATTCGGATCAGCGATCTCGATGCATCAGACATTCGACTCCTCAACACCGATATCACTAACACCGAGGTGTCGATCTACGACATTGAATCCCACCAGGGTTTGAGCGGGGAACTGGATACGCGATTGTTCACCGAAGACGGACGTAAGCAAATAGCCGAGGATTGGCTTAAGACTGAAATGATATCGAATACAATCAAATTGGTTGCAACGACAGATCGAGTCAGTATTAAAAATTATTTCGACGAGACTGCTAAATCGTATGAAACGTATGAAGCTGTCAAAGGCCAGATAAAAACCAACCCGGAACTAGCAGCCATGCTGCAACACCCGGGCCTTACTCCACAACAAAAACAGTTGATGCTCGATCAGATAACCGGTGCTGTAATGATCGAACTCGGATATGTTGCATACGATAATTTGGTGATTGCCACAGATGCTACCGCACCAAACGGGGATAAATTCTTTGGGTTTTATTCTGAGCAAAATCACAATGCGTATATTAACGATACCGAGAATGGGAACACTGCCGAGTTAATAACAACGGCGGGCCACGAAGCAATCCATGCCATGGACGACCAATC
>JAAESG010000474.1 GCA_024229615.1 Gammaproteobacteria bacterium | reverse complement strand
TTTGCACAGATCTCCCCGGCTGCTTTTCAGGCGTGTTTTATAGGATGGGTACGCGATGTCGCCGGTACGATTAAGGGTGTTATTGCTATTGATGGCAAAACGCTTCGCCGATCCCATGATCGTGTTCTTGGAAAGAAGGCCATTCATATGGTCAGTGCCTGGGCGGCCGAAAACAGCTTAGTATTGGGACAGGTCAAAACGGATGAGAAGTCCAATGAGATCACAGCCATCCCGGAATTACTCCAACTGCTCGATATCAATGGCTGTATCGTTACGATCGATCCGATGGGCTGCCAGAAAGTCATCGCCGAACAGATTATCGATCAGAACGGGGATTACGTGTTGGCGTTGAAGGGCAACCAAAGCGGTTTGCACGAAGCCGTAGAAGCCGTATTTGAACAAGCCGATAGCGTCGGCTACAAGGACTACCCGGTCGATTATTTCGAAACCTCGGAAAAATCGAGAAACCGTGTGGAGATACGCCGTCACTGGACGATCGAATGCGAGGGTTTATTTGAACAGACC
>JAAESG010000473.1 GCA_024229615.1 Gammaproteobacteria bacterium | reverse complement strand
TGTTAACGAGACTATTCAGCGACTCGGTTGCGTATCGAAGCAGCAACGCAGAATGGTAAAACCGTCACGAGCACGTTGTTGCCTTCTCCTGCAAGCGCCGTTGCCCCTACCATTTATTCGTCTGCGTTGATTTGATTGACTTTTTTTGAGCTGAGCCGCTAGCCTCGAGGCATGCTCAAATGGCTGATAATTCTTGTCCGAACGTTGTGCTCGGCGATGCAGAGCCAGCGTGCCCTGGCCGTCGAAAACCTAGCGCTTCGGCAACAGCTCGCTACCCTCAATTATCGGCACCCGCGCCCACGACTCACGGATACAGACCGCTTTTTCTGGGTTGTGCTATCGAGATGTTGGTCGGATTGGAGGGCGGCGTTGCACATCGTTCAGCCAGAAACCGTTGTTCGTTGGCATCGGCAAGGTTTTCGGTACTACTGGCGGTGGAAAAGCCGTGGCGTGGGTCGGCCGAAGATCGATCCGGAAATTCGGATGCTCGTCCGGCGAATGTGTCGCGCTAATCCACTGTGGGGTGCTCCGCGTATCCATGGTGAGTTACTTAAACTCGGGCTTGAGATTTCTGAGACGACGGTTGCCAAATACATGATCAAGCATCGCCGACCACCCTCACAGACCTGAAGATCTTTTCTCCGCAATCACGCCAAAGACCTTGTCGCGGTTGATTTCTTTACGGTA
>JAAESG010000472.1 GCA_024229615.1 Gammaproteobacteria bacterium | reverse complement strand
CTCGGTCACGCGCTTTACATGAAGGCGATCCACGGCGGCAAGGCCAAGAATGACAAAATCGATTCGGAAAAGATTGCCCGACTGCTCAAGGGCGGCATGTTTCCCTACGCCTACGTCTACCCGCGAGAGATGCGCGCTACCCGTGACCTGATGCGTCGACGCATCAAGCTGGCTCGTGAACGCGGCGATCTATTTGCCCACATCAAAAACACCCTGAGCCAGTACAACCTGCCGGCGCACCCCGAGAATCTGCGCTATGAAAAACATCGCGAGCCCATGCACTCCGCTTTTCCCAATCCGAGTGTACAACGCAGTATCGATCTCGATCTGGCCCGAATCGAGTTCTACGACGGGCAATTGAGTAAACTCGAGTGGTATCTCAAGAAGACTGCCAGGTCATTCGATCCAAGGTCCGTGATCGTGTTGAAATCGGTTCACGGGATCGGCGATATTCTGTCACTCGTGATTTTGTATGAAATCCACGATATCACGCGGTTTCCCCGGGTGCAGGATTTCGTTTCCTATTGCCGGTTGGTAAAATGCCAACGCGAATCGGCGGGTAAAATCTATGGCACAGCTGGCGCCAAGATTGGTAACCCTTACCTGCGCTGGGCCTTCGGCGAGGCCGCGGTTCTGTTCCTGCGCGGTAATCCAGAGGCTCAAGCCTGGCTTGAAAAGAAAACACGTAAACACAACAAGGCCAAAGCCCTGACAATACTCGCCCACAAACTCGGGCGTGCCGTGTATTTCATGTTGCAGCGAGAGAGCCTGTTCGATCAGGATCGCTTCCTCGCATCGAGTTAGGAAGGCACGGGCAGAGCCTGGCGTCTAACTGGCATCAATACGCGAAAGCTTGCCGCAATGTCATTTTCTATCACGATGAGGATGACCGACATTGCTCAGCGCTGCGTGATAGCCCCTGGCGTTTGATTGGACTGCCCGTGTGCTTCCGCTTAACCGGTTGAAGTTTAAGGAACT
>JAAESG010000471.1 GCA_024229615.1 Gammaproteobacteria bacterium | reverse complement strand
GCAACAAGTCGTTGAAAAGTTACAACAGTGTGGGCGTTCTGAAGCGGTAGTAGTCGATTCAAAAGGAATTTATCAGGGCATTATCCGTATGGTTGATTTGATCGGGCAAGATTCGAGCAATATACCCGAGAATTTACATCTGGACTCTCCTGTGTTTGATGAGGACACGACATTGTGGCAAGGCATGAGTGCCCTGGAGGGATTCGTTGGCGAAGCGGTGCCCATTGTGTCTGCAACGGATGCGACGCTGATTGGAATGATTGCCGAGAGCGAGCTCATCACTTCCTATCAAAAAATTGCCAGGGGCCTAAGGTCTGAAGAAAATGAAGCCGTTTAATATTCGCTTTTCTATAGGTTTTTTTATTTGTCTATGGACGTTTTTGACCCAAGCAGACCAACAAACGCTAACCATCGCTACCTGGGGCGGCAGCTATGAAAGTGCACAGCAAAAAGCCTTGTTTGACCCGTTTGAAGCCGCTACGGGAATTCAGATTAATACGCAATTTTACAATGGTGAAATTGCCATCTTGAAAGGGGATTTAATCCCGAACATCGTCGATATGACCATGGATGACGCGCTGCTTGCCTGTGAGCAAAATTTAGTGCAAAGGTTAGAGTTGTCGGAAATTCTTGCGCCATCCCCTGACGGGCTTGAAGCGGAAAAGGATTTTATTGCGGGGGCACTTTTGCCCTGTGGCGTCGCACATCTGAGTTATTCAACCCTAATTGCTTATGATGATCGTGCCTTTACGGGAGAAAAGCCTCAAAAGATTGCTGACTTTTTTGATGTTAAACGGTTTCCCGGGAAGCGCGCTTTACGCAAGCAACCTTCGGCAATTTTGGAATGGGCGCTGATGACCGAGGGTGTCCCCATAAATCAGATCTACGATTTGCTCAGTACCGATCGAGGAATGCGTTTGGCATTGCGGCGTCTGGATAGTATCCGTGACCATATTGTTTGGTGGGACGATCCCAAGGAGCCTGCGGCGCTATTAAAATCGAGACAGGTCGTAATGTCATCCGGTTTTAATGGTCGTTTTTTTGATGCCCAAACTCACGGCGATACGATAACCATGATCTGGGACGGTCAAATCGTCGACTGGGATGTTTGGGTGGTTCCACTGCAACCAAATCAGACAGATATTGCCACCAATAAATTCCTCCGCTACGTTACCCAAGCCGAAAATATGGCGCATTTGGCGGAGCTTATTCCCTATGGGCCCAGTCGCATAAGTGCTTTGAAGCGCATCGGTTTTCACCCGCAAAACAAGATATCAATGAGTGATCATTTACCCACAGCCCCACATCACCTTGATCGTGCTCTGTTTCGCGATGCAAATTGGTATGCGCGAACTTTAACACTACGCAAGAATCGATTTTGGGCATGGATTAATTCACTTCAAGTTGGTGATAATTGACAGTCCGTTGTATCAAGTAGTGCAGAGCAATACAGAAAGTAGTGGGGTCAGGCCTTACAGTTTGCAAATACATCGACGAGTAATCTAGCTCCCTAAACGCCTGCTTGTGTGTTGTAAAGCCTGACCCCTATATCCTGCTGGCGGGAGCATGGTTTGGCATCCCTGTAATTTTTAGGACGCAAAGGCAGTCAGCTACAACAGCAGATTGCAGTCATTCGTATTGCTTCAAACGGATAAACCCTAACCCTATTACTTTACGGTAAGGACTGAACATTCCGCGCGCTGAGAAACCTTGTGAGAAACACTACCAGTTACGAAGCCTTTTAGATTGCTAAGCCCCCGTCTTCCCATAACAATTATGTCGGCATCCACTTCTTTGGCGACTTCAAGAATACAGTTTGCAAAGTCCCCGGCGCGGATTTCAGTAGAAACATTTGCCACACCGGCCTGGCTGGCACTTTTTGATGCATTTTTTAGCAATTGCTCTCCGATTAAAACAATAACCCTGGCTTCCTTTTCGTTGTTTACACTTCCAAGGAACCGAGCAATAGACTTGTATGTATCTTCCTTGCCACGTACCTCTGGCCGTTTTGAGTCAACCAGGTTCTCTACTTCAGCCATGCGAGAAAATTCGCTAGAGGGATGATCATGGGTCAGAACATGAATGAGAGTTAGACTGGCTTCGTACCTGGAAGCCATATCTATAGCCACATCCTGGGCATGTTTGGCGGGATCGGAGCCATCGATTGCAAGGACTATGTTTTTTATCACGGAATAATCTCCAAATTCGCTACTGAAATAGCTGCTATTGAAACTGTAATGCTAGCATTACAGCAGCTTCCTTTGAAGGATAAGAATAAATTCTGAGTGTTGGCACCTTTAATCGAGAGTCACTGAACTCGTAGAATTGAGCGTCAGCTAATGGGAAAACACACCCTGAAATCGTTCATATCTAGAGGCAGGGTCGGTCCTTTAAGAGACACTCATGCCCTTGCTTAACTTTCGCTTAATCGGATAAGCCGTCTAGCTAACTTCGCATTTAAACTATAATTAACTATAGGTTTCTGCTACTTTCCGGAAAAGGTTATGAAACAACGCAAAGGTCTAAAAATACTGCTAATTTTTGTTGGGCTGATTACTACATCCAACGCTTTCGCACATCCTTATGATGGACCACCTGATGATGCACCAATGACGTTCATTTTACATGTGACAGATGATGGCCGTTCCATTTATACGAACATCCCGAAAAAATGCTTCTCGGAAGGTCGACTTTCCTGCATCCAACTCCATCCAGTATTCAAAGGGCCAGGCACAATCAACAAGCCTGAAACCTAGCCTGGCTCATTGAGCATCTCCCTTGGAGAAGATGGATTTAGTGTTCACCACGGGTCGGAGGCATGACGGCCCGGATTTAATGGGGCTATCTTCACTAATGCCTTACTCCGTTGGAAACCCCGCATCTTTCCATGCCTGGGTGCCGCCCTCAAGAATAGAGACGTTTGAAAAACCCATATCCTTCAGGAGTTTTCCAGCCAGGGCCCCCAGTTCCCCGGTTTCGCAAGTCGTAATGATGGGGCGGGAACGATCTTCGAGCTCCGCTTCGCGATAGTCCGGGGGCAGTTCGTTATCCGCTTTGTAGGTCAGCGAGCCATAAGATACGTTCATTGCCCCTGGAATGATTCCCGTGGCAGGGATATCTGCCGCATCGCGTGGATCAATTACTAGAGTCCTCGACTCTTGTTGCATCCGCTGCTGAGCTTCTGTTGGACTAATTACGGGCACTTCGGCCATCGCCTCGCCCACCGATTGAATAAAAGTCTTTACCATAACTGCATCCTCCGTCCTCACTATCGTTTTTGTAACTGCTTATGTCGAGAATACCCATTTGTCTCAGTTGGGACCAATTTATGGATTGTATTTGAAAGTAGAAGTAATAATTATTTTTAATCCATATTGAAAATAAATGTCTGTTTTACGTAGGATACAGAAACTATAAGAATAAGTCGTGTGAGTCTGTATATGGATTCAGCCATTCCCCTTACCTGGGCTGCTGTCGATGCAAGCCAATGAGTCCATACATCGCTTAAAGTTATAACCGACACGGATTTGGATCGATCGATCTCTGCAATATGCTCGGGTTAATATGTTCACTTGAGTAAACAGATGTGTTTATAAATAACACCTGTGACAGATGTAGACTGCCGCGCATATCTCAAATATGATCACCCGGTGCATTACGGGAGTCAGTCATGAGCCGCAGAAGAATTCGCAATCGTAGGGCCGTGCCGGATCAGTTGGTAAAGCCGAAGGCTGAGCAATTATTCAATCCATACCAGCCCATCGAAGCACTGCATAGCGAAGCCCTCGATTTGATTCACGACGGGTCGATGCGCATCCTCGAGGAGATTGGCCTGGAGGTGCTGAATGAAAGTGCGCTCGCCCTCTACGAACAGGACGGCGCGCGCGTGGACTGGGATTTGCAGCGTGTGTACATCGACCGCGATAAGCTGATGCAGCGCCTGGCCACGGTGCCGGCTGAATTCACCATGCACTCGCGTAACCCTGAACGCAATCGCCTGGTTGGCAGGAATGCGATTAACTTTACGACGGTCGCCAGTGCGCCCAACAGTTCCGATCTCGAAGGTGGGCGCCGTACCGGTAATTTCGAAGACTACTGTAATTTCATGCGCCTGGCGCATCATTACGATGTTATCGATTTCCTCAGCGGCTATCCGGTTGAACCGATCGATATCCATCCCGAAACCCGCCACCTGGATGCGACACTGGCGGCGTTCACGCTGACTGATCGATCATTTTCGCTGTACTGTCTCGGTGGTGGACGCGTCAACGATGGCATCGAGATGACCGCGATCGCTCGTGACGTCGATCGCGAGACGCTGAAGTCACAACCCAGCATAATTACCGTTGTGAACACCAATTCGCCACTGCGCGTGGACGGCCCGATGCTGGATGGCCTGATAGAAATGGCTGAGAACGGCCAACCGACCATCGTCACCCCCTTCACCTTGTCGGGTGCGATGTGTCCGATCACCATCGCCGGCGCCCTGGCGCAACAGAACGCGGAAGCGCTCGGCGTGATCGCGCTTTCGCAAATCGTCAATCCAGGCGCACCGATGGTTTACGGCGGATTCACGTCGAACGCGGACATGCGCTCCGGCGCGCCGGCTTTCGGCACGCCCGAGTACACGCGCGCCGCATGGGTGACCGGGCAACTGGCGCGCCGTTATAATTTGCCATTTCGTTCCTCTAATACCAATGCCTCCAACTGCGTGGATGCCCAGGCGACCTGGGAATCGCAAATGTCTCTCTGGGGTGCGGTGATGGGTCATGCGCAAATCATCAAGCATGCCGCGGGCTGGCTGGAAGGCGGTCTATGCGCGTCTTTCGAAAAGTTCATTATCGATGTCGATATGCTGCAGATGATGGCTGAAACTCTGAAGCCCCTGCAGGTCGACGAGTCCACACTGGCCGTGGATGCGATTGTCGAAGCCGGGCACGGCGGGCACTTTTTTGGCACTTCGCACACCATGGCGAACTATACGAACGCGTTTTACGAGCCGATTGTTTCCGATTGGAGCAACTTTGAGACCTGGGTGGAAAATGGGGAACAAACCGCGTACCAACGTGCCAACAAGGTCTATCGACAGGTCCTGAGTGATTACCAGGAGCCTGAAATGGATGCCTCGATTCGACAGTCGCTGCAACAGTATGTCGTTGAGCGCCGGCGTCAACTGGAGCTCTCGCGGTGAAATTACAGGAAAGAGTTACGTTGTTTCAGGAGCGCCTGCAACGCGTGATCGATAACAGTGGTTTGAATCGATCTTCGTTCGCAAGCTCGGTTAAGGTCGATCGTTCGACCTTGTCGCAATTACTGTCGCCCGACAATGTGCGACTGCCACGCGCCGATACCGTGGTCTCTATCGCGCAGGTTTACCAGGTCAGCATCGACTGGTTGCTGGGATTGACCCAGGAAGGGGCATTAGGTGCGAACATCATTCCGGAAGCGCTGCAGGTCGACGATTACACCACCAGTATTTATGACAAGAATCTCGAGTGGCATCGCGATGCGCGTGGCTACAAGATTCGTTATGTTCCGACAACCCTGCCGGATTTGCTCAAGACCGAGGCGGTAGCGGAGTATGAATTCAACCGCTACGGATCGGGTAAAATCGATCAATCGGTTCGCGACAATCAATTGCTGTTGCTGCAGCAACGCCACCCGGGTAGTGAACTGGAAACCTGTATGCCGGTACAAACCCTGCAGAGTTTTGCCTTTGGCGAAGGCATCTGGGCGGATCTTCCGCTTGAAGACCGGCGACAACAACTGGAACGCATGATCGAACTCAACGACGAACTCTATCCCGGATTTCGCTGGTATCTCTACGACGGTAAACAGACTTATTCCATATCCTTTACCATTTTCGGGCCGATGCGAGTGTCACTGTTTCTCGGCAATCTGTATGTCATCGTCAGCAGCATCGATCAGATTCGCAAACTGACCGATCGATTCGATGACCTGATTCGAATGGCGATCGTCCATCCTCACGAAATCAGGGATTTTCTGCAGGGCTTAATCGGCAAATGCAAGTAATCGACAAGGTTTAAAAATGCCAAAATCCTACGACGTAATCGTTATCGGAGCCGGAATTATCGGCTGTGCGACTTCGCTGGCGCTGGGCCGCAAAGGCTGGAAAGTTCTCAATCTGGATCGTTTGCCCGCGGCAGGTTACGGCTCTACCTCGGGCTCTTGCGCGATTGTCCGACCTCTACCGGATGGTTATAACTCCGCAACCGCCTGCGTCATGTCGGATAACGACATCGGGGTCTACAAGCGACCCGAACAGGATGACAACCTGTTGATCGGCAGCGAGGATCCACCGGTCGATCAACACGAATGGGTCGACCCGGACGACTACAATCACGATTTTACCGAACAATGGCGCGTGCAGGTGTTACGCGTTTGCCAGCGGGTTCTATTCGCGTCTGCGCGAGGTCAACCAGGATAGTAGTTTTTCAGTATTGGGGTAATTGTTATGCGTTCACATGCACGGGTAGTAGTCATCGGCGGCGGGGTCGTCGG
>JAAESG010000470.1 GCA_024229615.1 Gammaproteobacteria bacterium | reverse complement strand
TTCTTGTGGAATCAATAGACTAGCGAGATTGTACATGATTTATGAATTTTCCGGGCTAGGTATAAAGCCGCCGAATTGTAAATTAAACTCAGCTGAAAAATACATGAGATTGCGCGGCTTTATCCACTGTTCGCAAAATTTGCGGCATCTATCATGCCATCGTTTCGCTGGCTGACATTGAGACGAGTCAAACAAAGGTTTTGTTTTTGAACGTGATGACGAGTACGTCGCGATAGGCTTCGGCCAGCGGATCGAGTTGGGTGATCGGGGTTACGCCATGGTACACCCGCCGATCGTTTACCAACGCCACATCGAAAGCCTCGCGTAGCATGAACTCACCGACCAACAGGTTATCGAGATCGAAAATCGTCGTCGCACCGCTATCGATATTCACACGCTTGATCATCACCACGATAACGAAATCGACCCCGTCTCGATGCACTCCTTCCGGTGTCGGTTTTCCCAACATGCCGTCGCGTGCCTCGATACGAAACTGGTGTAATTCGATGTGCCATTGGTGGTTAGCCGTAATCTGGCTAAAGATCTGATTACCGAATTCGAGTAACGCGGCCAGTGTCGGGCTTCGGTGCAGGTCATCCAGGATCGGCGCAAAGTAGCGTGCTACTCCGCCATTCAACGGATTGTAGTCAATTGTCTGGTAATGCGGCTGATAAGGCATTAACTCCGCCGGTTCGCCCGCATTGTGAATCGCGTAGGTAGCATGCCGACGTTTGCGATACTTGCCACCGTCGGCCATGTACTGATCCCGTTCGAGCCGGTTCCAGCTGTCGAGGAAAGCCTGCTCTTCACCGATCGCGCTGGCCGCGATTGACGAGAGCAACTCTTTTGCCTGTCTGGATTCGACAAACAGGAAGCCCTGTTCGTCCAGTCCTGTAACAATACTGACCAGCGGCAATGCGGGGTCTGGCTTGTTGATGTCTATGCTACTCCATCGCGGAGCACAACCGATGTTCCCATGAAAACCCGGGCTGATGAATACAGAACGCCAGCCGTGGTTTTCAAGTAAAACCGACTAAGCTCGCCAATGTCGACGATTATTTCGCCAGATTGCCAAGCGCCACGTCGATTGAAGTCAAGATTTCGTCGATATCGTCCCGCGTGCAGATCAGCGCCGGGCTGAGGCACAGAGTATTGTTGAACTTCGGCAGGCTACGGTTGGTTCGACCAATCATCACACCTTGTTTGAGGCAGTCCGAAACGACTGCCTGTGCGACCGATTCATGTACCGGTTCCCGTGTTTTACGATCCTTGACCAGCTCGGCACCAACAAACAGGCCCTTGCCGCGAACTTCACCGATTATTTCGTGCTTATCCATCAGTCCATTCAGGCCATCCATCAGGTAATCACTCATCTGGTTGACATTATCGAGCAGATTTTCACGTTCGATGATTTCCATATTGACAAGTGCCGCTGCGGGACCACCGGCGCAACCGCCGAAAGTACTGATATCACGGAAGTAATGCATTTGATCGCTCGGCTCTGCGAGAAACTCGCTGAACAGGTCTTCAGTGGTTGCCAGCACCGAGATCGCCGCGTAACCACTGGCCACACCTTTGGCCATGGTGACCATATCCGGCTTCACGCCATAATGCTGGTAGCCGAACCATTTTCCAGTGCGGCCCATGCCGCAGACCACTTCATCGATGTGGATCAACACGCCATATTTGGTGCATATTTCCTGCACGGTTTCCCAGTATCCCTCGGGAGGTACGATAACGCCACCGCCTGCGGTAATGGGTTCCAGACATACGGAACCAACCGTATCGGGATCCTCCGCGAGAATGACTTTCTCCAGATCTTTTGCCGCCTGGACGCCATAGTCAGGATCACCACCCCGAGAGTCGCGATAGGCGAGGCAATGAGGGATTTCGACGAAACCCGGAGTGAATGGACCGTACTGGTCTTTACGTTGCGCCTGACCCCCGGCGCTCAGCGTGGTAATCGTGGTGCCGTGATAGTCTCGGTCACGGTAAATAATCTTGTGCTTCTTGCCATCGTTTTTGAGTGCCGCGAGCTGACGAACGAGCTTGAAACCCTTTTCGTTGGCTTCCGAACCGGAATTGGCGTAATAAACACGACTCAATCCAGGCATTTTGTCGATCAACTTTTCAGCAAATTGCGCACCTGGAATATTACCGGCTGAATTGGCGAAGTAGCACATCTTGAGAATCTGATCGCGCACCGCGTCGGCGATCTCTTCACGACCGTAGCCAACGTTAACAGTCCATACGCCACCAGAGACCGCGTCGAGAAACTCACGCCCGTTCTGATCTTTTACGCGCATGCCCTTGCCTTCGACGATGACCATGGGATCGGTCGACTGCCAGGGTTTGTGCTGCACGAGGTGATGCCACAGGTGATTCCTGTCACTACCGACAATCTGGTTTATGTTCTCTGGTTTCATTGCACTCTCCGCATTACCCGCTAACGACATAATTATGGTGGGGGGGGGAAACAGAGGCTAAATTGAATCGAACAAGTTACAATAGAGCCAGAGTATGCCAATTGATGAGGCCAATTTCGAATTCAATGCAGAACCGAAGCGAGCAAATGATGTGGAATCAGTTATTCCGCATTTCCAAGGATCGAAAAATCAGCTATCAGCGCCAACTGCGCGAAATGATAGTGAGTGCGATTCTCGATGACAAATTGCCACTCGAAATCCCACTGCCTTCATCGAGAGAACTCGCACGACATTTGGGAATTGCACGCAATACCGTGGTACTCGCCTATCAGCAATTAATCGACGAGGGCTATCTGGTCGCGCGTGAGCGTAGTGGATATTACATCGACAAAACCATACTCGACGGACGCGTCAGGGTCGAACCGCTTAAACTCAACGCTGAGCACAATCCGCCGGACTGGAATCGGCATATCAAGTTTCACCCTTCACAACAGCGCAATATTATTAAACCCGGCGACTGGAACAAGTATCCCTACCCCTTTTTATTCGGCCAGCTCGACCCGCAACTATTTCCGGTCGCGGACTGGCGCGAGTGCTGCAGGCAAGCGCTTAGCGTCAGCGACATCCAGGATGTCACCCCGGATGCAATCGATTCCGACGACCCGCTGTTGATCGAACAGATCCAGGCGCGCATATTGCCGCGCCGCGGTGTCTGGGCCGCGCGCGACGAAATACTGATCACGATGGGTGCGCAACAGGCGCTTTACATCCTCGCTGACCTGTTGATTGACAAGGGCACCCGTGTCGGTATCGAGAATCCGGGTTACCCCGATGCACGTAATATCTTCGAATTGAAATCACCCGAAATGGTGCCGCTCGCAGTCGATGATTTCGGCATCGTCCCGGGCAAGGAGTTAAATTCCTGCGATTTCATTTATGTCACCCCGAGCCACCAGTCACCCACCACCGTGACCATGCCGCTGGAACGGCGTGAACTTTTACTCGAGCAGGCCGAAAAAAACGATTTCCTGATTATCGAGGATGACTACGAGAGCGAGATCAATTTCGTCGGCGATCCAACTCCGGCCTTGAAAAGTCTCGACGCCAGCGAGCGGGTTATCTACGTCGGCAGCCTGTCGAAGACGCTCGCACCCGGATTGCGTCTTGGATACATGGTTGCGTCGAAATCACTGATCGAAGAGGCGCGCGCGTTGCGGCGCCTGATGGTGCGCCACCCACCGGCAAACAATCAGCGCATCGTCGCGCTGTTCCTGTCCATGGGTCATCACGATTCGCTGATTCACCGACTCAGTGAAACCTATAAGGACCGCTGGCAGGTCATGGGCGAAGCGCTCAATCGATATATACCCGAGTCGTCGCGGATCCCTTCCTTCGGCGGCACTTCCTACTGGGTCGAAGGTCCGGACAAGCTCGATACGCGCAAGCTTAAAACACAGGCGTGTGACGCAGGTATCCTGATCGAATCCGGGGACATCTGTTTCCTACAGGATGATCCGCCGCAAAACTTCATCCGCCTCGGCTATTCCGCAATCAGCGCGAACCAGATCGAGCCGGGTATCAAGAAGTTGGCAGGACTCATCCACGATATGATCTAGCCCTGCTGACGTCATCCACGAATCTTTAACGTCATTCCCCCGAAAGCGCCCCCCAGCGTACGCTGGGTTGACGTAAGGAGGGCGGGGATGACATAAGCATTGGTATCAACAATACCCTGTAACTGGTACTACAACAAAAAAGCGGTTGGCTTATGTTGTTCGGCCACAAAAAATTGACCACCTACCGAGGACCACAGAATGAAAATGACCCCGAGTGAAGCCTTTGTCGAGACCATGGTTGCAAACAATGTTACCGACATGTTTGGCA
Source organism: Gammaproteobacteria bacterium (assembly GCA_024229615.1). GTDB lineage: Bacteria > Pseudomonadota > Gammaproteobacteria. The sequence goes on along the minus strand of JAAESG010000470.1, from coordinate 3,835 downwards.
TTATGGGTTCGGCTTTCATGGACGCGATGGACATCTTCGCACCCGCCGGCATCCGTTTGATACCGGTCGTACATGAACAGGGCGCCGCGCATATGGCAGACGGTTACTCGCGCGTCAGTGGTCGCCACGGTGTCGTCATTGGTCAGAACGGCCCGGGAATCAGTAACTGCGTGACCGCGATCGCGGCCGCTTACTGGGCGCATTCACCAGTGGTCATGATCACCCCGGAAACCGGTACCATGGGCATGGGCCTCGGCGGCTTCCAGGAAGCCAATCAATTGCCGATGTTCGAGGAATTCACCAAGTATCAGGGGCATGTCAACAATCCAAACCGCATGGCTGAATTCACCGGGCGCTGCTTCGACCGCGCGATGTCCGAAATGGGCCCGACACAATTGAATATCCCACGCGATTATTTCTACGGCGAAATCGATGTCGATATTCCGCAACCGCAACGCCTCGACCGTGGTCCGGGCGGCGAAAAAAGCCTCGGCGAAGCCGCCGAATTGCTGGCCCAGGCAAAATTCCCGGTCATCGTTTCCGGTGGTGGCGTGGTTATGGCCGATGCCATCGCAGAATGCCAGGAACTGGCTGAACGACTCGGCGCACCCGTGGTGAATTCCTACCTGCACAATGACTCCTTCCCGTCCAGCCACCCATTGTGGTGTGGATCGTTGGGCTACCAGGGTTCCAAGGCTGCGATGAAGCTGATCTCGAAGGCTGATGTCGTGTTGGCGCTCGGTACCCGCCTCGGACCGTTCGGCACGCTGCCGCAACACGGCATGGACTACTGGCCGAAAGACGCCAAGATTATCCAGGTGGACGCCGACAACAAAATGCTCGGCCTGGTGAAAAAGATTTCGGTCGGTATCTGCGGTGACGCCGGCGCCAGCGCGAAGGCGCTGATGAGTCGTATTGCCGAGAAATCACTCGCCTGTGACGATACAAAGGAAGCTCGTGGTAAGGAAATCGCCGCCGAAAAAACGGCCTGGGAAGAGGAGCTGGACAACTGGACGCATGAAAAAGATGCCTTCAGCCTCGATATGATCGAGGAACAGGGTAAGGAGGAAGGCAACTGGTTGCACCCGCGCCAGGTTTTGCGTGAACTCGAAAAAGCGATGCCGGCGAGCAAGATGGTTTCAACCGATATCGGCAATATCAATTCAGTCGCCAATTCCTATCTCAGGTTCGACGAGCCACGCAGTTTCCTCGCACCGATGAGTTTCGGTAACTGTGGTTACGCACTACCGACCGTGATGGGTGCCAAGGTAGCCTGCCCCGACCGTCCCGCGATCGCTTACGCCGGCGACGGCGCCTGGGGCATGAGCATGATGGAAACCATGACCGCCGTGCGGCATAACATTCCGGTTACCGCGGTCGTGTTCCACAACCGTCAATGGGGTGCGGAAAAGAAAAACCAGGTCGATTTTTATAATCGCCGTTTTGTTGCCGGTGAGCTCGAAAGCGAATCCTGGGCGGGCATTGCGCGCGCGATGGGCGCGGAAGGCGTCACCGTCGACCAACTCGAAGATGTCGGCCCGGCGTTGCAGAAAGCAGTCGATATGCAGATGAATAGTGGCAAGACCACGGTGCTCGAAATCATGTGTACACGTGAGCTGGGCGATCCGTTCCGCCGTGACGCATTATCGAAGCCAGTGCGTTTCCTCGACAAGTACAAAGACTACGTCTGATGTCATTTCCGCAAAAGCGGCCCCCCAGCGTGCGCTGGGTTGATGTATCGGGATCTTGGGGCAACGCCATCATTTCAAGACCTCCGCCTGCGCGGCGGTCCGACGTATCGGGATGACGCTACGAAGCCACGGAGGGTGACGGAGTCGGACGGTCGGGATGATGGAGTGGGACGACGCCCCACCCAGCCTACGCTGGGTTGAAGTATCGGGACGGTGGTTACTTCCTGCGGTCGTCAATATCGATCGGGCTCGGTGTCGGTGTATTGTTGCCGTTAAAGGTTTTATCCAGATCCTGCGCGGTGCCCTCCAGTTCGGCATCGATGATTTCGTTGATGATCCGGGTACGTTCCATGGCCGCCACTTCAGGATCACCCGATGCGTAATCAACGATGCGCGGTGTGATCAAAATGACGATCTCGGTGCTGGTAACACTCTTCGACCGATTCGAAAACAATCCACCGATAATAGGCACATCGCCAAGCCCGGGGACTCCTTCACGGGTATTGTTAATCTGATGCTGGATCAGTCCACCGAGAAACACGGTTTTACCGTCCGGTACCAACATGCGCGTCGATACCCGTGTCGTTGACTTCGAAGGAATGCCATCGTCGGAGACGACCCCGGTACTAACCTCGGGAAAGAGGTCGAGCATGATGCGACCGCTACGATCGACGGTCGGTGTTACCTTCAAAATGATACCGGATTCGAGGAATTCAATACTCTCGGTGGTGACCTGGTTGATCGTGGTCGTAACCCGGTAACCAATTTCGGTCCCGACGACGGTCTCGGCTTCGAGTCCTTCCATCGCCAGCAGCTTGGGTGTCGAGATCGTGCGCAGGCGCCCGCGCTCCTTGAGTGCATTTAGTACCAGGTCAACATTACCGTTGTTGTATTGGGCGAAAAGCCCAGGTGACAGGGGATTAGCAAGCCCCTGGGTACCGAGGGCACCAGTCGCACTGGAACTGTCAAACAGTTTGGCCCAGTCGAGGCCATAGGACTGATTGTCGGTGAGCGATATCTCGAGGACCTTGGCTTCGATCATGATTTGCTTCGGCTCACGATCGATTTCAATTAGCAGCGCTTCCATCTGGTCGAGAAAGGGGGGTAGATCTTCGATTACGATACGGTTGTTTTCAGCCAGTAACTTGATGTTGCCATACTCGGAAACATATTCCTGCAGAATGGTTTCGACGTCGCTTGACGAGGCGTACTGTATTTTGAAGGAACGCACTTCCAGGCGATCGCTTTGACGCAGTTTGCCTGCGTCCTCGCGTTCGATGACGAAGAAACTGTTGTTGCGCTGCTCGACCACGAATCCGGCCGATTCTGCGATCAGGTTGACCGCCTCGACGGTATCCATATCGTAAAGGTTGACCGAAACATCGCCGCTGACACCGTCGGCGACAAAGATATTCATGCGTTGCTCTCGCGACAGCATTTGCATGACTTCGCGGATATCGAGCTCCTGGATGGACAACGAAATTTTGCCGGCAAATGATACTGGCGTGCAGGCGAGCACGACCAGCAGCAGGCCCATCGTCAGTAACCCTCGATTTGATGCTGCAGAGTTTAGTGTCGTCAAATTTATTCCCGCTCCATTCATTTATTTCGGCTGTTCATTGATAATCATGAATGAATACCTCTTTCCGCCGCGCGTAAATATCGCCTTGCCAGGTAACACTTCGATCAACTTCAGACCCTCTATGGTTTCCCCGACGGCGAGCAACTTGCCATCGACGACCACCATCGGCACATTTTTCGACACCATGGTTGCGCTCAATGCGAGTTCTATTTCCTCCGCTGGCACCACCACTTTAGACACAACAGGTGGCGGCGGCGGGGGTGCATTTAAAATTTCCGGCTGACTGAACGGATTATTACGCAAGCTCAGCAACGCAGATTCCGCTGCCAGGTTGGTGACGAAACCAACGCAGCAAATCCCGATCAGGCCAACACTGTAACTAGCCCGCATTTCTCACCACCTTATCTACTGCGACGACGCTATGCCGCACCCTGCCTGCATTTGGCTCGGTCAGAGCGCTCGACATAGTGTCAACTATGCCTGCGCACCCTCCGAACATGGGTTGCCGGTAACTGCAAGCAATGTTCGCAGTGGTCGCAAAATACAGGCAGGGCACGACCTC
>JAAESG010000469.1 GCA_024229615.1 Gammaproteobacteria bacterium | reverse complement strand
GTTGGGTATACCATTGCCGCCTGTGTGGTTTACCCGAATCGCAGCACCAGTAGCGTAAAAAATCGCAAGCGGTGTGAATAATGCACCAGGCCTGGCAGACCTCATCACAGAACCGAAGAATATGAAGAAGCACAAGTATCTAACCGTTGGAGGGTAAAATGACCGATTTACAAGCACATGTAGAAGCGCCGGGGCGCGCCGATCTGGTTAAACAGGTCAGTGAGAAAATCAAGGAAACCGGAGTTGACTACATTTACTACCAGTTTATATCCGTTACCGGGCGTATCGTCGGTAAAGGTATACCAGCCATGCACTGGGAGCGTTTGGCCGAAAAAGGCTTCCAGTTGGTATACGGCTCAACCGCAAACCTGTTTATTGACCGCCATGGTGAGTACATCGGTTACGGTCCGGAAGCCTCGGAGCTGGTCGGCATCCCCGACCCGGAAACATTCTGTCAGCTACCCTGGGACAAGCGCGTCGGTCGTGTCTTCTGTACGCTGTTCCGCAATCGTGAAGAGCGTGATAATCCGGGTGGTGCGTTAAGCTCGGATTGTCGCGGTAACCTGCGTCGCATCCACAGCGAATTCCAGGATAAGCACGGACTCGACATGCGTTGTGGTACCGAGCCTGAAATGATGTGGTTGAAACGCGGTGAAGACGGCAAGATGGCCGGTGGTGTCACCAAGCCCAACTGCTATCACATCGACCAGTTCGAAGAACTGCGTCCTACATTCATGAAGGTTATCGAGTACTCGCTGCAAATGGGCCTCGATATCATTCAGGGCGATCACGAGGACGCGCCCGGCCAGCTCGAATTGAACACCCAGTTCGACGATGTGCTGCGTAACGCGGATCGCCTGACCACTTATCGTCAGATCTGCGCGCAGGTCGCTCGTGAAGATAATCTGATCGCCTGCTTCATGTCGAAGCCGTTCATGGGTGTTTCAGCCTCGGGCTGTCACCACAACATGTCGTTGTGGCGGGGCGGTGAAGACGTGGTCAATAAGCTCGGCATGGATTCTCTGCCAGGTATGGACGGTGCCTTCACTTATCGTGTCGGTGGTGAAAACACGTTCATGCCCGATCCTTCGATCGACGAACGTGCCCCCGGTCCGATTGGACTGCAGTCCATTGGTGGCGTCATCAAGCATCTCGGCGCATTGACTTCGATTGGATCTTCCACGGTTAACTCTTACCGCCGTCTCTGGGATACCGGTTTCTGGGCGCCGATCTTCGCCGACTGGGGTTACCAGAACCGTACTTGTGCATTGCGCGTTTCAGCGCCGGGACGGTTTGAGTATCGTTCGGTCGACTCAATGGTGAATCCATACCTGATGGGTACGGCGCTGTTGAAGGCCTTCGATGACGGCATCGACAATAATCTCGATCCGGGTGAAGCGGAAGAACGCAACATCTACGCGGCAATCGATGCCGGCAAAGATGTCAAGAAGCTGCCGATGTCACTGGGCGATGCGCTCGAGGAATTGCGTAACGATGAAGTTATCCAGTCTTCCATGCCGGGCGAGATGTACAAGGTTTACGAGCACTACAAGCGCGACGAATGGGAGAACTACAACGCCACCGTCACCGATTGGGACGTTGAAACCTATCTCGATTGTCTGCCCTAGGTCGTTGTTTAGACGTGGCCAACACCCGGTGCAGCGCTGTCATTACTGCACCGGGTGCTGATATTGAACAATGCGGCTGAGGCCGCATCCAACTAAATTTTTAAACATTGAGGATAATCTTATGTGTGGTATTGCTGGACTTATCTGGAAAGGTGGCGTCACCAGCGATATCGGTAGCGAGATGACCCAGATGCTTCAGGCGTTGAAGCATCGCGGGCCGGACTCTACCGGTTTTGCACTCTATGGCAAGGGTAACGAAGGTGTGCACGTGTTGCGCTTCAAGGTTGCCGAGCAGGAAGAAATGAAATCCGGGTTCGACATCCACCGCCAAGTGGTGGAACGCAAAGAAGCGGTCGATACACGTATGCAGGAATTGGGTGCCGAAATCACCGAAACAGAAGAAGCGACTGAATACGCGTTTCGCTACCACTTCAAATTTGGTGGTGATCTGAAGCGCCTGATTGATTACATCGAAGATATCGACGGGGTCGAAATCCTGTCAGTGGGTAAGGGGCTTGAATTGATCAAGGATTTGGGAGATGCAGCCGTTGTATCCGATCAGTATGGTTTGAATGGTTTCGTTGGTACGCACGCCATCGGTCACACGCGTATGGCGACCGAATCCGACGTCGATATTCGCTCCGCGCATCCTTATTGGGCTTATCCGTTCAACGATGTATCGGTCGTTCACAATGGCCAGTTAACCAACTACTGGACCATGCGCCGTGATCTCGAACGCCGCGGTCATCGCTTTATGTCAAATTGCGATTCAGAACTGATCGCGGTTTATATCGCCGATCGAATCGATCAGGGTGACGAGCTCGAGGGCGCGATGCGTACCTCGATCGATATCATCGATGGCGTATTTACTTACCTGGTCGCCACCAGTGATCAACTGGGCATGGCCAAGGATGTCATGGGCGCTAAGCCTATGGTGCTCTACGAGAGCGATGAATTTGTCGGCCTGGCTTCGGAGGAAGTGGCCATTCGCAGTATTTTCCCACGTGAAATCGACACCTGGGATCCTTATCAAGGGGAGGTAAAAGTATGGGCAGCGTAACCACATCCCACGACATGGGGCTGCATGAAGAGCAGCTCACAGGTCGAACCCAGCAGCGTTTTTTCTCGGCGTCCGAGGAAGAGAACTTCACCTATCCATGGTCGTATGAAGTCGATTATGACAAGTCGGCCGAATTCGATGCGGCAGATATGGGAATCTCCGAAATCAATCTGAAGATTCGCGAATTGATGAAATCCGGACACGGTAGCATTACCGTTAATAATCCGCGCGCCAAACATTCGCTCGGTGTCGGTATTCTGAATCGAGTGAATCTGAACTTTGAAGGCAGCCTGGGTTACTTCGGCTGTGGATTGATCGATGGTCCCAATATTCGTATCAGCGGACGCGTCGGCTGGTCCTGCGCGGAAAACATGATGGCCGGAACCGTGGTGATCGAAAAGAATGCGGGCTCGTTGTTCGGCGCCGCGATTCGCGGTGGCGACCTGGTCTGCAGAGGGCAGGCGGGTGCGCGCGTTGGTATCGACCAGAAGGGTGGCACCATAATTGTCGGTGGCAGCGTCGGTGCTTTTACCGGTTTCATGATGCAGCGTGGTCGCATGATCATCCTCGGTGACGCCGGCGCCAACCTCGGTGACTCCATGTACGACGGTACCATTTATGTTGCCGGTCAGATTGCCAATCTCGGGGTCGACTGCGTGGAGACTGAATTGACCGATCTGGATAAACGATATCTGCAGGGTAAGCTGGATTTGTATGATATGACCGCACCCAACGGCATCGACAACATGATCAAGCTGACTTCGGGCAAGCAGTTGTGGAACTACGATAACCTCGAACCTACAGAGAAAAAACTGGTGCTCTAGGCATTGGCTTACAGCTCTTGGAGAAAATTAATGTCTGAAAATTCAAAGAAAGATCCATATTACCTGGGGAAAAGTTTTATCTTTCCACCCGAGGTAATCAACGATATCCATGTCAAGGCGGAACTGGGCCGTTACCGCATGCGTGGTTTTTCACTGTTCAAGAAAATCCCGACCTGGGACGATCTTACTTTTATGCCGGGTACGTTAACCCGTTTCGTTATCGAGGGATATCGTGAAAAGTGCCTGACTAAAACGATCATCGGTCCCGAGGCGAAACGGCCGCTGGAGCTCGATATTCCGGTCTATATCACCGGTATGAGTTTTGGTGCACTGAGTTACGAGGCCAAGACTGCCCTCGCGCGTGGCGCTACCATGGCGGGAACGGCAACCTGTTCGGGTGAGGGCGGCATGATACCCGATGAGCGCCGTTATTCGAGTAAATGGCTGTATCAATGTATTCAATCGCGTTATGGCTTCAACCCGAATCATCTGCGGCTTGCCGATGCGGTCGAGTTTTTCATTGGCCAGGGTTGTAAGGTCGGTCTGGGTGGACACTTGATGGGACAGAAGGTCACCGATCAGGTCGCCGAAATGCGCTCGCTGCCGGCCGGTATCGATCAGCGTTCACCCGCGCGTCATCCCGACTGGATGGGCCCCGATGATCTCGCACTGAAGATCCAGGAAATTCGCGAAGCGACGGACGGCCAGGCACCGATTCAGTTGAAGCTGGGTGCGGCGCGAGTCTACGACGACGTGCGTATGGCGGCCAAAACCGGTCCGGATTCGATTTATATCGACGGTATGGAAGGCGGCACTGGTGCCGGTCCGCATCTCGCCACCGAAGAAACCGGTGTGCCGGGCATCGCCGCGATACGCCAGGCGCGTCAGGCACTCGATGATGTCGGAATGTCCGGCAAAATCACACTGGTTTACGCCGGTGGCATCCGTAACGGAGCCGATCTCGCCAAGGCCATTGCGCTGGGAGCAGACGCGGTCGCCATCGGCCACTCGGCGATGATGGCTCTGAACTGTAACAAGGATATACCCGAAGCCGATTTCGAGACTGAAATCGGTGTCGAAGCCGGTTACTGCTACCACTGTCATACCGGCCGTTGCCCGGTTGGTGTGGCGACCCAGGATCCGGTTTTGCGCAAGCGGCTCGATCCTGATGCGGCAGCGGAACGCGTTTACAACTTCCTGCATACGCTGACTATCGAAGCACAACTGTTCGCGCGCGCCTGCGGCAAGACCAACATCCACTCGCTGGAACCGGAAGATCTGGCCGCGTTGACCCTGGAGGCCTCGGCCTGTGCGCAGGTGCCGATGGCGGGTTCTCAACACACCGTCGGTCGACCCGACATGACACGTTTCTAAGGAGGACGTAACAATGGCTGATCAAGATATTAATCATTTCCTCGAAGGCGATGGTGTCGATACCGAGCGTGAAAAGATCATCGGGCAACATATCGGTTACCGTTACGACGTAAACCTGGTGCCCGACATGGAGCGTTGTACACCCTTTTTACGTCAGTATATGGAAATTATGGGCTGGACCGATCTGAACTGGCTCGAGGACGTGCACATGGGTTACGAAGAGGGTAATCCCGCCGTATTCGACCGCAATATCAATGGCTGGGTCACCATCCCGGACACCATTGAATTGCCGGATAATCAGCAGGATCGTGACATGATTGCACGTGAACTACTGATAAAGTTTCAGATGGCAAGCGGTCACCCGATGGTGGATTTACGCAAGGCCTATGAAAAGTTCACCTGAAGGATGCAGCGAAGTTTAGCGAACAGGAAGGATTGCCGGTTTTTTTCGGCAATCCTTTCCGCTTGTTGTGTCAGGTTGTGTAATTATTATTGATACCTGTCAATTATAAAGGTATAACTACAAATGATTTTCTTTCGGGTGGTTAAAGTTTCCTGTGAGTGAACATGTTAATGCATAAAAAAACGGGCTGACTGGAAATCATTGAGAGTATTGCCGGTGGGATTCTGGCTTAATTTTAACAAGTCTCAAACAGAGGGGGAGAAAGATGGATAATGAACTAACGGCGCTCGGTATTATTTTTACCGAGTTTTATTATTGGGTTACCGTCGTGTTTATGTTCCTGATACACGTCGGTTTCTGTATCTACGAGGTGGGAGCCTCACGCTACAAGCACCATACCCACACCCTGATGAAGAATACCATGGTTATCCCGTTGGTAACCGTGACCTTCTTCTTCTTCGGCTGGTGGATTTATTTCGCGTTTGTCAATGGCCCCTGGATCATCGGCCCACTGGTTGATGCGCCATTTGCGACGCCCTGGAGTGAGTTGATGGGTGCGCACATGGGTGGCCCACCGCAAGAGGGTGGCGTCCTGACGGCAGACGATACGGCCTTCTGGGCGCGTATTAACGGTGTGTTCTGGGCTGCCTTCCTGCTGTTCTCGTGGACCGCGGCTTCGATCGTATCCGGTGCGGTCATCGAGCGTATCCGTCCCAGCGCCTTCTGGACTCTGGCGGTCGTCATCGGTTCCTTTACCTGGATCATCGATGCGGCATGGGGCTGGTCCTGGAATGGCTGGATGGTACAGAAACTCGGTTACCACGATGCCTACGCGTCCGGTGTTATCCATGCGATTGCCGGTGGTTTTGCACTCGGCGTATTACTCGTGCTGGGTCCACGCATCGGTAAATTCGCCGCGGATGGAACACCGAGAAATATCAACCCGCATAATCCCTGGCTGGTGACCATAGGACTGTTCCTGATCTATACCGGTTTCTGGGGATTTTACGTGGCCTGTAACATTCCGATTATCGATGTTTACGGTCCCGCGATGCTGGATGTGCCTGACAAGACCTTCTTCAGTGCCACCAATATCTACCTGCAGCCAACCACGTTATCTGCAATAACGTTCAACTTCCTGATGTCCCTGTCGGGCGGTTTGATGGCGGCCTACCTGATATCGGATGGCGACGCGTTCTGGACTTACTCCGGTGGTCTGGCAGGCGTTATAGGTGCTTCGTCGGGTAACGACCTTTACCACCCCATCCAGGCCATGTTGATCGGTGCCGGCGGTGCCGTCCTGGCTTACAAGATGCACTACTGGGTGGAACGCAAGTTCAAGATCGACGATGCGGTCGGCGCGGTTGCGGTCCATGGTTATGCCGGTTTTTACGGTATTGTCGTGGCTGGCTTCATGCTGTGGGGCTATCCATCTTCGCCGTTCGAAGGTTATGCGACCATTTCACCCTGGGGACAGTTTATCGGTGCATTGATCATGTTCTTCGTACTGGGTTTCTTCCCGGCACTGATTGTGTCGAAGATCCTGCACGGCATGGGCAAGCTACGTATCCCGCGTGAAATTGAAATGGTTGGTCTGGATATCAACCACGAAACCTTGCGGGCTATGGAAGCGGAAGATGTTGCACAAGCGATCCGTCAAGAAGCTGGTTAACGGCTCCTGATTTTCATTATTTAAATTACTGACACATTAGGAGAAAATACTATGTCTACTGGTTTAGTTGATAATTGGCTCAATCTTGATACATTCGGCGCCATCTATCCCTTCGTTGGAACGGAAGGCTTGCTGACAATTCTGGGATTGGTTTTCTGGTTTGGCTGGCAC
>JAAESG010000468.1 GCA_024229615.1 Gammaproteobacteria bacterium | reverse complement strand
ATATTCGTAATGAAGATGGCGAAAGCGTGGAGGTGGGCATCGTGGTGGATATCGTCGACGAGGTGATCGAGCTGGCGGAATCGGAGATAGCCGCGGCGCCGTCATTCGGCGCGAAGATACGGGCTGAATTTATCGAAGGCATGGGCAAGATCGACGACAAGCTGATGGTCCTGCTGGATGTCAATCATGTGCTGTCGATCGATGAATTATCGAAAATCAAGAGTATCGGTATCGATCTCAATCCGGCGTCAGTCAGTAATGGATAATGCGGCCACAGGGGGTCTTGATCATGGTTAGCGCAGCCAAAGCCCGAATCGATCAGGAGCCGGTGTCTGCCAAAGCTTACCAGGCGATTCGGGAGTTTATTTACCAGGAAGCGGGTATTGACCTGGGTGATAGCAAGCAGATGCTGGTGTGCTCGCGGTTAAATAAACGATTAAGACATTACCAGCTCCAGAATCTGGAAGAATATGCCGACTTACTCAAAAATCCCGCGGCTGGCGAAGAGCGTCAGATGGCAATCGATTTGTTATCAACCAACGAAACCTACTTCTTTCGTGAGCCGGGACATTTCGAGCATCTGCGTACGAACGTATTGCAATCCCATCCCGGAAATCAGACATTTCGACTCTGGAGCGCCGCCAGTTCCAGTGGTGAGGAGGCCTATAGTCTCGCCATGGTGCTGGATGACTTTTTCGGCCGGCGTACGAATTGGGAAATATTCGGTTCGGATATCAGTCGGCGAATTATTCAAAAGGCGAATAGCGGGCTTTACCAGACGCATCGTATAGATGCGATTCCGAAAGATTATCTGAGCCGGTATTGCCGCAAGGGAACCGGTCGCTACGAAGGGTTTTTACTGGTCGATAACAAACTGCGCGACAAGACCCGGTTTGCCGAAATTAATCTAACCAGAAACCTGCCGGAGGTAGGTCTGTTCGAGGTCATATTTCTGCGCAACGTGCTGATTTATTTCGATGATGTGACCAAGGAAACGATCGTGCGTAACCTGATATCGAAGTTACGTCCGGGCGGTATTTTGTACATCGGTCATTCCGAATCGATCAAGGGAATGAATTTACCGCTGACTTTGATTGCGCCGACGACTTATCGCAAGCAATAGTCGATTTGCGGATATCAAACGACTAATGATTGAAAATTAAAAAGGAATCGAATGGAACACGGTATCAGAAAAGTTTTCCTCCATCCCGGAGATTTTGTATTTGCCGAACCGGGGACTCATGTGCATACGGTACTGGGTTCCTGTATTGCGATTTGCCTGTGGCACCCGCTATTGAATATCGGCGGGATGTGCCACTTCGTGTTGCCGGCAAGACCCAGAGGTGAGCCAGCCGGCAAGAGTCTCGACGGCCGATATGGCGACGAAGCGATGGAATTGTTCGACCTGGCTCTAAAATTGCATCAAACCGAATATCCACAATACAACGCAAAAATATTTGGTGGCGCAAACATGTTTGGCAAGCAGGCGAATTCGAAGGAAGACCTGATAGGCGAAAAGAATGCAGCGGCGGCAATGCAAATGCTGATGAGCCGAAATGTTGAGATCAGCGTAGTCCATGTCGGCGAGGAGGGCCACCGTCGTATTGTCATGGATGTCGGTAGCGGAAATGTCTGGGTCAAGCATAATCTTGAGGGTAATCCGGTATCGATGAAATCCCAGAGCGGGAAGGTCTAGGCAACGATTTTATGAGCAAAATTAAAGTATTGGTTGTCGATGACTCGGCCGTTGTGCGGCAAGTTCTTACCGGTATCATCAATGATGCAGCCGGTATGGAGGTTATAGATACTGCCCAGGACCCAATCTTCGCACTGCAGAAGCTGACAAGTATCCAACCTGATGTGATTACCCTCGATGTCGAAATGCCGCGCATGGACGGCTTGACGTTTCTCGAAAAATTGATGCGCGATAATCCGATCCCGGTCGTAATGTGCTCCACTTTGACACAAAAATCATCCGAGACCAGTGTCAAGGCGCTACATCTCGGTGCACTCGAAATCGTCGCCAAACCGACCTCGAATCTGAAACAGGAATTAAAACAGCAGGGTAAGATGATTGTCGATTCGATTCGAGCAGCATCGAAGGCCCGTCTTGGCAAACTGAAAACCCCTCCTGTAAAACCACCTGTTTTAAACGTCGATCAAAAACGCTCCGCCGATGTTATTCTGCCCAGGCAGGCCACCGTACAGGCTGCACCATCGAGCAGGGTAGTTGCTATCGGCGCATCGACCGGGGGTACGCAGGCGCTTGAATATGTGCTTTCGTCGCTGAAACCGGATATACCGGGTGTTGTGATTGTGCTGCATATGCCGGAAGCGTTTACCGAAGCATTCGCGCGGCGATTGAACGATATTGCGCCGATACATGTCAAGCAAGCCGAAGATGGCGACCTGGTGGAAACCGGAAAGGCTTTGATTGCGCCGGGCGGCAAGCATATGATTGTCGAAAATCGTGCGGGTAAACTCTATGTATCGATCAAACAGGGACCACTGGTCAGCCGACACCGTCCTTCGGTAGATGTTCTATTTCGTTCCGTGGCCCAAAATGCGGCAAAACAAAGCCTCGGCATTATCATGACGGGTATGGGTGACGATGGTGCCAACGGCATGAAGGAAATGTTCGATGTCGGGGCTTTCACGGTGGCGCAGGATGAGGCCAGTTGTGTCATTTTCGGAATGCCCGCGGTAGCGATCGAGCGTGGCGGGGTAAAAAAAATAAGATCGTTGAAAACCATCCCTGAAATGATAAACGCCTTCGACCGCCCGGTTGATTTTAAGGCATTTATTTAGCCTGAAATTCCTGTATCCGGATCAGTATTTGCTCACACACAGTCTGTAACGCCAGAGATGCAATCGCGGTCGGCTCCAGGCTCGATACGGGTTGGTATTTACCGATCGAATTTCGAAGTGCCTGATCCTCGGGTATCTTCCCGAGCAAGTGGAGATTTTTCACGCGAAGATAGGTTTGTAGCAGGACCTGCAATCGGGAAAATCGGGCGGTGGGTATCTCAGTAACCTGATTGAATACAATACAGAGGACGAGCTCGTTGATCGACTTATCGATAGCTTGTCTCTTGTCATCGCCGTATTCGGCTGCGATCGACGTCAATTCGTCGATATCCTTGATATCTCTTTTTTTAATGATCTGACTGATCGTGTCCTGGGACAGAAATGACGACAGTGCTTTGCGAATTACCGCGAGTTTGATAAACCGGTACAAATCGAGTATGGCAGTGGGGTCGCTGGTAGTCACGCCAATCTGGATGTCGCCGGCGAGAAAAAAGTCCAGTGTATTGAAATGGGTTCCGGCGCCTACATCGACTACCACGATATCACTTTCGATGCGCCTCAGGTGCCTTAATAGTTTGGCTCGAGTCGCGGCGGGCATATTAGCGGTCTGCAGAGAGTCGCCGGTTCCGGCTATCATTCGCAACCGGGCGAACCCGTCGAGGCGCTGCGCAACCTCGTCAAGTGTGGCCACTTTCTTTTCAATAAAATCCGTCAAACTGAATCTTGGTTGAAACTCCCCCATCAGGATATGGATATCGGCGCCACCGGCATCCAGATCAACCAGTGTGACCGAGTGCCCTGAATTTGCCAGCAGATAGGCGATATTGCTGGAGATGACGCTTTTCCCGACACCACCCTTGCCAGAGCCTACAGAGACGATTGTTGGCATCGTTTTTCGAATCGTTGTTAAGCATAGGAATCCCCCGTCGTCGACGGGGTGGATGACAATGCTTGCGTCACCTGAGGTTAAATCTACACGAATACGGTGCTCAATTCCACAGAAGGTGATTTTTTTGGTGCCGGCTGCATCGTCGTTTGACGCTGTGCGAAGATCAGGTTTCATTTTTTTGCTGCAGCAAAAGCAAGATCAGGGCGCGGAACTTAATTTGCACCGGAAAAATCACTAAAGTTAAACGCATTTTGGACGTTATATCTATTAGCCCGGAAATTTCATAAATTTGCGCGAATATCGCGCAGGATATTGATTCCACGGGGATATTCCCGAAGAAGTCTCGTATCAGCGAGTACCAGCGGCTGAGGGATTGTTTCTTGTGGAATCAATAGACAAGCGAGATCGTGCATAATTTGTGAATTTTCCAGGTTAGAGTCTCGTGTTTTTGAACACGATTAGATCGGACTATTCTCGCGTCATGTGGCCTGCGACGGCTCGGTGAGCGCAAAGAGGTGAAGCAAAATCATGTCAAAATTGATGCAATCCGTCGATGATCGAACCCGGCTGGCCGGTACCAACAGAATCGAGATTCTACTGTTCAGCCTCGGAACGGATCCTGTCAGTGGCCGCGAGGAAGTATTTGGAATCAATGTATTCAAGGTGCGAGAAGTAATGCTGGTGCCCGAGATAACCAGGGCTCCGGAGATGCCGCCCGAGATCGAGGGTATGGTCAGTCTTCGCGGCAGTACCGTTCCGGTGATTAATCTGATGCGCTACTGTGGAATTGGCGACGACTGCCGACCTAATATCATGATGGTCACCGAATATAATAAAAATATTCAGGGCTTTCTGGTCAGCTCTGTCGATACCATCGAGCGCCTCGCCTGGGAAGATATCCGTACTCCACCCCCGATTTTGGATAGTCAACATGGTGGCCTCATAACCGCGGTAACCGAATTGGATGACAAGGGATTGATTATGATTATGGATGTCGAGAAGGTTCTGGCCGATGCGGGCGGTCTTTATCAATCCGAATCGAGTTTCGAGAATATTCCTCGCATTGGCGATCTTTCTAGTAAAGTCATTTTTGCCGATGACTCGAGTGTTGCAAGAGAGCAGATCAAGCGAACTTTTGACGAAATGGGCGTTGAGTACCACGCAACCGTAAATGGTCTTGAGGCGTGGAACTTACTTCTTGAAGTCGCAGCCGATGCGGAATCCAGAAACCGACCGGTCAGCGATCAGATACAACTCATTTTAACCGATATAGAAATGCCTGAAATGGATGGTTATGTACTCACTCAAAAGGTTAAAGAGGATGCCCGATTTCACGATATACCCGTCGTTATGCATTCCTCACTGAGTACCCAGGCCAACGAAATTCTTGGCATGAGCGTTGGTGTCGATGCCTATGTTCCGAAGTTCAAGCCTGAAGAATTGGCGAACACAGTTTTGCGGTTGCTTTCGAAAAACCGGGAAAAACCTGATTTAGTTGCTGGCGCCGGGAAATAAAACTATCGGGTGTTTCGCCAGTAAGAATCTGCTGGTTAGAAAAATATCGGTAGATCATTCTCCGCACTAATTTCCGGATGCGCGGCAAAATGTAATCTGTATCGTCGGGCAACGCAGGCTATGAATCAGTGTCAGCTGAATTCATCCACGGAAATCTATCCCTGCTGCGGCTACGAATCCATTTTGATATCGTCCATGAAGTCCTTGTGTTTACCGGAAAGGCGATAGGCGAAGGTCAGGATTTCGGCGATCACAACATAAAGTGCTTCCGGGATGTGCGTGCCGAGATCGATCTGGTCGAGCACCGGCGCCAGATCCTTGTCCATGTGGATTGGCACATTGGCAGCTTGCGCCAGTTTCAAAATCTGATTTGCAATCTCGTCGTGTCCCCTTGCGGTTACTTGTGGGGCCTGTTTACCGTCGTACTCCAGTGCAATCGCGAATTTTGGTAGCTTGTTCATGTTCAAACCTCGATGTCGATCAAGGCTTCGGAGTAATCGACCACGGTCGAAGCCCTGTTTGAAGCCGGCTTGCCCGAGAAACTGTGAAGCTCTCCGGGGTTCAATCCGACGCGGGACAGCTGTTGTCTCAACCGCGGCAATTCTATTTCGATGCGTTCGCGGGTCCGCGCATGTTCCGAGTAAAAACTTGCCGATATGGTGCAGCCTGCGAACACCAGGTGACAGGATACCGGGCCCAGATCGGACAGATCGAAACTCAGCATGATATCCCAGCTTTTATCCTCTTCTTGCTGTGCGCGGTTTCGTTGCGCAAGGTCTATGTAAAGCGCCTTTGTTTGTTGGTCGTCGACAAAGGGCAATGCAAAGCTGAGCGAAAGGGGTTGCTGCGTTTCCTGCTGCAGCCCCAGTGACGCTCGCTGTAGCAGGTTATGTGACAGGCTTTGCTCGATGAGTTTGGCACCCTCCCGGGCTTGCATTAGTAACGCTTCCTGGGCCTGCGCCCTGGTTGTGGGCGAACGGTCGTCGGCGGGTGCCCTGGGATTTTGTTGCAAAACCTGAGACAGTTCGCGGATGTAACTTTCCCCATCGCTGAACTGTTTTAATAGTCTGAAAATACCGGGTTGCGCCGTTGTCGAGGCCTCTGATCTGGACCCGTATACCAGGCCTGCGAAATCGAGCCAGTTTTTTATCCGGTTGGCATCGATATCGGGGAACCGGCTTACCAGCTGAAGCAGGGGCTGTAGTGCAGGCAGCGCCGTGTTCGCGCCCGATGGCTGACCTGATAAACTTGCCGTCTGTGCAGCCGCCGCCTGGATTGTTTGAGCAGAGGTAATTTGTGCCCCCGGAAAGGCTGCACTGGCGGAACGGTAGGGGGCGTTGCCCTCTATTGGCAGGCCTGCGACTCCTGTCTGGCTGCCTGTTTTATCGACCACAGTGTTTCGGATAGTTGGAACGGTTACCCCGGCCTGAATGAGGTTAATGGATGGTCGCCCGGGTCTAACCGGAGCAGTGATGTTCAGCGGTCTGGTCGGCATGGTCGTATCGTTTTTGCCGGCACCTGGAGTCGTGGCCCTGGGTGGCGTTACCGTACCGATTTTGTTGGCAAGTGGTGCTACTTGCGTAGCGCCTGACAGCGGGTTTCTGGAGTCGATCGACGTTAGAAGCCGAGCTGACGGGGCCGTCCTGATCGGAGAACTGGATTCACCGGTTTTGCCGGGCGCGGTGGATGTATTGATCGTGCCTGTTTGCGAGCCGCCAGCGGGTTTGACCAGGGCCTTGTCGAGTGCGTGACCGTCATTCACCCTTGTAACGGGTTTGCCGTCGGCAGCCGGCATCGACTTGAGGCCGTCCTGCCGTTGCGGCCAGCCTGTCCCGGATCGTTGTGTCAGTGCTGGTTGAGGTTCGATAGCGCCTGGGGTTATCAGGTTTAGAAATTTGACCAGGCTCGACCCGCTGTTCTCAGCCTGACGTGGTACCAGCTGCTTCAACATGGCCCTGTAAATCGCCTTGCTGTCGATCGGGGTGATTTCAATCTGGTGGCGAATGTCATTGCGCTGCAGACTCAGTAACCCGTTTTTGGACGGCGCAACCTGGCGTGGCAAGGTTAGAACAGCCCCGGCCAGCCGGATTTGAGCCTGTTGAGCGGCTAGTTTGATAACCTGGGCCAACATCGGCCGGTCAGGCAGCAATGCCCGAGCTAGTTCGGGATGCTGTCGACTATCCAGGATAATCGGTTTGGGGTAGCGTTGGCTGACCTTCAGTATTGGTTGTTGAGCGCTGTCATCGAATCGCAGCCTGAGTTTGTCACCGGGTTTGTAGCTGAGATTGTTAGTCGTCAAAATGTCGCCGAGACGACTGGACAACAGTAGCTTGCTTCCCTGCAAAAGTTTGATGACTTCGGCGTCTATCGTGCCCGCCGCCTTGAGTTGCGTCAGCAAGTCTCGGACTTGCGAAACCGCTGGTTCCGTCGCGGGTAAACTACTGGGCATCTTGATTTCCATATTGGCAATAATTGTCCGCAGAGGGTAAAGAGCTGCCGTCAAAACGGTCGACTGCCACCCCGAATGGTTGATCCCGGCGCAGAATGGTGGGCACCAGGGTTAAAAATCTGTCACTTGCGTTATTTTTCGGCCATAGAGGCGACTTCTTGAGGCCATCAGCGGTATTCCCCCCCAATTTTGCTGCAAAAATACGACAAAAAACCGGCATTACTTGTCTCGAAGTTTAAGTATGCTATATAAGTATTTGATTATTAGCGTTTATGTAAGTTGGCACGTATCTAGCATGTATATTCAGATATGAAGCAGTTGATACACAGGTGAGTGATTAGATGTCGCAAACAATACAGTTATTTAACAGTCAGAAAACCGTGCCGCAGGTGCCCGCGCAAGTGATCGTATTAGATCCGCGGCCCGGCAACCGGTCGCAGACTGACAGAAAACATTTCCGCAACCTGCAGATATCGGACTTGTTGTCGCGTAATCTCGAGATCGATCAGGTTATCGAGGCGTTCATGGCCGAAATTTCCATGGACGTCAAGCACTGTGGGTATCTATTCAATTGCGACGAGATCGACGCTTCGATCGAGAAGGGTGTGAACGAAGGATTCAGCGCTAATTACCGGCTTAAGATTCAAAATCGTGTGCTCGGGGAACTCACTCTTTTCAAGCACACCAGCTTCAACAGTCATGAACTTTGCGAGCTTGAAGATTTGTTATGTTCGTTGATTTACCCAATCAAGAATGCATTGATGTACCAGACAGCACTCAAATCTGCTTATCGGGATCCGCTTACCGGTTTGAATAACCGGACGTCGATGGAGAAGAATTTGCCGCGTGAAATTGACCTCGCCAAACGGCATAGACAGTCGATGGCAATCCTGGTTATGGATCTCGATGGGTTTAAACAGATAAACGACAGTTGCGGTCACGACATCGGCGACCAGGTTCTAGTGGAAGTATCGCAGGTTCTCAGCCATGTGGTACGTAACACCGACCTGGTTTTCCGGTACGGTGGCGATGAATTCGTCGGCGGCCTGGCGCAAACTGATGTACAGGGTGCCGTTGATGTCAGCGAACGAATCCGCTGCAGCATCGATGAACTCGATTTGAAAGGTTGTGGTGCGTCACAACGGGTTCAGATCAGTATTGGTATTACACTGGTGCGTCAAAATGACAGCTTTTTAATCGCCTTCAAACGTGCCGATAAAGCACTGTACCAGGCCAAGCTAAACGGTAAAAATCAAATTATTATCTGTTGATAAACCGATTCTACGAGTCGTCGACAAGTCGAATAGCGGAGTAGCCCATGGCCTCAATACTGGCGGTTGACGATTACTCTACAACGCGCCAGGTACTGTCCCTGACCTTGAAAAATGAAGGTCATCCGGTAGCGCAGTTGAAAACGGATTGGTTGCGTTGGATATTACCCGGGCCAGCGAGTTTGATCTGGTCCTTAAATGACAACTTGACCTCTGGCTGGTGATTCTCGAGAACACTGTGAAAGATGTAAATATGGTCTATACATTAGGGAGCCTGTGATCAATTCATGAACCAACATCTGCGCGCTAAAATACACCAACTCCGTGTTGCCGATCTTGGCAATAGACTGACTATTAATTGCGATTGGTGCCTTGATCTGGTGTATTTTAGCGCAGCTGAATGGCCCGGAATTAATCAGAGGCTCCTTAGGTTTGCGAGGTGGCTGGGAGCCCGGAGCATTCGGCTCCCGCATTAGATCAAGACCGATAATGGCAAGGCGAAAATTATGGAAGCTCTGCATAAGTCATCCCCGGATCAAACCCGGGGCAAGCTCTGACTTAGCAGAGCACGAAAAACACAAAGTGCAATTTTGTGTTTTTCATCCTTTTTCGATCACTTGTGCGATCGAAAAAGGATGACACATCCCTGTGCCGCAGGAAACTCTGCATTTTGCAGAGATTCCTTAGCAATAAACTAGCTACAGTTTGGTGATGTAGAATGGAAAGTAGTAGTGTACAGTTGACCCGAACATGTATTGTCGCCGGGTTGAAAGATGATCACACAATCTCTGGACCTTGACTGCATTGAAATGTTCTAATCAACGCGAGTTGGTATCAGTAAAGAGGAAGCATAATGAGTATTAATACGACGGTCTCCGATGGTGGCGCCAAGGTAACCATCGCCGTAGCCGGCAAATTCGATTTCCAGCTTTATGACGAATTTCGTGCCTCGTACACGAATACCGCGGGCAGTGGTATCGAGTATGTGGTTGATCTGTCGGACACCGATTACCTGGACAGTTCAGCGTTAGGCATGTTGTTGCTGCTGCGTGAACACGCGGGTGGGGAATCGTCAGCTATTGAAATATCACAAGCCTCTCCTGAAGTGCGTAAAATTCTGGATGTCGCGAATTTTGGTAAATTGTTCAAACTTTAACGGGGCAATTCGATGATTGATTACGCGGAAAAACGCGACTTCCTACGCATGCCTATCGACTGTGAACTCAGTTTCATGGTGGCCGGAAGTACCAAACAATATCAGGGTAACGTAATCAATTTGAGCAGCAAGGGTATTCTGTTTACCTCTAGCAAAGATTTTTCGGCAGGTACCAGGCTCGAAATCATTTTGACTCCAAGTAATTCGATAACCGCGCCGATGCATGCTGATGTTGTTGTCGCTCGCGTCGTCAACAATGAAGTTTTGTTCGAGATCGCCTGCGAAATCAAGGAAATAAAAAACTAACCTGTAGCGTAGTGATTTTTGACATAAGTTTTGACCAGGCCGATAAATTCCTCGGCAATATTGTCTCCCTTTAGTGTCACGGTTTTGCAACCGTCTTCGTAAACCGGTGCAACCGGTTGCTCACCGGTACCTGGCAGGCTGATGCCGATATTGGCATGCTTGCTTTCACCCGGTCCATTGACTACGCATCCCATTACCGCGACCTTCATCGATTCAACCCCGGGATATTCGTGCTTCCAGGTCGGCATCGCATCGTCCAGTTCGTGCTGGATCTGTTGAGCCAGTACCTGGAAATATTCACTGGTGGTGCGCCCGCAGCCCGGACATGCAGTAACACGGGGTGTAAACGAACGCAGCCCCAGTGACTGTAAAACCTGTTGCGCTATCTTGACTTCTCGCTCACGCGTGGCACCGGGCTCCGGCGTCAGTGACACGCGAATCGTATCACCGATACCCTGGTTAAGCAGAATCGCCAGTGCCGCGCTGGAAGCAATCACTCCCGGATCACCCATTCCTGCTTCGGTCAGGCCGAGGTGTAGTGCGTACTGGCAATGTTGTGCCAGGGTTTGGTACACCTCGACCAGATCGGGGATACGGCTCATTTTACAGCTGATAATGATGCGCTCGGCGGGCAGGCCGATGTCCTCGGCAAAAGCTGCACTGCCTAACGCCGATTCGATAACTGCCTGACAGGTAATTGCTGCGAGCGATTCCGGCTCGGTGAGGTTGGCATTATGAGTCAACATACCTGCCAGCAGTTGCTGATCGAGACTGCCCCAGTTTACTCCGATGCGTACCGGTTTATCATATCGACAGGCAATTTCTATCATCTCGCTAAATTGCTGATCGCGTTTTTTGCCATGCCCGACGTTACCCGGATTGATACGATACTTGGCCAGCGCGCGCGCGCAGGCATCGTGTTGGCTGAGTAATTTGTGGCCATTGAAATGAAAGTCTCCGACGACAGGAACGCGACAGTCCTCGATTTCGAGTTGATCAATGATATGCGGCACCGCGCGCGCCGCTGCATCGTTGTTGACCGTAATACGCACCAGTTCAGACCCGGCTTCGTGCAGTAGTTTCACCTGTGCCGCGGTGGCCGCTATGTCGGCGGTATCGGTGTTGGTCATCGATTGCACCACGATGGGTGCCTGAGCACCGATGATGACTCCGGAAACGTCAACACTATGTCTATTGCTGATTCGATTCATGAATGGCTGTTTGCGAGCTGAAGCCCGGTAATAGTAAAGAACATTGCCCCACAGATAAAGCTATGCCGGCAACCGCGTTGTTGACCGCATACGGGGGCTGTTGTTTCCCAATGCGACTAAAACATTTAGAATCCTTGCCTGCCTTGAATGGAACCGCCGTGTTAAATCGAATATCCGTAATTGCTTTCGATCTTGACGATACCCTTTGGCCTTGCATACCGACAATACACCGTGCCGAGGACATCCTTTATCGCTGGCTGGCACAATATTATCCGCGTGTTACCGAATCGTATAGCGCCGAGGAGATGATAGCCTACCGGCGCGAATTTAGCGCCAGCGAGCCGCGTTATGCCGTTGACATGACCGCTATGCGCTGCGATTTCCTGCAACATTTGGGGAAACTGCACGATTACGACGGCGAAACGCTATCTCGCAATGGCTTTGAGGTTTTTTTCGAGGCTCGCCAGCAAGTCGAGTTTTATGACGACGTACTACCCTGCCTGCAACGGCTCAAGCAGAAATACAGACTCGGCTCGATTACCAATGGTAACGCCAGTGTACAACATGTCGGACTCGATCATTTGATCGAGCATGCGGTTAGCGCTACCGACCTGATGGTGGCGAAACCCGATCCACTGATTTATCGGCATCTGGCGCAACGTTTCGAGACATCACCCGAGCAGATCGTCTATGTTGGCGATCATCCGGTGTATGATGTGATCGGATCGCTCGATGCGGGCTACCAGGCAGTCTGGATCAATCGCGAAAATCTGGCCTGGCCGCACCATTCGCCGGCCCCGATTCATCAGATCAGTAATTTGTACCAGCTTGAGGAGTTGCTTAGGGTTAACGGGCCCTCTAGTGACTGAGTATCTGCTTCATCCGCGTGGTGATCTTTTGTGCCAGTATTGGCTGCGCCAGTTCGGTTGGATGAATCCCGTCAGCCTGCATTAACGCCGGATCGCCCGCGGCTACACCTTGCAGAAACCTGGCCAGGTAGTGAATCCGAAATTCGCTGGCGATACTTTCATAAATCTGCTGAAAGCCCTGGTTATAGGCGGCGCCAAAGTTAGGTGGCATGCGTACCCCGACTAGTAAAACCGTCACTTTGTGGGCTTCTGCCAGTCGCATCATTTGTCGCAAGTTATCGGTGCTCTGCTCGAAACCGTAGCCGCGCAATCCATCGTTACCACCGAGTTCGATGATCAGGTGTGTGGGCTGATGGTCCACTAGCAGGTCGGGTAGGCGTTGCAATCCGCCAAAAGTGGTTTCACCACTAATGCTGGCGTTGATGACGCTTGTTTGCGGGAAACTTGACCTTATATTGGTGCTGAACAACCGCGCCCAGCCCCTGTCTATCGGTATATTGTGGGCGGCGCTCAAACTGTCGCCTAGAATCAGGATACTGTTGGTGGAGTGATTCGCGTAACCACAGGTGTTAAAGCCCAGCGACAAGAACAGGAAAATGGCTGAAGATAATCTCTGCATCGAATTGAAACAGGTTGGCAAGACCGTCGATACTCCGGATGGAAAGCTCGACATCCTAGCCAATATATCACTCGATGTTAAGTACCAGGAGGCTGTGGTCATCAAAGGCGCTTCGGGATCGGGCAAGACCACGTTGCTGGGATTGATGGCGGGTCTCGATCAGGCGAGTTCGGGTGATGTGACTCTGTTTGGACAAAACCTGTTCGGCAAGAATGAGGAACAGCGCTCCGCCATGCGAGCCGGCAAGGTTGGCTTCGTGTTTCAGTCATTCCACCTGGTTCAGGGAGCCAGTGCAGTGCAAAATGTGATGTTACCGCTCGAGCTCAGCGGGGTTGGTGACGCCCTGCAACTGGCGCAGACCAGCCTGCAACAGGTAGGGCTGGAACACAAATCCGATACCCTGGTGGAACATCTTTCCGGTGGTGAGCAACAACGGGTAGCGATAGCCCGGGCCTATGCTATCAGGCCGAAGCTGTTATTTGCAGATGAGCCCACCGGCAATCTGGATGCCACAACCGGCCGGCAGATAGCCGATTTGTTGTTTCATCTACGCGATCAATCGGGTACCACACTGGTGTTGGTAACGCATGAAGCCGAATTGCTCGAGCGGGGTGATCGGCAGATCTTGATCGAGTCCGGCGGGCTGTTATCGTAATGCAGGTGAAACGCGCCACGATTCACTCCTATTGGCTAATGCTGATTGCCACCGTGATCACGGTTGGCATCGTAACTTCGAGTCAGTTGATCACGCATCGTATAGAATTGTTGCTCGAACGCCAGGCGAGTGAATTGTTGGCGGCCGATATGGTCATTTTGTCGAGCAGTGAGTTTTCCGCCGAGTATCGCGAACAGGCGCGATTGCATGGCCTGCAAATCAGCGAAAGCGTGAGCCTGCGCAGCGCGATATTCCTCGATGGCAGCCCGCGCCTGGTCGAACTAAAGGCGGTCGATAAGGCTTACCCGCTGCGCGGGAAGCTGGAACGGGCGGGAGAAATGACGGGGACACGAACCGTCACAAACGAAATTCCATTGCCGGGCGAGGTCTGGGTCGATACCAAGCTGGCCCAACTGGTCGGTGGCAATTTGAGCCTTGGCGAAAAGGATTTTGATACGCGTTGGCTGTTGACTTACGAGCCTGACCGGGGCGGGGCTATATTCAACCTCGCACCACGCGTGCTGATGAACCTGGATGATCTACCCGCGACCGGGCTCGTGATCCCGGGGAGCCGGGTCAGGCACAGCATGATGTTTGCTGGAGAAGCAGCAGATGTAACGCGTTTTAAAATCTGGCTTACGATTAACCTGAAACCTGGAGAAGAGATTCAGGACCTGGAAAACGCCAGACCGGAGATGCGCCAGGCATTGGAACGCACTCGTAAATTCTTTGCCCTGGCAATCGTGTTGACGCTGGTTATTGCGATGGCAGCGATTGCGATTACGGCGCGATATACCGCTAGCCGTGAGGCATCCAAGGTTGCAATGTTGCGCGCCTTTGGTATTTCTCAGTCAAGTTTGTTTAAATATTATCTGCGCCAGCTCGGAATGCTCTGGTTGGCCGCGACTATTATTGGTGTGCTGCTTGGCTGGGTTACTCAATTTCCTCTACAGTGGGCACTGGATGGCTGGTTTGGTAAAACCCTGCCGCAGGTGGACGGTCTGGGTCCATACCTGACCGCGGCACTGGTGGGCTTACTCGCGCTAGCTGGATTTTCCCTGCCCTACCTGCTCAATGCCACTACGACCCCGCCGATGCAGGTACTACGTGCCGCGATGAATCGTCGTTCCTGGCGGCGCGGCCTGTTGATTTCTGGTAGTGCGATTGTTGCGATATTCCTGGTTCTGGTGATGCTGATGCAAAGCTCGGTTTTGGCGGTGGCAACCCTTGCGCTGGTATTGGTCTGTGCACTGATACTGCCGCTGATTCTGGGCTGGATGGTGAAACTGCTACTGCTGTCGTCTCGTCGTCGTTTCTGGTTACGCCAGTACTTATTAAGTCGGTTGCAGGCGACGTCGCGAGGCGCAATTTACGTCATGTCGGGCTTTAGCCTGGTATTGATCGCGATACTTTTGATCGCGGTAGTCAAGGATGAATTGATAGGCGAGTGGGAAATCCAGCTTCCGCAGAATATCCCCAACTATTTCCTGATCAATATTCGCGGCGAAGACATCCGGGAAATCGAGAAGTTTTTACGCCAACGTCAAATCGAAGCCTCTACTCCCTATGCGCTGGTGCGAGCGAGGATGTCACAGATTAATTCGGTGGATGTCGATAAAATAGGCTTTTCGGATCCGCGCGCCTCCCACTCGGTGACCCATACATTTAATATCACCTACGCCGATGAGTTGCCCGATCAGAACCAGATTGTCGACGGCAAGTGGCTCAATGAAGCTGGGAGTGGCGCCGAAGTGTCAGTCGAACAGGGATTGGCCCAGCAGCTGGATTTGAAACTCGGCGATGAGTTGACGATGACCGTAGGCAGTCAGATCTTGCAGGTTGAAGTCAGCAGTATTCGCTCGGTGGTCTGGGAGAATTTCAAACCGAATTTTTACCTGATCGCGAATGCGGATCTGCTCGAGTCCTACCCGCAAACCTGGTTGTTGAGTGCGAGGATCAGGGAACAGCATAAAGCGGATTTGAAACAGCTGATGAAACGTTACCCGGCTGTGACCCTGCTCGACATCAGCGAACTGATGGCGCGTGTACGCTCTATTGTCGACAGGGCCAGTGTCGCCTTGCAGTTCTTTTTCCTGTTCGCGCTGGCATCGGCAGTTATCGTGCTGCTGGCTGCGATTCAAACCGGTAAGCAGGAGCGCGAAATCGAATCTTCGTTGTTGCGCGCGCTGGGGGCGGGCACCCGTCAGCTATACCGCGTACACGTACTCGAATATACCTTGATGGGTGCTCTGATTGGCTTCTTTTCAGCCTGTTTTGCGAGTTTGGCTGGCTGGGTGATCAGTGTCTACTTTTTCAATATTGAGTTTCATCTATCGCCCACAGTGTGGATATATAGCCTGATTTCGGCAAGCCTGGTTTTGACCCTGGCAGGTACCTTCGTCAGTCGAAGGGTTTATAATATCTCACCGATGAAGATATTACGCTCTTGAGTCGTTAAGCCGTGAAATCCACTACCGACAAACAATTCGTAGCAGCGCTCACCAAACAGATTGGCTGGGATGATCAGCTCGCCGCGGCGCTTGATTATGCTCGTGGCGCCGGGCACCAGGATAAAAGCCGACCGCGTAGTATCGATGTCGCCCGACGAGTCGTCGATATGGGTAGTGATCGCGATGCCGTCATCGCGACCTTGTTGAGCGATCCCGGATTACGCGATGCCCTCGGTTCTAAACAGATCGAAACCGAGTTTGGCGGCACAATCGCGCGTTTGACTGAAGGTGTGAACAAGCTCAATACGCTCAAGGACGTAAAAGGTCAGGCACGAATCAATAGCCCGGAGCAGGCTGAAAGGTTACGCCGACTATTGATGGCGATTATCAGCGATGTGCGCGTTATGTTGATCAAGCTTTGCTATCGCGTGGAACGCTTGCCCCTGCTAAAGCACGACGACTATGAACAGCGGCGCTGGGTTGCCCAGGAAACCCTGGATATTTTCGCGCCGCTGGCGAACCGTCTGGGGATGGGCCTGCTCAAGTGGGAGCTGGAAGACCTTGCGTTTCGAGCACTGGAACCCCAGGCCTACAAGCGCATCGCCAAACTACTGGAAGAAAAGCGTAGCGAACGCGAGGCCTTTATCGAAGGCTTTACGATCCAGCTTAAGGATATGCTGGAGCAACAGGAAATTGTTGCGAGCGTGCAGGGCCGAGTCAAACATATCGTCAGTATCTGGCGCAAGATGCAACGTAAGAATCTTGAGTTTCATGAGCTATTCGATGTTCGTGCAGTGCGAATTCTGGTCGATTCTGTCGCCGATTGTTACGCCGTGCTCGGTATAGTACATACCACCTGGCAGCACATTCCCAAGGAATTTGACGACTATAT
>JAAESG010000467.1 GCA_024229615.1 Gammaproteobacteria bacterium | reverse complement strand
CAGTCACCTCGCTTGTTGTTCGTGTGCCTTCTCGCCCCACCCCTCGCACTCCCACTTCCGCGGCGATAGTTGTTTCTATTTCAAAAACATGAAGACCAAACCCGAAGCCGACTTCCTTTCGAGAATCACGTATCAGCGAATAATTGGCCGCAAACAGGTAGGTATCCAGGCCAAAATCAGTTTCCAGGCGCGCACCGATGGTGTATTCCTGACCGTTAAAGTTGAAATCTTCCCGAGCGACTTTTTCGCCATCCGTTTCCATTTTCGAATAGAAGGCATGCAGCGACCACTTTTCACTGAAGCGCCACCGGTAGTCTATAAACGCTGTCGAGGCGCTCTCTTCAAGCCCAAGAACCTTGTCGAAATTGATATCTATTTCGGGTAACGGATCCCTCTGAGCCGTACCGGTCACGTCGACATCCTGATCAAAGGCGCCCAGCCGAAACCGATGCGTATCTTCAATTGAATTTGCCCAGGCTCCGTTCGAGCCTGTTAACACGACCGCAATAGTCAGACATTTCACGCAGTAATTCATCATT
>JAAESG010000466.1 GCA_024229615.1 Gammaproteobacteria bacterium | reverse complement strand
GTTTCGGGCAATCGTCAGATCCGGTGATGTAGAGCCACTCAAGCTTCCGGCTCGGAGTCCGAATTTGAATGCCTACGCGGAGCGTTGGGTGAAATCGGTGAAAGAGGAAGCTTTATCGAAACTGATCCTATTTGGTGAGGCTTCGTTGAGGCGTGTGCTTCGCGAGTACCTCACTTGTTTTCATCAGGAGCGTAACCATCAAGGCAAAGGCAATTTGCTTCTGTTCCCGATGAATCGACAGTCAGCGCCCAACTCGGACCGATCTGTCCGCTGCCGTGAACGATTGGGTGGACTACTGAAGTACTATCATCGCGAAGCCGCTTGAGGCGTACCATCGTGCGGGGTGAAAGCGGGATAAATTTCACGGGGCTATATATATGCGGCGCCATTGCCTTCGTGATGCTGGTCCTGAAGCTCAGTGTCATTGATACTTGGTCGTGGTGGCGAGTGTTACTACCGATTGGCCTATTCTTCGGATTTACCGTCACCCATATCGTGGTCGCTCTCATCTATCTATCGTTTGCCCATATCCCGGAGAGACCAGGAGGGGACGAAGAC
>JAAESG010000465.1 GCA_024229615.1 Gammaproteobacteria bacterium | reverse complement strand
TTGTGAGTTCCCGAGGCACCACAGTTTGGGTATTTTTACCCAAGCCGCCGTATAGGTATATTTCGGGATTTTGGGGTATGACGAGCAATCGGGCAAGGCCAGAACAAGACAGTGTAGATTCTAATGTTGGTTTCCTGAAGATGATTTCAATGGCTGCTTTCGACTCAAGCTGTGTGAAAACTCCGTAGCAGTCGAACAGCAGAAATCACCTCCTTGTGTTGCGTGAGATGTTTTTTTGACTGGCTTTGGTGACGATTATGTCCTATCAGTAGACGAATGGCTTCAGTTGAAATCTTGAGGGGCTTAACAGTAATTTCAGGCAGCTATTTTTACGTAGACCCAGAGCTGATGTTCGCGAATGGCTACGCTGATCTGTCAGGCTGAGGCGTGTGCCCAGCCCGTTGACCTAACACGATCGCAACACCACCAAGCGTTGCGGCGGAAGCGAGCAAAAGACGGAGCGTGATTTTTTCGGATAGCAATATGACCCCACCGAAAGCTGCGATTACCGGAACAGAAAGCTGGACTGTGGCAGCACGGGTTGCCGTAAGACCACGAAGTGCCGCATACCAAATGGCATAACCCAACCCCGAGGTGATTGCCCCCGAGGCCGCCGCCAGGGCCAGTCCTTTCAAAGAGCTATTAAAATCGCCTATGAACAAGAGGCTCACGACGATCACTAGTTTAAAG
Organism: Gammaproteobacteria bacterium; assembly: GCA_024229615.1. Classification (GTDB taxonomy): domain Bacteria; phylum Pseudomonadota; class Gammaproteobacteria. The sequence continues at coordinate 1,954 of JAAESG010000465.1, read as the reverse complement.
GAAGTATAAAGTTTAACCCGACTTTACCACTTGACCCCATCAAAAACGGATTAAGGTGTTGAATTCATTAAAGAAGTTGTATTTGTCTCCCCAGTATTTACGTCTAAGAATATTTCTATTTACACTGTTCATCTTATTGATATATAATATTTTTATCCTAAAATAATGACGTCTAAGAAATTACACGGTGGATTTGGCAAAGCTTCACCTCCATTGGCGCACCAGCCACTATAAAGAGAATAGCTATCGCTCCTACAGCCTCGCGCGCGCTTACCGCGAGCACGGTAAGAACCGTAAGGAAATCGTTCTGAAGCTGGGCAGGCTTTCGAATGACGAAGCCCAAAGATGGCGTAGCCTCTTGCAAACCCTTAAGAAACCAGGCGCATTCGTAACGACCCTGGATGAGCTTGTCGTCACCCGCCATTATGCCTATCTCGATGTGGCGAGCGCCAGTGCGGTTTGGGACCATTGGCGACTCAATGAGGCCTTTGCCGATCGCGGTAACCGAGATGTTGGGATCGAAACCATCGCCCGGATCCTGGTCGTTAATCGCTGTATCGACCCGGCGGCCAAATCGCAAACACCGCAGTGGTTTCGCCGTACCACTTTGCCTTGGTTATTGAACGTCGATCCGCAGAGCATCAATGCCTCGCGTATTTTTCGTGAGCTCACGGTGATCGAGCAACACAAGGAAAGGATTTGTGAACATCTGTACACCCAAATGAGACGGCATCACCCCGACAGCCTGCGTTCGGTTTTCTATGATTTATCCAGCACCACATTTTCAGGCACCCGTTGCGTACTGATGAAATGGGGTCACTGCAAGGAAGGCTACCATAACCATGTCGTTTTGGCGTTAGTGGTCAACCGCGATGGCTTGCCCTTTTATTGGGAAGTGTTACCGGGTGCAACGGCTGACGTGACCACGATCAACTGGCTCATCGAGCGCCTTTGTGGACGTTTCGACGTGGCGCAAACCACCTTGGTTTTCGATCGCGGTATGGTCTCGGATGAAAACTTGGCCGCGCTCGAAGAGAAAAGCCTAAAGTATATTTCGGCGATGGATAAGAGCCAAATAGAAGGCATCACCGGCGTGGATTTCGCCCAGTTCTCTTATCTGGACCCAGCGCAGGTGAGCGCGCAAGTGCGCACTCTCGCTGACTTCAAAAAATTGAACGAAAGCACCTATTATCAGGCATTTCCAGTAGTCGGTAAGCGTCGTTATATCCTGTGCTTCAATCCACAATTGTTCAAAGATCAGCGCAAAGCGCGGGCTCAAGCACTCGCGGATTTTCATGCATTTGTGGACGATCTTAACGCAGCGCTCAGAGTCGCCAAACGCTCCCGTCAACGCAAAGCGACCAAAGAAAAATTCACCCGCCATCTGAAAAGGATCAAGCTCAATGCGTTTGTCGATGTCGAGTTGCGTTTGCTCCATGTGAAAGGGGAAACGACAACCATTCGAACCTATCAGGCGACAGTCGTCGTCGATGAGCAGGCGAAACGCCATGCGCAACGCCTTGACGGGTTTTGGTTACTTGTGACCAACCATATCGAGAAAGTGGGCAATCGCTACAAACTCTGCGCCAAAGACGCGATCGGTCCATACCGTGAGAAGTTGGTTATCGAATCGGCTTTCCGTGATATTAAGTCATTCGTGGAAGTGAAACCTGTCTATGTGTGGACGCAAGCCCATGTAAAAGCACACTATACCTGTTGTGCGCTGTCGCATCTGATTAATCGCACGCTGACTCTGCGTCTTCATGAAAAGCAGGGCAACGTATCAAAGGATGTCGTTGCTCACGAACGACTGTATGCAGAACTCTCTGATTGTAAAGTTGACCGAATCGAGGTTCAAAATGCACGTCTATCGACGCATAAAGTCACCCGCACCGATGACGTCCAAAAGGAACTACTGGAAAGGCTGCAACTAACGAAGCTGCTATCCTGCACC
>JAAESG010000464.1 GCA_024229615.1 Gammaproteobacteria bacterium | reverse complement strand
TGGTCAGCCGAACCGGTGAGGTCGATTTCGATCGCGTCACCCTGGACCCGCACGCACACCTTGACGGGCAGTGTCACATCCCGATTCTTACCGTCGTCATCCATAAAGCCTTCAGCACGGTATTCACCGTCCGGTATTCTTTCAATCTTCTGCCGCAGAATCTTCTCGGTGTAATCCATCAGCTGCTGGGTTGCCGACAGAATATGGCTTTTACCGTAGCGATCCATCAATTCTGCAAACCGCCGCACGCCTAACCGTGCTGACGCAATCTGCGCTTCGATGTCGCTTTGTAACTGTGTCGCCGCTCGACTGTTTCGACCCAGAAACTCCCACATGGCATCATTGCGGACACCTTTTTCATACAACTTGGTTCCGGCAAATAGCATACCTTCGGCGAACACATCAGGTATATCGATAATCAGGCCTGGTGTCGCTGCACCGATATCGAGATGATGTGCTGTGTTCGCTGCGAACCCGACCAGCTCGCCCTTATAAAAACAAGGAATAACGATCGCGAGATCCGGGGAATGACTCGCGCCGTAGTAAGGGTGGTTATGTAGAACAACATCACCTTCGTTCCAGGTTCCCCCCTGCAGGGACTCCTGAATGCCATATAAGTAACCCGGTAGAGATCCTATATGCAGTGGTGTTGATTCGGACTCACACAGGGTATTGAAATCGGTATCAAAAAGACCGGCACCGAGATCCTGGGACTCCCGAATGATCGATGAGAACGACATTCGATAAAGGATGTGTCCCATCTCTTCCGCGATGGTATCCAGCGCTCCACTGATAACCTGCAGAGTGATTGGATCCAGTTCGTCGGTTGCCATAGTTCGCTCTCTTCTCAGCAACCGTTAATTACTGCGCTCAATGGTCAGGTTCCCGTATTCTCCCGTCTGCGCGACGTACCCCGGGGGGACCAGAATGGTCGAGTTGTGCTGAATAATGATGGATGGCCCTGAGACCGCATGACCAGCTAGTAGCTTGTTTCGATCGTAGCGGGGTGTCTGTAGGCTTTGCCCGTCGTCAAAAACAGTCTCCGCATGATAAATCAGTGCATCTTCGGTCGTGTTCGCCGCGTTCGCCTGATCCAGAGTCAACACCTCGAGCGGTGCCACCCGCTCCATACCGATGACCCGAATAGTGATCAACTCAACTTCACCGTCTTCAAAGGCATAACCATAATCAAGGTGGTGCTGGGCATGAAAACCCTCTACTATCTTAGAGACGTTTTCTGGCACTATATCGACATCCGGGATTGGTGCGCGCAACTCAAAACCCTGTCCGTGATAACGACATTCCGCGATACGTTGAAACTCCTGGCGCGCCGCGGGCACGTCATCTTTCTCCATGTCCCGGCGACATTCCGATACCAGTTCCTTAACCAGACTGTTGATCCGGTCGATCGTCTCAGTTGTG
>JAAESG010000463.1 GCA_024229615.1 Gammaproteobacteria bacterium | reverse complement strand
TTTGATATGCCTGTTGCCATTGCGTTTACGGTTGAAACGGATGGTCGATTACCGACAGGTGTATCTGTAAAGGAAGCTATCGAGCAGGTCGACGAAGAATCTGATGGTGGCGCCTTATATTATCTGATTAATTGCGCACACCCTGATCATTTCACGAACATTTTCAGTGACGAACCATGGATGAAACGCCTACGCGGGGTTGTAGCAAATGCCTCCCGATGCTGCCATGCGGAATTAGAAGTTTCTGAAGAACTCGATGAAGGAGACCCCGACGAGCTGGGCATTCTGGTTGGAGGACTGCGAAAACAATTTCCTCACTTTAATATTTTGGGTGGTTGCTGTGGCACTAACTTACGCCATATGAAACGCATACTCGAAGAAGCGAAAACTGCCTGTCCATCGTAGAATTCGATTCGCGCCAGGTCGAGATCGATACTGCGCTGCACGCTCGGATCGGGAAAAGCTGATTGCATGGGCTCGCGTTGTTTTTCATAGCGCAGATTCTCGGGGTGCGCCGGCAGGTTGTACTGGTTCAGGGTGTTTTTGATATGGGCGAACACGTCATGGAAGCGCGTGGGTCAAGGGGGTCGGGTTCGCTTGAAAAACAACGAACCGACTCTGGGGCCTGTTATCACCGTATTCACCCGATAGCCTTTTCATCGGCATGGGGACTTATTCGAGTGGGTCTTGTACCCTGTAATTCCCGACTGAATTCCATCCATCTTCATTCCTGGCCGAAAAATTTGCTGCCTGTCGAATATATTCTGTGCCGGTACTGGAAAATTTAATGCACCCGGGGCGATTCATTGCTGCATTTCTATCAAATAGCACAGGCTTTTCTTATACTTCACCTGACTGCGAATTTCAGATCAGGCGCGAGGGGTACGAGATGATTCACCGAACATTTAGGGAGGGTCCCGGATATCGATGTTTTTCAACTGGCTTGAATACCTGGTCGACCCGCTAGAGCGCAGCGAAGCTCTACAACCGCCGGAGGAAATCGGTGCATTTTTCGGTTTCTACCTGTGGCCGATGCATCGCCTGATTCTGGCAACCCTGTTTTTTACCGGTGTTGCCGCGATATCGGAGATTTATCTGTACTCTTTTTTGGGTGATATCGTCGACTGGATGGCTACCTCGCGGCCGGAAACCTTTTTCGAAGTTCACTCAACCCAGTTACTCTTTATGACGGTTGTGATCGCGATTATCCGTCCGCTATCGACAATCGTCTCGCGCGCGGTAATCAATCTCAGCCTGGCGCCGGGCCTCGCCAACAGGGTGCGATGGCAGAACTATCGCTATGTGCTGCGCCAAAGCCTGTCTTATTTCCAGAACGACTTTGCCGGCCGTATAGCCCAGAAGGTCATGCAAACCGGCCACGCGCTGCGCGAGTCGGTAATCAACGTGATCGACGGGGTCTGGTTGTTACTGATTTACCTGGTTGGCATTGTGGTTCTGTTTTCCGACATCGATCGGCGATTGCTGTGGCCGGTGGCAATCTGGGTTATTGCCTACAGCCTTGTCGTCATTCACATGGTGCCACCGGTACGAGCAAAATCCGCGGCGCTGTCCGAAGCCAGCTCGAGTCTGATCGGCCGTGTGGTCGACAGTTACACCAACATCCAGTCGGTGAAATTGTTTTCCCATGCGGATCGTGAGGAGCAGTTCGTCGCCGAAGGCGTGAAAAAACACACGCGCGCATTCCAGGTGCTGATGCGCGCAATTGTGAAAATGACAATGACCTTGACGCTTCTCAACACGGCGCTGGTTTTAGGCACTGCCGCCTTATCGATCTGGTTGTGGCAGCAGAACGCGGTGAGTATAGGCACGATTGCGGTGGCCAACGGGCTGGTTATCCGGCTCAATCAGATGTCCGGTTGGATACTGCGAACGATCACCTCGTTGTTCGAAAATATCGGCACGGTGCAAAACGGTATCGAGACTATTGCAAAAACCACCGTCGTTCGCGATGCCGAGCGAGCGCCTGCGCTGACGGTCACGCGTGGTGAAGTCATTTTCGACAATGTCAGTTTTCGCTACGATGGCGGGAAAACAATTATTCGCGACTTTTCCCTGGCGGTAAAACCCGGGGAAAAAATTGGGCTGGTCGGGCGCTCCGGTGCGGGCAAGTCGACCCTGGTTAACCTGTTGCTTCGTTTTTACGATATCGATTCCGGTAAAATACTGATCGATGGGCAAAATATAGCCTCGGTGCAGCAGGAAAGTTTGCGCGAAAACATTGCCATGGTCACGCAGGATACTTCGCTGCTGCACCGTTCGATTCAAGACAATATTCGCTATGGTCGCGTAGGCGCCGATCCGGAGGAAATCGAACGCGCGGCGCTACTGGCCGAGGCCAGTGATTTTATTCCCGATTTGATAGATCAGCACGGCCGTGGCGGTTACGAGGCGCATGTCGGCGAACGTGGAGTCAAACTCTCCGGCGGCCAGCGCCAGCGCATTGCGATTGCGCGCGTGATTCTGAAAAACGCACCGATCCTTATTCTGGATGAAGCGACATCGGCGCTCGATTCAGAGGTCGAGTTGGCCATTCAACAACAGTTGCATAACTTGATGGTGGGAAAAACTGTGATTGCCATCGCGCACCGACTTTCGACGATTGCGGCATTGGATCGATTGGTCGTCATCGATGAGGGAGGTATCGTTGAACAGGGAACGCATCAGGAACTGGTGCAAGTTGACGGTCTTTATGCTCAGTTATGGAAACGGCAGTCGGGGGGGTTTCTTGGGTTGCTGGGGGAGCAGGCGTAATTAATTTTTATTGCCGAACCAATATGATACCCGGGCCATTTATGTCGAAACTGGCCTTGCCGATACCAAAGCCGGGAGTCAACCTCTTGTAATCAAGTGGAGCTGATCAGAGAAGTGGAGCACTTTCAATATGTTGACAGAACTTTTCAATCGGTTGTCGTCAATTGCGGTGGCAGTGTACCTGTTAACCAATCGGCAATTCGCTCCCTTTCATACCGACATATTCGGTACTGTGATATCGCAATATGGTAAAGAGTTACAATGCATAGGGCCGTATTGAGCAGATATCCACACTGAAAATCCTCGTGTTGGTTGGCATTGGCACCTCGAAAAAGCTCCCGATCTCGAATTGGCCAAGCGAACTGTTTTCAATTTGCCACGGCATTTATCGACTATATTACCCAGGTTCAATATTAAGAGACTTGAAGCAGACAATAATAATCAATCGACACTAGTCCCTTCGATTTTCGTTATGATATAAATCGTGGATACTACTCCATGGATGTACGGTATCGGGAGCTATCCTGATACGAGTTATCGGAAACCGGCATATGGCCACAATAAAATCAGACACTAACTACGTATCCTGCGCCGCCTGCGAAATGAATGCCTTGTGCCTTCCATTCGAGGTGGCCGGCAAAAGTCTCGACCTGATTGAAGGGGTTTTGCATCGACGGAAACTGATCAAAAAAGATGAGCCGCTATTTTTTGCCGGCGATACATTTGAAACATTTGAATGTGTCTCTGCAGGTTCATTCAAGCTGGTAGTTCCGGGTAATCCGGGCAGAGTAGCAGGATTTAGTTATGCAGGAGAGATGCTGGATGCAGGTGCCATGTATACAGGAAGGCATTGCTATGATGCAGTGGCGCTGGAGAATTCGTATGTCTGTGCAATCAGCCAGGAGTCAGTTGAAGAAATCAGTCATCAAATACCTGATTTCCAGGGCCGCCTTATCAGGTTGATGAGTGAACAGCTCTTTCATGTGAACCGCTTAATGACCCTGTTAACTGGCCGCCGAAAAGCAGATGAGCGCCTGGCCGCCTTTCTGGCTGGTGTTTCCATTCGTTTCCAGGAGCACGGTTTCCCGGCAAAAGAGTTTCGGCTGAGTATGGCGCGTGATGATATTGCCAGTTATCTGGGATTGGCCAAAGGTACAGTGAGCCGCGTTCTGGCACGGTTCCATCAACAGGGGCTGATTGTCTCCAGTGGAAAGTATTTCGAGATAAAGGATATTGAAAAACTCAAAAAGCTTGCCTCCCTCCCAGTCAGCTTTTTACAACAAATGCGTTAGTGAGCGCCTACCTGAAACATCATTGTATGCGGTTTTCTCACTCGCTGCCGTCTAGCCTGCATATTGCATCAGTATTCCGGATGCTGTCGCCGGACAGGGTTTGGGCCGGTTACAAACTGTATTTTTGGTAGTATCCGAAATATTGCCAGCTTACTCCAACAATTCAATAGGTTAAGTCAAGGCGCGAGACCGACTGGTGCAATATGCAGGCTAGTTGCATTCGATGCGGGGCCGAATGATCGAGAGACTGTGATCGACGGCGTTACCAACCCTCCTCTATTTCGGGATTGGTCTTCGTCTATTGAATATGGGGTATCGCCGAAGCAGGCACTTGTCATAGCAAGCTACCCGCTCGATGATCAAAGGTTTACTGTAATTGGACTACGTATTCTGCCACCGCTTCGATTTGTTTATCACTCATTTGCTGGGCAATTTTCCGCATTACGGCACCGACATCGTTGCTTCGTTCACCCGATCTGAATGCCTTGAGCTGTTTAACTACGTAGCTTGCGTGTTGGCCGCCGATGGCTGGAGTCAATACAGTCGGCGGGACTGTCATCACTTCTTGCCAGATGCGATTGCCCTGGCCATCCATACCATGACAACCGATACAGGCAGTCAATGGCGTATAAAATACCCCCTTCTTATACAACTTTTCCCCGACGGCCATTTGCTCCGGTTTGGCGACACCGGGCTGGATTTTCTGCCCGCTATAATACGCTGCAATATCCTCTATATCCTGCTCACTCAATGGCTTGACTATTGGGTCCATAATAGGGTTTTTGCGATCCCCACGCTTAAAGGCCATCAACTGGCTGACCAGGTAACCGGGTATCTGGCCGGCAATCTTTGGCCATTCAGGAACGACACTGTTTCCATCCGGCATATGACATGCAGCACAGGCCGCGGATTTGGTTTTGCCAGCCTCGGGATTACCGGCGGCCACTACGGTACTGGATATGCTGCAGGCTATCGAGTAAACCAATATTTGAATGACAATTCTTTTCATTTGTTTAAGTAACCTCCGCTAAATACCGCCGCAGGATAGCGTTAAGAGTTGATAACAGCAAGAGTCTCCCCTACAATCAAACGTCATTTTTTTACATAGAAGTTACAAGATCAAGCCCATTTCTTTCATCGTTTTTTGTCTTTTGTCGTTTTTATCATTTCTCTATAGACGATAGATTACTCCCAGGCGAATATAGTGATTGGGCCTGACTAATATCTGGCGCCCGACGGCGCCTAATAACAAATTTGCCTTCCAAAGCGGGGAATGAAGCATGGCTGAAAACGCAACAACGCATGAGGCTCATTGGGATACCAGTACCGCGCCGTTAGTAATAAGCCTGGGTATTCTGTTCCTTTGCCTGGCTTTTATCGTTTTTTTCGTTTATCACAGCGGTCTTGCTGCGATTATCAGCCTGGGCATTGGTACGCCACTGATAATTGGTGGGATTGTCATCTGGGTAAACGAGACAATCGATGTTGAAAGCGAAGGCCTCAGCGTTCCGTCAATGGGCTGGTTCATCCTGGCGGAAGCGATGATCTTCATGTCGCTGTTCGCCAATTACTGGCTGCAAAGACTGTTAACGCCCGACTGGCCTCCGGCAGGAACTCCGGCAGAAATGCCGGTGGCAATACCCCTGATAATGACCGTGCTCCTGGTTTCCTCCAGTTTCACCATTCATGCCGGTGAAGCCCGACTTGAAAACGACGATAGGGCCGGCTTTGTCAAATGGTTGGCGATAACCATGCTACTTGGAGCCGCGTTTCTGGGCATGTCCCTGTTCGAGTGGGGCCATTTAGTAGGCCAGGGATTCAACGTATCGACTAACGTTTACAGTACATCTTTCTATAGTATTACCGGTTTTCACGCCTCCCACGTCCTGGTTGGCCTGTGTATTTTTCTCACCATGCTTTTGCCTGCAATGAAAAACAAGGTCAATTCCGGCCTCGTAAAAGCCGGGGCTCTCTACTGGCATTTCGTTGACATTATATGGTTTTTCGTCGTTTCCCAGGTTTACTTCTGGTAGTCATAAACAGCTGATGTTAGTAGGTGGTTCGTATTTAGCGCACAGGTTGTGGCGGTCTTCAGGCCGGTTTGCCGGAGTAGGTTGCCTTGCGTTGTTCTGCTCGCAAGCCGCACTAGCCGTTGCGCCTTACGGAAGCTTTACCGGGGAATCGAACATCGACCCGGGAGTGATGCAAATCGATGAACCGAGTTATCTCGGGGCACCGATACGCAAGGATCTCGCAATGGTAGATAGCAATGGAGACAGCTTTGTTCTGGGGGAGATGCTGGGCAAACCGGTAATATTGCTGTTTTCGTACTATGGCTGTGGCGGCAGTTGTCCGATCATGAATACTTTGTTGGAGCAGGCCCTGGCAGATATCGATCGATTTGAACTGGGGAAGGACTTCAGCGTGCTCACCGTTTCATTTGACCGGCACGATACTACCGAGAGTATGCGAACCTTTGTTGACGAAAACGAGCTATCGTCTCTCGATTCCAGTGGCTGGCGACATGCCGTGCTGCAAAACAAAAAAGCCGATCTGGAAACTTTGACATCCAGCGTCGGTTACAAGTTCTTCTGGTCCCGGGCGGATGAAGTATTCCTCCATCCCAACGCGTTGATATTCCTGACTCCGCAGGGGCGGGTGGCGCGGTACCTGTACGGTACTTCCCTGGCGGCGGATAATATTGAAAAAGCGCTTATCGATGCCGATTGGGGCAGGATCTCTAACTCGTCCAATGTCATCGATATTCTGACCGGCGTCTGTTATAGCTACAATTTCAAGGAAGGTAAATACACCTTTAATTTATCACTGGTTGCAGGTTTGGCGGCATTGCTCTTCGGCCTGTCGCTAATTGGTCTTTCAACCCTGATTTACAGACATAAGATCCGATTGAACAAAGAGATTAGCTAATGTGTAAAAATGACGTTAAGAAAAGAAAGGACATATACTCAGTGCCCCTCTGCTCCAGTCTGCTGTTCCTGTTGCACTCGAGTGGGGTGTCCGCATTTGGAACCAGTCTTTCCGACACCATAAACGATCCGGCGCCGGGTTTCGACGAACTCTGGCATACGGTTATGGTTGACATCACGGTAATGGGAGTGGTATTTGCGGCAATAACCCTGTGGTTCATGTTCAGGTATCGCCGTAAGCATCCCGATCAGGTAGGCGATGGGCCCAGGTTCAGCGCGGTGCAGGCTGTGGGCTGGGCATTGATTCCTGCCTTCATCTTCATGGCCGACGATTTCTATCTCGCTGCCAAGGGCTGGCAGTTGTGGAACAAGTTTCGCGATGTACCCGCAGACCGAATGGAGATTAAGCTGGAAAGTGGCATGTACAGCTGGGACTATACCTATCCCAATGGAGTGCAAACCCAAAATATATTAAGGGTACCGGCCGGCAAACCCATCATGCTTAGAATGACAAGCCGGGATACGATTCACAGCCACTTTCTGCCCCGCTACCGGGTGAAAGAAGATTCCATGCCCGGGCGTGTCACCTATCTATGGTTCTACCCGAAAGAAGAAGACATAGGCGACAAGGATAACCTGGTCACCTGTACCGAATATTGCGGCATCATGCACTCGTATATGATTGGGCGCGTCGAAGTTATGCTGCCTGCTGAATTCAACCAATGGTACTCCCAGGAAGAAAGCAGGCTATCTCGGAAAAAGAACAACGCCACTGGAGATGCCATGGTAACGGTAACCGATAAAAATATTGAGCAGGGGGTTTGACAGCTATGGGTAAAGTTCTTAACGAGTGGATATTTACCACCGATCACAAGCGGGTCGGAATTTTATATCTTATCGGGTCCATTGCGGCGTTTTGTATCGCAGGAATCATGGCCCTTCTCATCCGGGCTGAGCTGACTTACATCGGTCCGACCATCACCGATGATCCCACCACCTATAACGTCTGGCTTTACTTTCACGGGGCCGCGATGATACTAGGCTTTCAAATTCCGGCACTCACCGGTTTCATGGCGAACTATTTCATACCGCTGATGATAGGTGCGAAAGATGTCGCTTTCCCCCGCCTGAATGCATTCAGCGTCTGGTTGTTCTTCATGGGCATCGTCCTGGCGTTGCTGACATTTGTGGTGCCTGATCCACCGGATGTGATGTGGACGGGTTATCCTCCGTATTCGGTGATTACGACGGGCAATACGGCATTGTATACATTCACCGTGTTATTAATTGGTTTCGCTTCCATTATTGCCGGGGTCAACTTTCTTACTACCGTATCTTTCATGCGGGCCCCGGGCATGGGCTGGAATCAGCTGAATATTTTTGTCTGGGCAACCGTCGCTGCATTTGTGATTCAGCTGATTTTTGTCCCGGTACTGGGTACGGCCGTTCTATTAATCGCTTTCGATAAATACCTGGGCACGAACTTCTTCGACACTACCACGGGTGGTGACGTGCTCACCTATCAGAATTTATTCTGGTTTTATTCTCACCCGGCTGTTTACGTTATTTTCCTGCCATTCTTCGCGATCATTTTTGAAATTGTTGCCACCTTCTGCAAGAACATGGTGTTCAATTACAAGGTCGTGGTATACGGTG
>JAAESG010000462.1 GCA_024229615.1 Gammaproteobacteria bacterium | reverse complement strand
TTTCTGAAAACCACGGCGTTGCCTGTTATTTGTACACAGAGGACATTTGATGAGTACGTTGATCGAGGTCAAAGACTTAAAAATGTATTTCCCGCTGGGTCGGGCTATCCTGTTTTCCAGGAAAAAGGCTTTTCTACGGGCGGTCGACGGCGTAAGCTTTGAGATTCACAAGGGTGAGACCCTTGGACTTGTCGGAGAAAGCGGTTCGGGCAAAACAACCCTCGGCCGCGCGATTCTGCGTCTGATTGAACCCACCGGCGGCCGGATTATATTTAAAAATGGAAACGGCGAGACAGATATTGCCACCCTGAGTCGCAATGAGTTGCGCCGGCAGTGGCGGCATATGCAGATGATTTTCCAGGACCCTTATGCATCACTGAATCCGCGAATGACCGTGAAGGAAATAATCGGCGAGTCTCTTGTTGCAAACCGCCTTGCGAGTGGCGGGCAAATGGATGAACGGATCATGGATATCGCTCGTCTTTGCGGGCTTAACATCAGACAGCTCAGTCGCTATCCCCATGCTTTCAGCGGGGGACAGCGACAACGGATCGCCATCGCAAGGGCGCTGGTGATGCACCCGCAATTTATCGTGTGTGACGAGCCGGTTTCCGCGCTGGACGTTTCGATCCAGGCGCAGATACTAAACCTGCTAAAAGATCTGCAACAGGAGTTGGGCCTTACTTACCTCTTCATTGCCCACGACCTGAGCACCGTCGCCTATGCCTGCGATCGGGTTGCCGTCATGTATCTTGGCCGCCTGGTTGAAATGGCTACCACCAAAGCGCTTTACTATACGCCCAAGCACCCGTACACAGAGGCGCTCATGTCGGCGATTCCGCCCGA
>JAAESG010000461.1 GCA_024229615.1 Gammaproteobacteria bacterium | reverse complement strand
GCTGGAAGTTGTAGCCCGCATTTCTCACCAGCTTTCGTAGCGAGACGACGAGAGGTCGTGCCCTGCCTGTATTTTGCGACCACTCCGAACATTGCTTGCAGTTACCGGCAACCAATGTTCGGAGAGTGCGCAGGCATAGTTGACACTATGTCGAGCGCTCTGACCGAGCCAAATGCAGGCAGGGTACGGCATAGCGTCGTCGCAGTAGATAAGGTGGTGAGAAATGCGGGCTAGATAAAGGCGGAATTCGAGCGTTTATCGGAATTAGGGTATTTTCGACTCTTTTAACGTCTATTTGGCGACTTTTAATGGTTTTTTGGTATATGAATCGACAAAAAACCAGTCTTCGGCATCATAGTCGACTCGCAATGCCACCAGATGTCCGCCCCAGACACAGCCCCCATCCAGCGCGAAACAACGTCCGTAGCATCCCACCGGAAGCGTTGACCAATGGCCGAATAACACCCGAACATCCTCCCTCAGCCTGGTGTTCAGCAGGAACCAGGGAGTAAGGCCACTGCGCAGATACCGGCGATGGGTGCGATTGACAGTAAAATCGAGTTTCTGTTCCGAATTTAAATATCGCATACGCGTAAATACGTTAGCGATAAAACGCAAACGCCGGCCTCCGCTTAGATCATCCGACCAGGCACCCGGTTTGTTACCGTACATTTTTCGGAAAAATCGGGCGGGATTCTCGCCCCGCAGTACTGTCTCCACTTCACTTGCGAGCTTTCTCGCCTTGCTCAAACCCCAGGCCGGATGGATACCGGCATGCACCACCACGGCTTTGTGCTTCTTGTCATAATGCAGCAAGGGTTGCGTCTGTAACCAGCCCATCAATTCATCGCGGTGAGAGCTCTTCAGAATTGGGTGCAGGCTCCTTGAATCTCGAATCTTACGGATACCGTGATGCAGCGCGAGCAAATGCAGATCATGGTTTCCGAGAACCGTCAGTGCGCTATCGCCCAAAGATTTGACAAAACGCAAAGTTTGCAACGACTGCGGGCCTCGATTGACCAGGTCACCACAAAACCAAAGCTTGTCGGCAGAGGGATCGAAGTTGATTTTTTCGAGTAGTCGACAGAGTTCTGTATAGCAACCCTGGACATCACCTATTGCATAAATGGCCACCGGGAGAAAATCTAATGCAGAACCCGGGGGGTAGACAAGACAAACTCATCGATCGTCGCATCGAAATGAGAACCATCGTCGGCCAGCATCTGGTAACTACCCTTCATGGTACCGACCGCGGTTTCCAGCATGGTTCCAGAGGTATATACAAACTGCTCCCCGGGTTTCAGCAAGGGTTGCTCACCGACAACGCCATCGCCGCGCACTTCCTGAATTTTTTGATTGGAGTCGGTAATAACCCAGTGGCGGGTTAGCAACTGTGCACTCTGGCTACCTTTGTTCTGGATCGTAATCGTATAGGCGAACACGTAGTAATTCTGTTCCGGATTTGACTGATCCTCGATGTATCGAGCCTCCACATCGACCTCGATGTTATTGAGTCCTGGTGCATTCATCTATTCGTGTATCCTGTTTCTGGCCTGGTTCAAATTATACCGCGACCGCAGCCTTGATGTGTTCGTGGCTCTCGTAGTTATTCAGTTCAAAATCCTCGAAACGAAACGCGAGCAAGTCATCGACCAGGGGATTCAGAGTCATTGTCGGTAAAGCCAATGGTTCTCTTTCGAGCTGTAAGCGCGCCTGCGGCAAATGATTGGTGTAGAGGTGCGCATCGCCAAGGGTATGCACAAAATCTCCAGGCTCCAGTCCCGTTACCTGAGCCACCATCATCAGAAATAAAGCATACGAGGCGATATTAAATGGAACGCCAAGGAAAATGTCCGCGCTACGCTGATACAACTGGCATGAAAGACGACCATTGACTACATAAAACTGGAAAAAAGCATGGCAGGGAGGCAAAGCCATGTTTTCGATCTCCCCGACATTCCAGGCGCTGACAATCAGACGGCGCGAATCCGGGTTGGTTTTGATATCACTCACCAATTGCTGGATCTGGTCGACCACATGGCCGTCAGCAGCCCGCCAGGAACGCCATTGCGCACCGTATACGGGACCCAGGTCACCGTTTTCATCTGCCCATTCGTCCCAGATCCGGACCTGGTTTTCCTTGAGGTAGCGGATATTGGTGTCGCCCTGCAAAAACCACAGTAACTCATGAATAATCGAGTGCAGGTGGAGTTTCTTGGTCGTGATTAAAGGAAAACCCTGGCTCAGGTCGAAGCGCATCTGGTAACCAAAAACGGACAGGGTGCCAGTACCGGTGCGGTCTCTCTTCTCGCTGCCGTATTCGAGTACGTGTTGCATCAGGTCAAGATATTGTCGCATTTTTGCCTTCCCTTTTTGCCAGTATCAGCAGAACAAGCCCAACTATAATCATTGGAATCGATAATACAATGCCCTTGGTAAGCCAATCGGTATTCATCAGGTAACCGATATGCGCATCCGGTAAACGAACGAGCTCAACGCTACTGCGAGCCAGCCCGTAGAGCAACAGAAAAAAGCCCGTTACCGTCATTGTCGGGCGCGGTTTGGTCGATATCAGCCACAATGCGATAAACAGTAACAAACCTTCGAGCAGCATTTCATATAATTGCGTCGGGTGACGCGCACTGAAACATAAAGGGCCGGCAAAATCGATGTAGCGATCGGGCGGGAATTCCTCGCAGGACAACTTCATCGCCCAGGGCACCTGAGCCGGCGCGCCCCAGAGCTCGGCATTGAGAAAATTGCCAAAACGACCGGCCGCGAGTCCCAGGGGTACCAGCGGGGCGATAAAGTCGGTTAATTCGAAGTACCGGCAGCCAAGTTTGCGCCGGTAAACTTCCATTGCCAGCGCCACGCCGATGAAACCACCGTGGAAAGACATGCCCCCCTCCCAGATTTTGAACAGGTACAGCGGGTTTTGCAGAAAACTGTCGAAATTGTAAAAAAACACCGATCCAATGCGTCCACCGAGTACAACCCCAAGCGCACCGTAGAAGATGACATCATCGATCTGTTCGGGTTTGATCAATCCCGGATTCAGTCGGGCGCGACGCTTGCCGAGCCACCAGGCACTGCCAAATGCAAGCAGGTACATGAGCCCGTACCAGTGCACTTTGACAGGTCCCAGTGAAATCGCAACGGGGTCTATCGATGGAAAAGCAATCATTGTGGAAGTATCTGATTCAAACTCATGAGTATGACTGATCAGGGTGCAATTATCGCACGGAAATAAATCTGAGTGCACATACATGTCGAACGAGTTCGCAAAGGAATCGAGTCCCTACCTGCGCCAGCATGCAGACAATCCGGTCGATTGGTTGCCCTGGTCGCAACGGGCACTTGATCTGGCAGGCGAGCAAAATAAACCGATTCAGCTGTCGCCCACCAATAGACGAACTGGACAGCCTGATGTGGTCAATCGACAAACAGAACCAGAACCCAGACCAGGGTCATTAAACCGATAGCCAGCGCAACCGCGGCTGAACCCATATCCTTGGCACGACCCGATAGTTCATGCTGTTCGCCACCGAAACGGTCAACCACCGCCTCCACCGCTGAATTTATAATTTCAATCAGCGGCAGCAATATGACGCTAGCCACCAGTAGCGCTTTTTCGACCCCGCCGCTACCCAGATATAGCCCCAACGGGACGAGGACGATGCAAAGCCAGGTTTCCTGCCGAAATGCAGCTTCGTGGCGATAGGCTGCACGCAAGCCCTGCCATGAATAACCGCCAGCCTTTATGATTCGGGTAACTCCTTTGTTTCCGCTGTCGGCCATGTAAACTCCTGACGTCAATTCAACCCCGATGCAATACCCTTGCGCCACCAGCGCCAGCAAGGGATGGGGGTGGCAGATACTCGGGTAACCTGTCTTGCGCGGAGATCACAAAGCAGTATACAGCGCCACTTTAAACCGTTTATTCCTCGTCGGCTATAGCATCAGAATAGGCACCGGCATCGAGTAAATCCCCGACTTCCTCCGGATCTTCCATCTTTACCTTGTACATCCAGCCATCGCTGTACGGATCGCTGTTAATTTTATCCGGCGCGCCTTCCAGTTCATCATTGATTTCAATCACTTCACCGGAAACGGGCGCATAGGTATCTGAGGCAGCCTTGACCGATTCGATCACTCCGACCGAGTCTCCAGCAGCAATCGAGCTGCCCTGCTCAGGCAATTCGACATAAACAAGATCTCCCAGCAATTCCTGGGCATGATCCGAAACGCCAACCGTTGCGATGTTACCCTCAACCAGGACCCATTCATGCGTAGACAAAAACTTCAATTCTGATGGTACTTCACTCATTTATTGTTTCCCCCTTCGGTTAACATGGATTTCCCCTCACGTACAAAGGGAAGTTTAACAATTTCAGCCTTCAGCAACTTGTCGCGAACTTCTACTTCAACCTGCCCGGTCGCACCGGCGGGCACCCGCGCCATCGCAATCGATTGCTGCAGTGTCGGCGAGTAACTGCCTGAGGTAATTTCACCCTCGCCTTTGGCGGTCAGCACTTTCAAATGATTGCGCAACACGCCCCTATCCAATAATAACAGACCGACAAGACTTTGCTGAACACCCGCCGCCTGTTGCGCCTGCAGTGCCTGCTTGCCTATAAAATCACGCTCGTCCGAGATGGAAACAGTCCAGCTTAAACCCGAGACCAGTGGGCTGGTTGTTTCATCCATATCGGTTCCATACAAATTCATACCTGCCTCCAGGCGCAGGGTATCGCGCGCGCCGAGCCCACAAGCCGCGATGCCGGCGGCCAGCGCACTATCCCAGAGGTCGGCTATCTGTTCACTCAACATCATGATTTCATATCCGTCTTCGCCGGTATAACCGGTGCGTGCGATAAAACAATCATCGAACTCGGCACCCTGAAAGCGGGATAATTGCTGCATCGCCTGCTGCTGATAGTCGGCGAACAACGCCATCGCTTTATCTCTCGCCTGCGGGCCCTGTATGGCAAGCATTGCAACATCATCGCGAAACTTTAACCTGAGATCCGGGTACGACCGGGCCTGCAGGTCGAGCCAGGCCAGGTCTTTTTCGCGCGTTGCCGAATTGATCACCACACGATAAAAACTGTCACGCAGAAAATAGACGATCAGATCGTCGATGACGCCGCCTCCTTCGTTCAGCATGCAGCTGTAAAGGGCCTTGCCAGTGACGCTCAGCCTGGCGACATCATTCGCCAGCAAATATTGCAGATAGGCTTTCGCATCGCCGCCACTAACATCGACTACGGTCATGTGAGACACATCGAACATGCCGGCATCGCTACGCACTATCGTGTGCTCCTTTAATTGCGAGCCATAATTGATCGGCATGTCCCAACCAGCAAAATCGACGATCTTGGCGCCGGCATCGAGATGGCACTGATAAAGTGGTGTCTTGTTTCCCATCGGTGGATTGCCCCCTGGTTCGAGTCTGTCAGATACTGACAACCAGAGGATAGAGCTTGCCCCGCTCAAATTAAAGTCTTATTTACAGACCAGGCTGCCCGGTTCGTCATCGGCCGCTTCCAGCAACTCTTCCATAATGACCTCCGCCTTCGACTTATTGCTGGCAATAGACTCCGACAATTCTTCACCGCCATCGAGAAACGCGATCAAGTCATCGATGACCGAATCCGGTATCACTGGACTCGCCCCCAGTACCGTGAAGACCCCACCGCTGAAATCGATAGACAGTATATTGCCGCCGGCGTCAAATATCTGTGAGAATCGACCGCTTACGCCACCGCGCAGATCAAGCGGCCTGAAGTCTGCTGTCACCAGCCCCAGAGAGTTCGTCGTAAAACCGACAACCAGCGCGCCGCCGTTGAGGGTGGTCGGACCGTTCACGACCAATTGGTCAGAAACCGTATTTATCCCGTTATTGAATACATCCACGACCAGTGCCGATCCCGAATTCTGGGTATAAGCTCCGCTGATATCCAGGTTACCGATAGCACCAGCGCCACCAACCACCACCACACCGTCGATATTATTCACGGCACCATTGATGTTACCCGTGCCGCCGAGGCTGGCACCACCGGTTAATTGCAACACGCCACTGAGATTGGTCAGATCGAGTCCCGCATTGTTGAGCTGCAGGCTGCCGGTGTTATTCAAAGTTGCGGGCAGTGTTAAGGTTGCGCCACTGCCGACTGCGACGCTTCCAGCCATATTCAGCGCACCATTAAGATTTCGATCCTGGACGAACAACAATTTTGCGTCGTTGGCGACGTAATAAGTACCCTGGTCATTAAACTCCACGTCATCTAGCGCGAGGGTACCGCCCTCCACGCTGACCGTGCTGCTGGCATCGTTGACGAAGTCGACCGATATTGAGCTAGATCCGGAAAGTTTGTGGAACGATGCACCATTATTATTAAAACTACCGTTACCGGCGATATTGCCGTTGCCGCTCAAATAGAAACTCATACCAAGGGTATTATCGATGTTTGCGCCGCTGGCCAGAACCAGGTCACCGCTACCGGACATACTGATGTCATTCCGGTTCATGTCGAGCGTGATCGTATCCAGCGTCTTGATCGCGGCACCGCCGATCGCAAGCATGGTATCACCCGGTGACGAGCCCAGTGTCAGTGTGGAACTGCCACCGATAGTGCCGCCACTCCAGCTGTTGTTGTGGTTGTACATCGTTGCGCCTGCGTTAAAGATCATCGCGCCACCGTTTAAGTTGACGATGCCCGGCAAGCTGGCAT
>JAAESG010000460.1 GCA_024229615.1 Gammaproteobacteria bacterium | reverse complement strand
GAAATTTCCGAACCCAGCTTGTAAAACTGCCCCTGAATCCGGTTGTGTTGCTGATTCGCATCGACCAGTTTTTGACGACCTTGCTCGATCCCTAGCTCAGTCTCGCGCAAGCTTGCGTTACGTTCTTCCATACCGGTCTCGACTGTTGCCAGCATGCGCTCTTGCTGCTCAATATCCCGATCAAAAGTCTGCTTTTGTAACAGTAAACTCTCGGCTTCGAGCCTGCGTTGATCCTGCTTGAACTGTTTGTACTTCTCTGCGGTTTTGGATTGCCGATCGAGCCGTGTCAGCTGTTTGTCTATCTCGTCGACCAGGTCGATCAGGCGATCCAGGTTTTCACGCGTGTGTCGAATGCGTGTTTCAGTTTCACGACGACGTTCCTTGTATTTGGAAATTCCCGCGGCTTCCTCTAGATAGACCCGCAACTCATCGGGTTTCGCATCGATAACACGGCTTACCATTCCCTGCTCGATAATCGAGTAGCTGCGCGGCCCCAGGCCCGTGCCCAGAAAGATATCGGCAATATCCCGCCGGCGACAGCGTGTATTGTTCAGGAAGTACTTGGACTGTCCGACGCGGGTCGCGATACGTTTGACCGATATTTCATTGTACTTTGCATACTCACCCTTGACCCTGCCATCTGTATTATCAAAGACCAGTTCCACTGAAGCCTGACCAACGGGTTGGCGACCGGAGGAACCACTGAAAATAACATCCTCCATCGATTCACCACGCAGATTCCTCGCAGAAGACTCCCCCATAACCCATCGTACCGCGTCGATAACGTTTGATTTACCACAGCCGTTGGGGCCGACGATTCCGGTAACGTTTGCCGGAAACATGATTTTGCTCGGATCAACAAACGACTTGAAACCGGATATTTTTATTTGACTGAGGCGCATCTGAGCGGGATTTTCCAGGGTATGAATTTTGCGAGCAGAGTATATCATTTGCATTCCCTTGCAGCAGTAAAAGCAGTCAAAAAATTGCCTATTCCGTACACCTATATATAATGACGCGCCGCACAGACAGTTAGCCAAACAGAAGCGTTTAACCAAAGAGAGACAATATGAGTAATCGGCCTTCGACGACGCTGGACACTTTTGCGAACCCCAATCCGGAACGAGACTATACGATTCATATCGACACTCCGGAATTTACCTGTTTATGCCCGGTAACCGGCCAGCCTGATTTTGCCACCATCGAAATCCAGTATGTACCGGACCAGTTGTGCGTGGAGTTAAAGGCATTGAAGCTGTATTTCTGGTCTTATCGCGACCAGGGAGCATTTCATGAAGCAATCACCAACCAGATCCTGTCGGATCTGGTAGCAGTGGTAAATCCCCGCTTCATGCGTGTGAACGCCGAGTTCAATGTTCGCGGCGGGGTTTATACGCGTGTGGTCGCGGAACATCGAGCCGAGGGATGGCAAGCGTCTGAACCGGTCGAACTGGCCTAGCCAGGAGCCTGTCGGGTATAGGATGAATCTACCGCGGGAAAGCCATTTCGGCCAGATCCCTCTACCCATTTCGTCAAATATGAATAACTCTACCCAAAGCGCTCCACTAAAAATGTGTCGCGGGGCAGGCTCTACCCAAAGCGCTCCACTAAAAATGTGTCGCGGGGCAGGCTCTTTTCCTCAATCGATAAAAGAATCTGACTCAAAACGGCTTTCCCTCGCTACGATTACCTATATCCGACAGGCTCCAAGGAGTAAACCATGATTGCCGACATTACGATCGGCACCCAGGCACTGGCACGCGCTCTGCGCTTGCTCAATCAACCCGGGGTGCGCATATACGTCATCATTCCGTTATCCATCAACCTGTTACTGTTCGGCGCCCTGGTCTGGTACGGATATAGTCGGTTTTATCCTCTGGTTGAATGGATGATGTCTTATGTGCCGGACTTTCTGGCCTTTGTCGAATGGCTGATCTGGTTGTTTTTTGGGGTATTGGCCGCTATTACCGTGTTTTTCAGCTTCACACCGGTCGCGAATATCGTAGCCGCACCTTTCAACGCCTTGATGTCTGAAAAGATCGAAGCACATTTAACCGGTAAAGCGGTCTCCTCCGAAATCAGTTTCGCGCGCATGGCAATAGACGCGATTCTGTCTCAGCTACGCAAGTTGGTGTATATCCTGCTGTGGGCAGCCGGATTGTTTCTGATCAGCCTGATTCCCGTGGTCAATCTGGTCGCGCCGGTGCTCTGGGTGGTGTTTGGTTCGTGGCTGCTATCGCTGGAATACTTCGACTACCCGATGGGTAACCACGACCTGGTTTTTGACGAGCAAAAACGTCAGTTGCGGGAACGCCGCGGAATCGCACTTGGCTTCGGTGGCGCGGTAATGATCATGACCAGTATTCCGATCATCAATTTCTTCGCCATGCCGCTCGCGGTTGCCGGCGCCACCCTGCTCTGGGTAGAGCAATTCCAACCCACCTCCAGCTCAACTGAAACATAAAGCGCTCTCAGTTATTCAATAATTCCTTCGAACGGTGTGGGTATCGGGATTTTATTACGGGATCGCCGTAGATACATCCATGTAGACTCGAGCGCGACATCCCTGTCGCGCAGCGTCCCGCAACAAAACCCCGACACCCGCACCTAGATTGTTTTATAAACGACGACGAATTCAATCTTCCGATCCAATTTCGTCTTTGTTTTAAATCTGACAAATAGACAAGAAGGCGACCGATGAAACTCCTTGCAACGTAAAGGTTGGGTGCCGAAGGCCCGATGTGTCGGGCCGACCCAATCAGTTGCAAGGAGTTTCATCGGTTGCCCATTGTGATCCGTGGAATATAGTTCTTGGGAGGGAGTGGGTTAGAAGTGGATGGGGGGGAGGTTTAGCGGCTGGCCGCTTTGTCGGGCCTCCGTTTCGGGGAGGATATCGATACTCGGCCAGAGACCCTCGCCAAGCGCACGACCATACTCGACCATACCGGCGGCAATGGTTGACTGTCGACTCGCTGCGTGATCGTAGTCGAGCCTGTGCCAGCTGACCTCGAGTCCACCTTCAGTCGGGTCAATCAGCATGTACCAGCCATGTTTGCCGCCGTCATTGGCCGGCATACCGATAACACCCGCGTTCAACCACAAAGAATTATCGACACGCTGTCCAAACGGAATGCCCGAATGCCCACCGATAATCGCGTCTACCCCGGCTTCGCTGATCTGAGTTAGTTTGCGCGAAGCATCACTCGATGGGAATACGAATTCGTTGATGCTCGTCAGACTTGCGTGAATCGTTTTAAAAAGGACCCCGCCGATGACAAACTCAATACTGCGCGGCAACCCGCTCATCCAAGCACGCTGAGTCGCGTCCACCCGGCGGTTGGCGTATTCATACCAGGTGATTGCCAATGTAGAACAACTGCTATCCGTTTCGAATCCGCAGCCGCAGTCGGGTTCGCTAAAAGCCAATGCCTCCTCACAGTTACCCATGACAACATGGATACCCCAATCCCGAATTAAATCGATGGTTTCACCAGGCTCGGCGCAGTAGGCGACGATATCCCCGGTACAGATAATCCGTTCAGTGGTAATACCGAGATCCGCGGCACGTGCGCGCATCGCCGAGGTTGCCTCAAGATTGCTATAAGGCCCTCCGAAAACCAGTACTGTCGTGGAAAACTCTCCAAGTTCGGCCATAGTCAGGTAAATCCCTGGTCAGTGATTAATATTTTCGTCGAAGCCCGTTGCCCGACGGCATTGCCTGGCTTGAATATGACCTTGACCAGACCGCAAAAGTTCGCATACTTGCTCGATTATCCACCGTAAGCGGAACTCTCATTGCGTATTTTCCTGCTGATCCTGACGATCTCATTCCTGTCCCCGGGGCAAGCCCAACCACGCCAGTTACTGGTACCGGGTGGTGTCGCAATTATCGGTCTCGGGGCCGGCGATACCAGCGGATATCGATTCATGGATAAACCGGTACTGGTTACCGAAATCGACGGCAAAACCTCTGCCCTGATTGGCTTGCCACTAAGCCTGAAACCGGGTGAGCACTCTATCGAAAAACGCAATGTCGAACAGGTCAACAGGAAATTTTTTGAAGTTAAGTACAAAGAGTACAGCACGCAACATATAACGATAACCGACAAGCGCAAGGTCAATCCTTACGCCAGTGATATGGATCGCATTCTTGCAGAAAAGAAACGTAAGCAAAAAGCCCGTACTCACTATTCAACTGGTGCCGTAGATGTCAATTTTATACTGCCGGTAAAGGGAATTCGCACCGGTAGCTATGGCCGCCGAAGGTTTTTCAACAAACAACCTAGACGACCGCATAGCGGCATGGATATCGCAGCGGACACGGGCACCCCGGTGCGATCCCCAAGTGCGGGAAAGATAATCGAACTGGGTGATTTCTTCTTCAGTGGCAACCTGGTTTACATCGATCACGGTCAGGGCCTGATTTCAATGTTCGCGCACCTCAGCGCAATCGATGTCAAGCTGAGCGAGCGCATCGAAAAGGGCCAGGTGATCGGCAAGGTCGGGGCGACAGGCAGAGTAACCGGTCCACACCTGCATTGGAGTCTCGGATTAAACGGGAACTGGATCGATCCCGCGTTGTTTCTTGAGATCGAGAATTAAAAAGTCAGGCGCACGCCGAAATGGACATTGTCATCGTCTGCCACGTAGTCACCTTCATCATCTGTTTGGAACTCCAGGTGCCTGACACCGACGAAGGCAGTGGTTTGCGGCAAGACCTCTATCTGAAATCCAATGGTATAGTCGATCACTTCTTCGGTATCTGAAAAACTCGTGATCTTTGGAGCATAATGTCCTCGCAGATAGGCAGCCATCGGCATGGTTCCAGGAATTGTATACCTGATTTCACCACCGATACCAAATGCAAATACATCCTGGTCGATATCATCGAGCATACCCAGGTATCCCTTCACGCCCACGCCGAAGGTCAGCGGATTCTCCTCCGACGCCTGGCGCATTTGCATCAGGCTGACCTGCCCGATTAAGTCGCTTTCATCGTTGTAGAACAGACCCAAAGCGAGATCGGAGCCACCCCAGCCAATCAGGCTGGAATCCGAGCGAAAAGTAAGCTGAGCGATCTCGGAACCAAGCGCAGCTTCAAAATCACTAGCGCTTGCCATCGGGATAGACACAAGACCGAGAATGCAGAGACAGGTAAGGCGAATTAATTTCATGGGAAGACCGTGGCAAAAAAAACTCGCGCAATCATAGCACAGGGCTTCCCGTCGATGCGTATGAAAAAAGCAATTATAAAGCAATAATCGAAAGATTAACCCGGCGAGATGCGACCCGAATTTATTGTTCGAATCTGCTGAATAACGGGGTGATTGGTGCGCTCTCACTGACCACCGGCGTATCCAGCCAACGGTAAACGGGAGCCCATTGTTCCTTGTCGACCTTGTTACGCGAGGTGGGAATTTCTTCGACTCCTATTCCGAGTTCGATGGCCTTGACGTAAAGCTGGGTATCGCGAAGACTCGTGATAAACGGAATATTCAGGCTGAACAGAAAACGCTCCAGGGAATGGTACATCAGCGTGTTTTTGCGCACCCGATTGGCCACCACCGCGAGCCGTATCATTTTCTTGCGCACCCGGCCGGTGGTCAGCAACGCTTTGATGAAATGCGCAGTGGCATGTATGTCTATCGGGGAAGGCAATACCGGGATCAACACAGAGTCATTTTGCTGGAACAGGGTGACGAGCTCGGTGATGTCAGTACCGGCAGGTGAATCGATCAAGGCGACATCGGTATCAGGTGGTACGCGCAGTTGCCAGGACCGGGTCAGTCGATGATCGGAATTTTTCGAGGCATCGACACCGGTGATCACCGCTGCGCTTCGCGGACGTCTTCCAATCCAGGCAAGGGAGGATCCCTGGGTATCGTGATCGAACAAACGCACCCTCTTACCCCGACGCGCGTAATGCGAGGCGATGTTAGTCGTAATCGTCGTCTTACCGCATCCGCCTTTGGCGTTTGTCACTAGTATTCTTTTTAAGCTCATGAATTAAAGTCTATGTTGATTCAGTCCATATTTCAGTATTTTTGCCCGATTTGACGGCTTTTTATGTGACTAGCCTCTTTTTTTTGCTGTTTTTGACCGGTTTTTATCCGCAAAAGGGTTGCCACCCGACTTTAATTCGATACGTAACGGTGTTCCCTTGAGCTTCAACTTGGTAATAAAAAAGTTAGCCAGGTAGCGTTTATACGCAGCCGGAAGGTGTTCGGTCTGGTTACCATGGATGACGATGATCGGAGGATTTCTGCCGCCCTGGTGTGCATAACGTAGTTTTACGCGCCTTCCGTGATGCAAGGGTGGGTTATGTTTGAACACGGCTTCTTCAAGCAAATCGGTAAGATAGCGGGTGTTCATGTCCTTGAATGCCGAGGCGTAGGCCTGGTCGACAGAAGCCATCATTTCACCTACCCCGGTGCCATGCCTGGCAGAGATAAAATGCTGCGCTGCAAAGGGCACAAATACCAGTCGACGTTTCAAATCACTGCGGATTTGATCGCGCTGGTCCGGATCCAGGCCATCCCATTTATTGATTGCTATAACCAGCGCTCGCCCACCGTTAAGCACGTATCCCAGCAGGGTCAAATCCTGGTCCGTCAAACCATCACGTGCATCGATTACGACGATCACCACATGCGCTTTTTCAATGGCTTCGAGCGCTTTGATAACACTGAATTTTTCAATCGTCTGGTGCACTTTACCGCGCCTACGAACCCCGGCGGTATCGATCAGCACGTAGGGCTTGGCATGCCTTTCGAAAGGTACGGAAATGGTATCACGCGTGGTTCCGGGTTGATCAAAGGCAACGACCCTCTCTTCTCCGGCGAGGCGATTGATCAGCGTCGACTTGCCCACGTTGGGACGGCCAATGACAGCAACCTGGGGACCGGTGTCCGATTCCCTGGAAATTGTCTGTGCCGGACAGGATTCAAGCAAACCATCGAGCAGAACTCCGGTTCCTTTGCGGTGTGCCGCAGATATCAAAAACACATGTTCGAAACCAAGTGCAAAAAATTCGGCCTGCACCTGTTGTGGGTTCGCGCCATCCACTTTGTTGACCACGATATAACAGGATTTTCCCGATTTCCGCACCAGGTCAGCGATCAACCGATCTCCACTGGTCAGTCCGTCCTGGGCATCGACGAGGAATAAAATCTCATCCGCTTCTTCCATTGCGAGGCGGGTTTGATGCGCCATCAAGTCGTCAAGATCCTGTTTCTCGCCACTTAAGCCCCCGGTATCGATAACAATAAATTTCTTATCGCCGCGCTCCCCTACCCCGTACTGCCGGTCTCGGGTCAGCCCAGGCTCATTCGCGACAATTGCGTCACGACTTCGGGTAAGCACATTAAAGAGCGTGGATTTGCCGACATTGGGACGACCGATCAACGCGATGACCGGTATCATTGCCTTAACGATACCGACGAGAGGAAGCCGGATTTATCAAGCGTTAACACTGAATCCTGCCAGATTATCGGTTGTATATAATTGCGCGCTTCACTGGTTCGAATTCTTCCGACCAGTTTTCCATCCTGTTTGTCAAACCAGTGCAAATAGCCATCCAGGTCGGCCACCACCAAATTGTCGCCGATGATAGACGGAGCGGTGACTTTTCGCGCGTACAACACATCCTGACGCCAGAACGCCGAGCCGGTTCGAAGATCGATCGACCAAATATCACTGCTTTCGGCGCTTAAATAGATGGCATGGTCATCAATCGCGATCGATTGGAAGCTGGTAAACTGACGCGACCACAGCAAATCGCCACTGACAGCCTGAACCGCGGCGAGGCGGCCCTGAAATGCGGCAATATAGATAACGCCGTTATGTAGTACGAAGCGACCGTCGAGATCAACCAGACGTTCGACTTCTGTCCGTCCGCTGGGAAGACTGATCGTCGATTCCCACCGGGTCTGGCCGGTTTTACGGTCATAAGCAACCAGTTTGCCGTCATCGAACCCTGAAAATACGTGCTCACCTGCAACCAGGGGCTCGCTGTTACCGGTCAGCGACAGTACCGGCACCCGATGCGACACCAACCACTGCTCCGCCCCATCGGATACCGACAGGCTACGCAATTTGCCATCGACGCTACGCACCAGCACCTGATCATTGTCAACCACCGGCACTGCACGAATTTCGCTGTTGATGCGGGTGCTCCAAAGCAGTTCAAGTCCTTCTTCAATCTGGCGATAGGCTGCAACGACACCATCTCTAGAGGTCGCAATGAGAATTTCATCATTCCCACCCAGGCCCGTAATCGTCGGCAACTCGGTATCGAATTTCCATAGTCTACGACCCGTAGCCACATCGATGGCGCTCACCAGGCCACTGGTGTCTATACTATAGAGTCGATCGCCAACCAATAGCGGCCGCAAGCGATACGAGGCGCTATTGCTTGACGCCCGGGTATCGAGCTTCCAGTTCAGTTCCAGAAAAAGATCATCTTCGATATCCGTTAATGGAACGGGAGGCTGGCTATTATCCTTCTCCCCCGAACAGGCCGTGAGAATAGAAAGCAGAAATAGTGCGCCCAGTCTCCGCTTTGACTTCAACTGCTACTCCCGAGGTCATCGAGTTTTTGCTGCAGAAACTTTGCATTGGCAGGGCCAGGGTCCGCGGTCTGTGCCTTTCGATAAGCTTCTATGGCTTCGGCAGACTTGCCCTGTAAAGCAAGAATATCGCCGCGAAGTTCATCGGCTCGCGCCGCAAACTCACCTGGAAATTCGATCGCAAGCGAACCGAGGGCTTGATCGTACTGTTCGCTCTGAATTTGCACCAGGGCCAGTCGAGTACGCGCCAGATAAGCAAGAGGCCCTTGTTCGGCACTACCCACCACTTGCTGCAATGCGCTTGCGGCTTTCTCGAATTCGCCGTTGCCCACATGGTTCTTGGCGAGTGCCAGCTGTGCCATCAAGGCGTATTCGGTTGACGCAAAGTCGGCAATCAGAATGTCGGCATGCTGCTGCACACTATCGCCTTTACCCGCGGCTAGCCCTTCGAGCATATCGCTGAAGTGCGCAGACGCCTCAGCTGCGGTGGTCTCCTGTACGTGCACCCAGTATCTATAGCCACCGATACCACCTACACCGATGACGATTCCAAAAACGATCGACAGCCCATTCTCTTTAAACCAGGCTTTTAGTTTTTCGACCTGTTCTTCTTCGGTTTCCATCAATATCCTCTCGTCTATTAATTCAGTAACGATGCTAACTGCGTTACGATTTCTGCTTGTGAAAATTCGGCTTGCGCTTTTTCCTGACGCAAGAATTTAACCGCCACGGTACCCGCGGTGAGTTCGGATTCGCCCAGAATCAAAGCAATCCGGGCTCCGGATTTATCGGCTTTTCGCATCTGGCTCTTGAAGCTACCCGCACCCGCATGAACGACAAGCTCAAGCCGCGGCATAAGCTCACGTATCGTTTCGGCAAGACTCTGTGCAACAGCGGCACTGTTAACGCCGCGATTGACCAGGTAAACATCGCAACCCGCCTCAGGTGGTGACTGACCCTGGTCGATCAGCATAGAAATCAGGCGCTCACAGCCCATCGAGAAACCCGCGGCGAAATTCGCTTTGCCACCGAGTTGTTCAACGAGACCATCATACCGTCCGCCGGCGCATACTGTCCCCTGAGCACCTAGAGTTTCGGTGACCCATTCGAATACAGTGTGACAGTAATAGTCCAGGCCCCGCACCAGGCGTTGATTCACCTGGTATGAGACTCCGGTTTGATCAAGAATATCCCTCAACTCGTTAAAATGATCGAGTGATTCAGCGCCCAGGCTATCCTGCAACGTCGGGGCGGCTTCAATCAGATCTTGCATCTCCGGGTTTTTGCTATCCAGAATTCGCAGCGGATTGGTTTCGAGCCTGCGCTCGCTGTCTTCATCAAGTTCCGTGTGGTGATCGCGAAAGTACTCGACCAGGATGCTACGGAATTGCTGACGGCAGGCACTACTACCGAGGCTGTTAATCTGTAACGCGATATCGTCAAGACCCAGGCGCTTCCAGAAACGTGCAGCTAGCAGGATCAGCTCGGCCTCGATGTCGGCGCTGGCAATACCAAAGGCTTCGGCGCCGAACTGGTGAAATTGCCGATAGCGGCCTTTTTGCGGCCGTTCGTGGCGAAACATGGGCCCGCAGTACCACAGTCGTTGCTGTTGATCCTGTAGTAATCCGGCCTGCAGGCAAGCGCGTACCACACTCGCCGTATTCTCCGGGCGCAAACTCAGACTATCGCCGTTGCGGTCCTCGAAACTGTACATTTCCTTCTCGACGATATCGGTAACAGCACCGATGGAACGTGCGAACAAGGCGGTTTTTTCGACAATTGGGGTACGTATCTGACGGTAGCCATATGATTCCGCAAGTATCCGATACTCGTCTTCGAGCCGATTCCACGCAGGCATCTCGGCTGGCAGAATATCGTGCATCCCGCGAATAACCTGTAGTTGATCTGCCACGCGTAATCCCGGTCTAGTGATCTTTCAAGGTGATAATGACGGGTTCAGCGTGAAGCAAAACGGTCAGTCGCAAGGCGCATCTTGCAGCCAATGGCTCATCCCCTGGCAAAAGACACAACACCACGAATGGCCGTTTTGCTTCGCGCCCGAAGGGAGCGTCATTATCACCCTGAAAGATCACTAACTACCTATTCTCAGGCGCGCGGTGTTGTCGTCACGAACTCTCGGAGCAACTTCGATGGCTTCGCCATTAAACATGATTTCGACACCCTTCCCATTGCCGAGAAAGACAGAGAACGGGGCCTGCCCGGTCAATTCCACGACCCCATCGGCGCGCAATAAATCATAGACCAACTGGTAATCGTTCGCGTCCTTGATATCCGCCCAGGTATCTGCATGCACGATGATCCGCAATTTATCCGAACCACTCGGAGCCAGACGTACCGGCTCGATTGGCGCGGATTGCACCGTCCCGGCAGGGCTGGAATCAGATTCGTTATCGCCAGTTTCTGCGCTAACCGCGTCCATTGGCTGAGGCGCCGTCACAACTTCAGCGGGTTCCTCCTCCGCAACTGCTTCGATGGTCACGGGTTCCTCTGCTGCAGGTTCTTCTGCTGCAGGTTCCTCTGCCGCAGGTTCCTCTACAGGCTGCGAGTCCGCGGGCGTGACCACTTCAACCGCATCAACCGGATCTTCCGAGACTGCTTCAATTTCACTATTCACAGTCCCGCTGTCGGCGTTAACCTGCTCCTCGGACGACTGGGTATCCAGTGAAATAGGGGTTTCGCTGCTCTGTTCCTTATTCCACCACCAGGCCGCGAGCAACACCGCTAAAGCCACAACCACGAGGTAGGTAGTCCATTTCATTCGCACATCGGCCACCGAAAGCTCGGGCACAACATTGCTGGTCGACGATATCGGTGGATCCTCTTCCGAATAGTAGTCGACATACTGCAAAATCATGTCGTCCTCATCCAGCGAAACGATACGGGCATAGGCACGCAGGTATCCCTTGACGAATATCGGAGCGGTAATTTCTTCGAAATTGTTCTCTTCGATGGCGGAGAGAATTGCGGTGCTCAAATGCATACGGCCAGCGACGTCATCAAGCGATAAACCAAGTTGAATTCGAGCCGCCTGCAGACGCTCGCCGGGGCCGATCCCGGTTGACCGTGATTCATTCATCGGCTTTTCATCTGCTATGCTCATACTACTGAATCTTTAACCAGGATTTATATTCTTCCGAGTCCGGAAATTCCCGCTCCAGCCTTCGCGCCAACTCATCTACATCTCCCCCGCTATCCAATTCCAGCGTATTTCTGATCGCCAGCCACAAGCTTCTTGCACTGGGCTGGGCCACCAGATGATAGTGGTCGAGGAAAGGCTTTGCCCTGCGATAGTCGGCTTCTTCAAACAAGATGTTTCCCAGGGCAAGCAAGGCCGGACCAAAATCATTTTTCGACGCGATTGCCTTACGCAGATAATCCTTTGCAACTTTAGTCTGTTTCACCCTCAGCAAGCAGACCGCAGCGTTGGTATAGGCATACTCAGGGGTGTTATAAAGCGGGTTATCCAATGCCCGCAGGAAATACTTCTCGGATTCCAGTTCGCGACCGTTGCGGCACAGAAAGGCGCCGTAATTATTAGCCGCCTGTGCATTCTCAGGGTCCAGCGAAGTCGCTCTTTCATAGTGATACTCGGCTTTGTCGAGCTGTAACAGCCGCTCCTGCAAAATGGCATAGGCATTGTGGGCCGCTGCGGAATTTGAATTCTGGCGTAACGCCTTGGTCAGTTTTTCGCTGGCAAGATCTAGATTATTCTGCCGCAGGTAGCCAATCCCCAGCTGCACATTGATTGCACTGGCCTTCTCATCCTTGCTTGGTTGCGGGTTAACCGCAACACAACCCTGGATTAACGCAATCGCGGCCAACAGCCAGAAAAGTTTACGAATGTGCAATCGGAACCCCCTGGATTTCACTAAGGCTGAGCTGATACTTCTCGCTGCGCCGACTACGATCATGGAAAGCGCCCACCAATTGGCCGCAGGCAGCATCGATATCATCGCCTCGTGCACGCCGGGTGACCGTAACGATACCCTTGCTCGCAGTATAGTCTCGAAATCGATCGATCACTTCTGCTTCGGAGCATTGATAAATGGCATGGGGATAAGGGTTGAAAGGAATCAGGTTCAGTTTACAGGGAATATCTCCGATCAGTGCAACCAACTGACGTGCATGTTCGAGACTATCGTTTATGCCATCCAGCATCACGTACTCAAATGTTATCTTGCGACTCTTGTAACCTTCGATATAACCACGACATGCCCGCAACAGTTCTCGAATCGGGTACTTCCGGTTAATTGGAACCAGTTGATTGCGCAATTTGTCGTTCGGTGCATGCAGCGAAACCGCGAGTGCGACGTCGGTCACCTGTTCGAGTTTTTCCATCGCCGGCACGACACCAGCGGTACTAATGGTCACACGCCGCTTACTCAACGCGTATCCAAAGTCGTCGCACATCATGTCGACCGCGGCAATAACAGCGTCGAAATTAAGCAGGGGTTCGCCCATGCCCATCATGACCACATTGGTGACACCCTGCGGATAACCTTCCGCGATCAGACTATGATGCGCCAGATGCAGTTGCGCGATGATTTCGGCCGTGCTCAGATTACGATTGAATCCCTGCTTGGCAGTCGAGCAGAAACTACAGTTCAGGGTACATCCCAACTGCGAGGACACGCATAGGGTCATGCGTGATTTTTCAGGAATCAATACGCACTCGATCGCATTGTCGCTATCATCAAAACTGAGTAACCATTTACGTGTACCGTCGACAGCGCGTTGTTGGGTCAGAATTCGGGGTCGTTCGATGCAACAATGCACAGCCAAAAACCCACGCAGGCTTTTTGACATATCGGTCATTTGTGCAAATTCGGTGATGCCACGTTGATGTACCCACTGCATCAATTGGCGGGCGCGAAACGGCTTCTCTCCATTGGAGACAAAAAACCTCTCGAGCGCTGCTCGATTGAAATCAAGTAAATTAATTTTATCAGTCGTAGGCATCGGATTTAAATACGAGTACTCTGGCTCAGCCAAAACATGGTTCCCCGGCATGGACCGACAGCCGGGTTAAGCGGGGAATTTTACGCATAAATGCGGCTTAGTAGAAGTGAAATGCTTTGTGATATCGAGTATTTCCGAATATTTGCGGTGTTTTCTTTGTAATACAGCTTGTTAGGCCACGATAGCCGGATATAATTCGCCTTTTCCTTGATCCCCCAACTCACCGTAAGCTGATGATTTTCACCGAAACCCGCGGCAACGATGGCACACGTGAAGCGCGCGTAAGCTTTTCCTCCGCATTGTTGTCACCGATTGCTTCCTATGGTGGCATTTACAGCCCGGAACCCATGCCGCCAATCGACACGGAGTTTCTCGGCCGGCACTTGCAGAGTTCCTATAAAGAACTGGCGCTCGCGCTGCTAGAGCATCTGAAAATCGATATCGATACTGAAACTCTGCACCGGGCCCTCGACCTGTATGATCGCTTCGACGATGCAAACGATCCGGTTCCGGTCGTCAAACTCGATGAAAAGCTGTTTGTCAGTGAGCTCTATCACGGGCCGACCCGAGCTTTCAAGGATATGGCGTTACAGCCTTTCGGGTTAATCCTGTCAGAGTTGGCGCAACAACAGGACCAGCAATATCTGATCTTGACAGCAACCAGTGGAGACACCGGTCCGGCCGCACTGGAGACTTTTCGTAACCGTGCCAATATTCGAGTCGCCTGCCTCTACCCGGATGGCGGTACATCGGATGTGCAGCGTTTACAAATGGTGACCGAGGACGCTGACAACCTCAAGGTCATTGGCATCCATGGTAATTTCGACGATGCACAGGCAGCACTTAAATCACTACTGTCTTCGCAGACGTTTAACCAGCGTCTCGGTGAATTGAAACTATCTCTTTCCGCTGCCAACTCGGTGAATTTTGGGCGCATTATCTTCCAGATGCTATACCAGTTTCACGGTTACCTGGCGCTGGTACGGCAGCAGCAGATCGAACTCGGCGACCCGGTCGTGTTGCACATACCGAGCGGCAATTTCGGTAACGCTCTCGGGGCCTACTATGCTCGCAGCCTGGGATTGCCGATCGCGAAAATCGTGATTGCGTCAAATGCCAATAATGTCCTCACCGAATGGATTCAGGGCGGTTGCTACGATCTGCGTAAACGCGACCTGATCGCGACCACTTCTCCCGCAATGGATATACTGAAATCCTCAAATGTCGAGCGTGTTTTATTTGATTTGTTTGGCGCAACTCGTACGCGGGATTTGATGCAGCAACTCGACGACCGGGGCAGTTACCAGCTCGCAGCGGAGGAACAGGAACGCATCAGAGAAATTTTTGCGGCAGACTCTTGCTCTGACGAGCTAGGCAAGGAGTATATCCGACAGGCCTTCTCACGGGGATACCTGATGGACCCACATACCGCCACCTGTTTTAAAACCTGTCAGTCAGCAGACTTCAAGGATCAGGTCAACCTCATATGCTCGACTGCCGAGTGGACCAAGTTTGCCGTGGTTGTCGACGATGCGATTAATGCGAGCGAAGCCGATTCCGATCAGGCCGCACTGGCTTCGGTCGCGGCGAGCGCCGGGATCGAGATACCGCAGGTGATCGCACAGCTATTCAACAAACCGATTGCCCATCCCGTGGTAGTTGAAAAGCAGGCGATCGAGGCGGAGATTCTGAGCTTCCTCGAAGCGGAAGGCTAGATTTCGGCGTCTAGTCCCGCCTCGGTCCAGACCATCGTCAGCAATCCCGCCAAACCCAATAAGGCAAATCCCGCCACCAGCGGCAAAACTGTCTGATCATAAGCATCGGCGACAATCACCCCGAATATAACCGAGATCAGCGTGGACACCGATCCTACCAGAGCCGAACCGAGGCCGGCAATATGGCCCAGAGGTTCCATTGCGAGGGCATTCAGATTGCCGAATAATATTCCGAAGAAAAAGAATGAAACCATCAGATACAGCATCAGCAGATAAAGATTCGGATGGCCAGAATGGAACAATGCAAACAGGAAAAATGGAATCGATAGAACGCAGATGGACTGCAACGCAAACCTCGACAGACGGCGCATCCCGTAACGCATTACCAGTCGCGCGTTGAGCAGGGATGCACAACCGATCGAACAGGCAAGAATACCGAAGTACAATGGGAACAAATTGAGTAACTGGTACTGTTGCTGAAAAATTTGCTGGGAACTGCTCAGGTAGCCGATGAAGGCACCGAAAATAAAACCCATGGTCAACGTATAACCGAGCGCAGCTCGAATTCTGGCGATGGCCCTGATATCGAGCGCCAGACGCGCAAAGGAAAACTTGATCCGATTATCCGCGCTCAGTGTCTCGGGCTGACGTTTCCAGAACCAGGCAACGACGACTATTACAAGCCCGAGAAACATCACGAAGATCCAGTGCCAACTTGCGAACGTCAATATCAACTGACCAATAGCAGGTGCGAAAACCGGTACCAGAATAAAAATGGTCATGACGAAAGACATGACTCTTGCCATCTCGCGACCCTTGTATTGATCGCGCACCAAAGCAATCGACACAATGCGTGGCCCCGAGGCACCAAAACCCTGTAGAAAACGCCCCAGCAACATTTGATCGAAATCGGCCGCGACGATAGACAGCAGGCATCCCAGTGCAAAAACAAAGAAACCGGCCATGATCGAGGGCCTGCGGCCAACCGAGTCTGACAGCGGGCCAAAGAACATCTGCCCCAGGGCCATACCGGCAAAGAAAATAGATATGATGTATTGGCTGTCGTTGATCTGTACGACACCAAGTTCAGTGGCAATTTCAGGCAAGGCCGGCAACATCGTATCTATCGACAGCGCGACCAGCGATATGATCAACGCCACCAGGATAACAAACTCGGTAAATCCGGGGCCAACACCGCCGTTATGACGGTGGTTCATATTCCGGGCAGCATACCACTTGCCAGGGTCTTCACCAGGCAGTTGGCACTATCCGGGCACAGCGAGGTGAATTGTCTGGTCCGGGCAATAGACGCAGGAACCTGTTCACGCGCGACCCGGATGAAACCGAGATTCTCGAAGTAAAGCGCCGCCGTTTCGGTCAACAGATAGATTGCCTGCTTGCCCTCGGACTCAGCTTTTTCAATCAAAAAGTCACAGATACGACGCGCCATACCCTGTTTTCGATATGGCTGTTGTACCGCGACGGAACGCAGCAATACATAGCTTTCAGCTGCTTCGAGACCACCGGCGGCAACCAGTTTATGGTGATCAAAAATCCCATAGAAAATTAAACCCGGGTCGGTACAATCCTGCGTCGGCAAGTCATTGGCACACAACAAATCCTCGAGTTGATGCAGATCACTCGTCGCTAGCTCGACTATCGACTCGAGCGGCATAACCTCGTTACTCGCGATTCAGTCGGCATCGAGCGTCTCTACTCGAATGCGATGTACTTCACCGTGCACCACTTCGAGATCGGAAATCGCATCGATCGCGTCAACCATCTGCTGCTCTCTGATCTTTTGCGTGAGCATGATAATGGTTGCCCGGGTGACTCCGGATTCCGGTTCCTTCTGCAAGATAGCTTCGATGGAAATGTCCTTGTCACCCATAATACGGGTAATCTCGGCCATCACACCGGGACGATCATCGACGCGCATGCGCAGGTAATATGCGGTCTGTATCTCGGTAATCGGCAGGATCGGAATATCGACAATCTGGTCCGGCTGAAAGGCCAGGTGAGGCACGCGATTCTGCGCGTCGGTAGTTATAGTACGAGCCACGTCGATGATATCGGCAATGACGGCCGATGCGGTGGGATCGGCGCCTGCACCGGCGCCATAATACAGCGAAGCACCCAGCTTGTCGGCCTGTACCAGTACCGCGTTCATGACGCCATCGACGTTGGCAATGAGCCTCTTCTCGGGAATCAAGGTTGGATGCACGCGCATTTCAATGCCCTTGTCGGTGCGTCGTGCCACGCCGAGGTGCTTGATGCGGTAGCCGAGTTGATTCGCATAGACCACGTCCTCTCCGGAAACGCCGCTGATACCCTCGGTATAAACCGCATTAAATTGCAAGGGAATGCCAAAGGCAATCGATGACAGAATACAAAGCTTGTGTGCAGCGTCGATACCTTCGACATCGAAGGTCGGATCCGCTTCAGCATAACCCAGCGCTTGCGCCTCGCGTAAAACATCTTCGAAATCTCGCCCCTTGTCGCGCATTTCGGTCAATATAAAATTACCGGTGCCGTTGATAATCCCGGCAACCGATTCGATATGATTCGCGCTCAAACCCTCGCGAATGGACTTGATGATCGGAATACCGCCCGCGACCGCGGCTTCGAATACGACGTTAACCCCCTTGCTCTGGGCGGCGGCAAAGATCTTGTTGCCGTGTAACGCAATCAGGGCTTTGTTGGCGGTCACCACATGCTTGCCGTTTTCAATCGCTTGCATCACCAGCTCCAGGGCCGGCTCATATCCACCGATTAACTCGATTACGATATCGATATCTGGATTGTTAACGACTTCGAAAGGATCGCTGACAAGCTCGATCTCGCCACTACCCGCGGGCATGCCTGCGGCGATTGAACGCCGCGACGCCTGGATAATCTCTATGCTGCGCCCTGCTCGACGCGCGATTTCATCCGCATTGTTTTTTAACACCATCGCGGTGCTGGCACCAACAGTACCAACGCCTAGCAAACCCAGTTTCACCGGTTTCAATACAAATCTCCAGAAGTCATCGCGGGGAAATTACGACCGCGCAACCTTAAGAAATGTATACTCCACTGTCAACCGCGAGTAGTGATTTGGCGGCGTTGATTGGACCGTCGAATTACATTATTCTGCCTGCTATGCCTCTCGCCGAAGATATCGTCACCAGCCGCCACAGAATCACAGCCTATGACAACGCTACGGTGACGGTAAACGAAGCCGTATACCGTCAAAGCCTGGTCATGACAGCAAGCAGTATTCATTGCCCCTGGCCGGTTTCGTCGCTTGAGCAGCTCACTCGCGAAAACCTGACCCCGATATTCGATTCAAAACCGACAGTGGTGTTGCTCGGTACCGGCACACGGCAATTGTTCCCGCAAGCAAAAATTTTCGCGCTATTCGGTGAGCGAGGCATAGGGCTCGAAGTCATGGACAACGGCGCCCTGTGCCGCACTTTCAACATCCTCGTCGCCGAAGACCGCGACGTCACCGCTGCCATCATCCTCACCCCCTGATTTACTGCACACTATCTCGAAGAATCCGTCTAAATGACAGACGGCAGCCGAGAGAACTCCTTGCGACTGACCCGGTCGCAAGGGTGACCCTGAGTCGCCATTGGATAGCTCTAGACTTAGTCGTTCAAAGGATCTTGGGGGGGAGTTATTCCTGAATGATATTTTCGCGGGAATAGCCGCTGTGCTCGAGGATACGGCGCAGTTTGCGCAAGGCATCCATCTGGATCTGGCGTACTCGCTCTCGCGTCACACCGAGTTCCAGGCCAACTTCTTCGAGCGTGCCACGGGGATGGTTGCGCAGACCAAAGCGTCGCACCACGACATCGCGTTGCTTTTCATCGAGCTCGTCGAGCCAGCTATCGAGATGCTTAATGACGGTTTCATCCTGCAGGATAATGGATGGATCAGCATTACTATCGTCGGGAATAACATCCAGCAGCGGTCGCTCACCTTCACCACCCATCGGAATATCGAAAGAAGAAACCCGGTCCGCGAGTTTGAACATTTTCTCAACATCCTTAACTGGTTTCTTCAGCAGGCGGCCCACGTCCTCAGGCGTCGCTTCGCGATTCAGCTCCTGGGTCAGTTTGCGCGCTGCTCTGAGGTAGGTGTTCAATTCCTTGATGACATGAATGGGCAAGCGGATAGTACGCGTCTGGTTCATCAAACCACGTTCGATTGTCTGCCGAATCCACCAGGTTGCGTAGGTAGAAAAACGGAATCCGCGTTCGGGGTCAAATTTTTCGACCGCTCGGATCAAACCCAGGTTCCCCTCTTCGATCAAATCGAGTAAAGCCAGTCCGCGATTCATGTAACGGCGCGCAATCTTGACCACCAGGCGTAAATTGCATTCGATCATTTTATCGCGTGCCGCGTTGTCACCCTTTAACGCAAGACGCGAGTAATACACTTCCTCTTCCGCCGTCAATAGCGGCGAAACTTCGATTTCCTTCAGATAAAGCCGCGTAGGATCAGCATCCGATGAGCGTCGCGTGGTAGTCTTGCGACGATCCGTCTCGGGCTTGCGTCTTTCGATAAACTTCTCACCTTCAAGAGCATCTTCATCAGATTCGCCCTCATTGCTAGTGACTGAATCAGACTCATCGTCGTCGTCCTCGGCGTCATCCTCATCATCGTCATCCAGCTCGGCAGTTTCCTCATCGTCCAGAAGATCCTCTCCCAACTCTTCAGTCGGTATTTCTTTGTCTTCGATAAGTGACTTGTCGGTCGATTTGGTCATCCAGGGGTTCCCTTATTGTTTAGGTAAATACTTCATCGGATCTACCGGCTTGCCATTTCGTCTGATTTCAAAATGCAATTGTGAAATGTTATCTTTGCGACCCATTTTCGCTACCAGCTTCCCTGCCTTCACTGCTGTTCCTTCCTGCACAAGACGCTCCTGACAATAGGCATAAGCACTTAGATAAGTATCACTGTGCTTTATAATTATCAGATTACCATAACCGGCCAAACCATTACCACTATATACAACCCTGCCGTCGGCAACGGCGTACACGGGTTGACCCGCTTTTCCTGCGATATTGATTCCACGACGATTCAATTCCGCTGCCCGGAAAGTGTTCAGCGGTTTACCCCGGGTTGGCCAGATCCACTTGCGCGGATCGCGACCGCCAGATTTGCCGGTCTTGCTTTTACTCACGGCCCCGCTTTTTTTGGCGGTGCTGGAATCGGCCTTTACCTTATCTCGCTTGACGCTGGTACTTGCCAGTGATTTATTTTTGGGTTTAAGCAGGCGCAGGCGCTGACCAGGATGAATCGGGGAGCTGACATCAATTTGATTCCACTGCGCAAGCTGCTTGTAATCGAGCCCGTAACGCCACGCGATCGAATAAAGCGTATCGCTGATTTTTACCGTATACCAGCCGGGGCCGCGTGAAACTGTCGTCGGTGGCTTTACCGTGACGCAGGCAGCCAACAGCAAAACGGTAACGGCGATAGTAAGAGCTGATCTCATAACTCTACTTTACTGATTAAAAGTAATACAGACCAATCGCAACTAGCAAGGCTGCGACTATAACCCATCCGATGATCTCGATGTACTTGATGAGTTCCGCTTCGATCGCCGGTCCGAATCTTGCCAGGCACCAGGCCAGTAGGAAAAAACGGGTGCCACGCCCAATAATTGATGCCAGCAAAAATGGGATAATCGCGAGATTCAGGACTCCAGCGGCAATAGTGAATACTTTATAGGGTACCGGAGAAAATCCGGCCACCAGCACGGCCCAGAAACCCCACCGTTCGAACCAGTCGGTAACGGTCTCAAATCGAGCCTGATATCCCCAGTCCACGATAAACGGCTGCGCCAGATCGAATAGGAATGCACCAATCAAATAACCCACCAACCCACCGAGCACAGAAAACACAAGCGTCAGGCCGGCAAAATACAAAGCTCGGGCAGGCCGGGCAAGCGCCATCGGCGCCAGCATCACGTCCGGAGGCGGGAAAGGTAATATAAATGACTCGAGAAAACTGAGCAGTGAAAGATAATAGGGCGCTTTCTGTTGACGTGAAAACTGCATGACGCCGCGATACAATTTTTCGAACAGCACTAGTTCAATCCGGGCAGCAGCGGTACAAAAGCCACCTTTTCCAATGCTTCGTAAACCAGCCCATTTCTTCCCCGGGTTATCTTTGTCATGGTCTGATCTATACCGTTATCAAAGGGCAACACCATGATGCCACCGTCGTTGAGCTGGGCGATCAGCGCCTCGGGTATCTCGGTACAGGCCGCGGTCATGATAATCCGATCGAAACGATAACTCAGATTTGGCCAGCCTTCCGTACCGTCGGTATAACGCAGCTGCACATTGTACAATTCCAGCTCCGCGAGACGCTGCTTGGCCTGTTGATACAAGGCCTCGATACGTTCGACGCTATACACCTGCGGAAAGAGTTTAGCCAGAACCGCGGTCTGGTAACCGCAACCAGTGCCAATTTCAAGAACCGAGTTGGCGTTACCATCCTCCAGCAGCAACTGCGTCATATGCGCCACAATAAAGGGCTGCGATATGGTCTGACCATATCCGATAGGTAGCGCCGTATCCTCGTAAGCACGATGGGCTAGCGCTTCGTCGACAAACAAATGTCGTGGCACCCGGCGCATCACATCCAGCACCTGATCGTTTTGAATGCCTTGTTGTCGCAGGCGCCTGATCAGGCGATCACGCGTTCTCTGCGAGGTCATGCCGATTCCCTGGTGATTCCGCCCCGACATATTCACAGGGCATGTAACCAGTTTTGCAAAGGTTCGATCCCGTGGTGACGAGTCAAATCAATCTGCATCGGTGTCACCGAAGTGGTGGCATGTTCGATCGCGTGGAAGTCTGTCCCCGGACCCGCATCCTGGGCCTCACCCGGTGGGCCAACCCAGTAAATTGAACGGCCATAGGGATCGGATTGCCTAACCATGGATTCGGCCTTGTGTCGGAAACCGAGTCGCGTCGCCTTGATCGCAACAATATCACCCATCGGCATGTCCGGTACGTTTACATTTAATAGAGTATCGT
This sequence comes from Gammaproteobacteria bacterium, assembly GCA_024229615.1. GTDB lineage: Bacteria > Pseudomonadota > Gammaproteobacteria. Next base: position 4,840 of record JAAESG010000460.1, on the reverse strand, counting down.
CGGCTAATGGGCTATGACCGAGTCTTTCGACCACACGCCGTGTAATTTGCGCCGCAGTCTGAAAATTACGGGCTGGCTTGCCGGCCAGTGATACCGCGATTGCAGGCAAACCCAGATATCGCCCCTCCATGGCTGCCGCCACAGTACCCGAGTACAATACGTCATCGCCAAGATTAGGACCGGCATTGATGCCGGAAACGACCATATCGGGAGGATCGTCAAGCAAGCCGGAAAGCGCCAGATGAACGCAATCGGTCGGCGTTCCATCGACGTAATAACTGCCGTCCTGTGACTGCTCTACGCGCAGTGGTCGCATCAGCGTCAGTGAGTTGCTGGCACCGCTTTTATTGCGATCGGGTGCCACAACCGAAACTCTGGCCACCTGCGTCAGTTCCTGCGTCAAAACCTTTATCCCAGGGGCCAGGTAGCCATCGTCATTGGTTATGAGTATGTGCATCGAAAAAGGATTCTATATGATTTGAATGTAGGTCTGAGAGCAATTTCGGATAATATTGACGAAAATTGCCATTTGACCAGTGATAACTCGATGAACAATGATGACGATTCCGAATTTGCCCGGCTGATACCAGGTGTGAAGCGCCTGCAAAACGATAGAGTCAACGTTTATCAGCAGCGCGATCAAAACAAGTCGGCCTCTGTTCGCGGCAAGCGGGAGATCCGGCAGCGGGCAGATCCACAGGTTTTGCAGCCGAGTGACTCCGTGCCGGCACGGGAGTCGCACTTTCATTCTGGCTTGCAGAAAAAACTTCAGCGTAAGATCAGGCAGGGGCTGATCCGTCCCGAAACGAGTATTGACCTGCATGGCTACCGGCAAACCGAGGCACTCGAGGCACTCGAAGTATTTTTGAGTAATGCCCTGCGCGATCGCATGCGCATGGTATTGATTGTTCACGGGCAGGGTTTTCGGTCGCAAAGCGACGCCGTACTCAAACCACTGGTTCGTCGCTGGCTGTCAACCCAGGCCCAGGTTCTCGCCTGGTGTCCCGCAATCACACAAGACGGCGCCGCCGGTGCCAGCTACGTCTATCTGCGTAACAAATAACTATTCCAATGGCCAATTAATTTCGGCAGCGGTATAGCGACCGACTACGACTTCGCTTAGTGACTGAGGCATTTTCACCTGCCCCGGGGATAACGGAATCCTGCCACCCATGATCTCCGCCTGACGCTGCGGATGTAGTGGTTTACTCTCGGGCCAGGCATAGCCCTGTGGGTGAAGCGGAAGATTATCGGCACCGTATTTGTCCGAGGCGCCCAGGGTATGCATCAGTTCATGCGTAATGACAACCTGGTTGGAACCCCGATAGGATCGATCGGCAAAAGCGTTGATGATGCCGATCAGCCCACCCTGAAGTCCGACCGAATGACGTAATGACTGAGTCGTTTCAGTATCGTAGTAACTGACAAATAATTCAACGTCACCCTGATCGTTATCGCTAGTCCAGGCTCTGTGCGTAGCCCAGGCTCTAAACTTCAGACTCCACCAGATGTTTTGCAGAATACTCTGCCCGGAGGGCGGCTGCGGAGGCCCTTCTGCTAATCGGCCGTTGTACTCGACATCGATGGCATCGATCTCGATACCACGGCGCCTGGCTTCCCGGTTAACAAAGGTTTCTATCGCCTTAAAATTTTTGCTTGTCAGCGAATCTATATATCTTTCAGTCGCATCACGATTATCTCCATTGACGGCGTAGACACGGACCCAGAGTGAATTTTCCCAACTGGTGGAACGGGTTTTGTTCAGCGCCTCGTTAACCGCGACGAATAGTAGAATCAGCAACAGAATCAGGTAACGCAGGTTTCTTCGCATTAAGTAACTTTAGTTGAGAATATTAGGGCCTGTTAACTAATGGCACTTACATAAAACCGAAAGCATCGATTTTCGAAACATATCCGGAGTTTGAATACTCAATGAACTTCAAGGCCGGATAAACGGTGAAAGTTTTCGCGAAGTAAACCGCAGGCGGCGTAGCCGCCGAGGCATTCGCGAAAACTTTCACCGTTTATCCGGTCCCGGTTGGATTGCTATGACGACGGTTGCGAGCTTAAGTAAGTGCCATTCGGGCCTGTTAGCACTATTTGAACTATAGCTGCTGGCGACCATTTTTTTACCCACAAGATGAAGTGAGCGCCGTATAGTGGCTCTATACAAGCGAACTTCAGCGATTTTTCAGATAGTGTTAACAGGCCCAGTGCTCTTTCAAGGTGAAATTGACGGATTCAGCGAGTCGTGAGGCAGTTGATTGAAAGAGCACTAGCTTACCAGCCGCTCCGCCCGGTAGAGGGTTTCGATACCGGCACTTTTGCGGTAAGCATTTTCACTGAGATAGCGACGCCATCGCCGGGCATTGGGCTGACCATGAAACAAACCGATAATGTGACGGATCATTCGCGTCAATGGCATACCCTGACCAAGTTGTTGCTCTATGTATGGGTATACTCTGTGCAACATCGCAATCCGACTCACGCTTTCGACTTCTGTTTGATTAAAAATCTGCCGATCGACGTTGTGTAACAGATAAGGGTTCTGGTACGGCTCACGCCCCAGCATAACCCCGTCTACCTGTTTCAAATGTTCGCGACAGGCATCCAGGGTTTTGATACCGCCATTGATGACGATTTGATGAGATGGGAAATCCCCTTTCAAACGATAAACCCAGTCATACTTCAGCGCTGGTATTTCCCGATTTTGCTTCGGGTTTAATCCCTGTAACCATGCGTTGCGCGCATGTACGATCAAGGCTTCTGCCCCGGCATCGATTTGTGCTTCGGCAAAATTGGCGAAGATTGCATAGTCTTCCTGCTGGTCGATACCGGTACGGTGTTTCACGGTGACCGGTAAGTTTGTTGCGTTTTTCAGTGCCGCCACACAGTCAGCCACCAATAGCGGATCCTTCATCAGACAGGCACCGAAGCTGCCCGACTGGACCCGGTCACTCGGACAACCGCAGTTCAAATTGATTTCATCATAGCCATACTGCTTACAGATTTGCGCGGCTCGATAAAGTTGCTGCGGATCAGAACCACCCAGCTGCACAGCCAGCGGATGCTCTTCATCGCTGAAGCCAAGCAAATGGTCCCTATCGCCATTCAAGATTGCAGCAGCAGTAATCATTTCCGTGTAGAGCAGGATATTGCTGGAAAACAGGCGCAGAAAAAATCGTGAATGGCGGTCTGAACAATCCATCATCGGGGCGATGCAAAAACGCCGATCCATTACAACTTTGTCGTAACCCTCTTCCATATCTACTGATGCGCCCGTGCCTCAGGCAATTCTTCTGACGTCCTGAACATTAGGCAATTGCGATAACTTGTCAATGATTAGCACCAGCTCGTCGACGCCGTGGATTTCCATGGTCAGCTGGGTAAAAACCATCTGTTCTTCCTTGTTGGTGGTGGAATTGATATCCAGCAGGTTGACCTTGAGATTTGCCAGAATGGTACTGATATCCTGCATCAGACCGGTGCGCTGATAGGCACTGATGCTGACTTCCACCGGATAAACGGAGGCATTCTCCTGCCCCCACTCGACTTCGATCAGGCGCTGGCGTTTCTCCTCGGGCAGCGACAGGATGTTCGAACAACTGCGTTTGTGAATCGAAATGCCGCTGTTAATGGTGATGAAGCCTATGATCGCGTCGCCCGGCACGGGTTTACAGCAACGCGCAAACTGGGTCATCAGGTTACCAACACCATGAATGCTGACTTCGTCCCTGGATTTGGGAGGCCTGGTTTCTTTCTTGACCTTTTTGAACGGATCCTGCTCGGGTTCGGATTGCAGGTAGCCAAGTATCTGCGCCGAAGTAATCAGCCCACGACCAATATCGGCGAAAAACTGCTCCGACTCTTTACGCTTGAAATGTGCCACCAGGTCTTTCAAGTTAGAGTTGTGAATCGAATACTTACTCAGAGTGCGGTCATAAATCGATTTACCATCGAGCAGGTTCTGCTCGAAGTCCTGGTGATTGAACCAGTTGCGAACCTTGGAACGAGTGCCGGCCGACTTGATGAAACCGAGGTTTTTGTTCATCCAGTCCCGACTCGGGCGACTCTCCCTGGTCGTTAATATCTCGACTTCATCGCCGGTCTGTAAAACCTTGGTCAGATTTACTATGCGTCCATTGACCTTGGCGCCCCGACAACGGTGCCCGACTTCGGAATGAATGCTGTAGGCAAAATCAAGCGGGGTCCCACCTTGTGGTATATCCACGATCTGACCCGCTGGCGTAAAAACATAGACACGATCATTCGAATGCTCGGTCGATATTTCGGAAATAACGTCGGAAACCTCTTCCGCCGAACCCTGCAAAAGATCTCTCATCTGCGCGATGTTGGACTCCATGCGACGGTCCAGTTTGGCGCCTTCTTTGTAACGCCAGTGAGACGCTACTCCGAGTTCGGATTTTTCATGCATTTCGTGGCTTCGAATTTGCACTTCTACAATCTTGCCATCGGCGGCGACAACCGCTGTGTGCAACGACTGGTATCCATTTTCCTTGGGGTTGGCGATATAGTCGTCAAATTCCTTGGGAATGTGCTGCCAGGTGGTATGTACTATACCGAGCACGGCGTAACAATCGGCGACAGAATCGACCAGAATTCGCACTGCACGAACATCGAATAGTTCATGAAACTCAAGATTCTTACGTTGCATCTTGCGCCAGATACTGACGATATGTTTGACTCGGCCCTGCACGATCGCAACAATTTCCTGTTGCTCCAGCATATCCTTAAGCTGGATCGTAAAGCCTTCGATAAAGGCCTCGCGTTCGCTACGCTTTTCTTCCAGTAGTTTGGCGATGCGCTTGTAGGCCTGGGG
>JAAESG010000459.1 GCA_024229615.1 Gammaproteobacteria bacterium | reverse complement strand
TTATCGATGCCGATGGCCGTGATTCCGCGACTCGCCTCGACACAAGCCTCAATATTCGCGATCAATTGCTGCGGATCGTGTTCGACCCATCCGGGCTGCGGATAAATCTGTTGGTGCTTGACCACGTGGGTTATTTCCACCCTGCCGTCCGCGTCCACGCACAACGCGCGCGTGCTGGTGGTTCCCTGGTCGATGGCAAGGATGGTCATGGTACTTTCTCTAAAGATGGTGTGAATTCGATGGTTAAGGACTCACACGCGGACAAGCTCTCGCTCGCGGGCAAGGACAATAATACCCTGCGCTCAGGTTGCACACGAATTTTATGACCCACCAGATTACGGTGTTCATCGCACAGCGACAGACGACCCTGTAATTTTTCGCTGAAACGCAACTGTAGTCCTGGATGGTAATAAGCGGAAAAACTGTCTGGCAAGGCTATTCTTTGCGGGGTGAAGTATTTTATCCACGGACTCTCGGTTTCAACCGTTACGCTACGCTCGGCAGGTGGTAGTGTCTGGTCAAGGCTTGCGCTGACATAGGCGGCGATACGCTGACCCTCGGCCCAGCACCAGCCGGCAGTATCGACCGGATGTAGCAGGTTTCCACAGGCGAAGTAATCGGCATCGCTGCAACGTCCAAACTGGTCAACCGCAGGCGCACCGCTGCGCGCATCCAGCTCAAGGTGACTGCCGCGGATCAGACTCGACTCGGCGACGAAGTTTCCACTAAAAACCACGCCGTCACAATCCAGCGAACTGACCCTGCCAGCGGCATCCCTTATTTTTACCGACTCCACACGTTCCCGACCGCAAATTTCATCGAGCTCGACATTCATCAACAAGCGACTGCCGAGCAACCTCGGTAGCCAGGCCGCGGCTTGCCAGGTGGTAATTCGGGACTGATTGTCGATCATTGCGACCGGCCGAATACCGGCATGTCGGCAGGTTAACAGTGCCGAAAACGAAACCAGCTCGGTACCGACGATCAATGGTCGTTTAAATGGCCGTCGATGCTTCAGGTATACCATCGACTGCAATGCGCCTGTGGTCATGACGCCTAAGGGTCTCGACCCCGAAACCAGCCGCGCCGAACGAGGTGTTTCGCGGTTGCCGGTACAAATCACTATTTTCTCCGCCTTGAGGCGCTCGACGCCATCATCGGTGGACAGGACCAGGCCGCCAGCCGGCGCAATCTTGGCCACGCTCGCACCCGTACGAATGCTGACACCGTGCTGTTGCGCTCGTCGCACCAGGCGGGACGCATACCCAGGGCCTTTCATGATGCGATGAAATTCTCTGAACCCAAACGGCGAATGCCCGCAATGCCGCGGAATGCCGCCCGCATCCTGTTCCCGCTCGAGCAGCACGACACCGTCGACGCCCATCTTCGCAAGCTCAGTTGCGACGGCGAGCCCACTCGGTCCACCACCGACGATGGCGACCCGACAGCTGCTCGCTTTCATTGATCGACCCCGATCGGTTGCACAAATCGACCATCGGTGAGGTCACTGAGCTCGGCCGCGCAGTAAAACCCCTGGCATCTACCCATACAGACGCGAGTTCTACGCTTCAATCCGGCCAGGCTGCGGGGTGCAATCGGACCCTCGAACGCCTGTTCGATTTCCCTCCGAGTCACCAGCTCGCAGTGGCAAACGATGCCGCCGTTGCCGGGTTGTTGCCAGTCACGCGGACCTGGGTCCGCAATTTGGCTAACCTGTGGCCAATGGTAATGCTGTAACGCTGTGTGTCGACCGCCATTGTCGACGTACTGACAGAAAACTGTTTTCGCAATTCCGAGCGCCGCGCTCAACCCGGTCGAGCGGATACCTCCGACACAGCAATAATTTTGCTCCGGGTGCCACTTGATCTGGTAATCCTTATGCTCGGTTGCGGGTCGAATCCCCGCATAAGTTGCCGTCACCTCGTGTTTCACCAGGCCGGGCAAGATACTACGGCCTTTCTCGACGAGCGCCCGCAACTGTTGCTCATCAACATTTACATCGATGCGACTCATTTGTTCTTCGGCAGTAGGCCCCACCAACAAATTACCGAAAATAGTCGGACAGACGACGACTCCCTTGGTGAGTTCAGTGGGGACTGGCAGCAAAATCGATTGGATCAAAGCGCTAGCTGACTTGTCGAAGATCACGAACTGACCTTTTCGCGGGCGAATTTCAAATCCCGGCTCACCCGTCAACATCTGGTTTACCCGATCACCGTAAAGACCGGCACAATTGATTACCTGGCGACCCCTGATCCTGCCCCGGTTTGTTTCCAACAACCACTCATCGCCTTCAAACCGGCCATCGAGCAATTCGCAACTTCGCACCAGGCTCGCACCATTATCGAGCGCCTGTAGCAAATAAGCATAGGGGGCAGACCATGGATCGATTACAGACTCGCCCGGAATTTCGAGTGCTGCGACAACACAGGCGGCGAGCTCCGGCTCCCTCGCCAATATCTGTTTTTGTGTGATGATTCGAGCCTGACCGACACCGTTGCGATGAGCGTCCTGTAGAATCTGCTCGAGGCGGCTCGCCTCGGCGTCGTTCCAGGCCAGAACCATGGCGCCACATTCGAGCAGCGGCAAATTCAATCGCGAATGGATATCCAGGTACTCGTTGTAGCCGTCGACAATACAGGCATGCTCCTGTGATCCGGGCGGCGGTGCATCGAAGCCGGTATGCAGTATCGCGCTATTCGCCTTACTCGCACCGTCAAGAATATCGACCTCCTTTTCGATTACCAGGACGCTGGCTCCCTCGAGGCTAAAGCGTCGCGCCATCGCGCAACCGACCACGCCGGAGCCGACAATGACGATATCGAACAATGACGTGGGCAGTGAATCGCTGACGGAATAGTCTGGCATGAACCCTCTTGCGGGTAGAAGCGGTGGCCTGGCAGGAGCCAGGCCAAGCGCTAGTGAGTATATTTTCTAGTGCCCAGGTAGTCAATTTTGGTGACCGTAATTAGTTAATCAGTCAGTTTTCATCGAATTTTATAAAACATTAATGAATCCCTGACCATGTAGTCATTGTTGATCAGATGCTCGCCATGCTAGTATCGGACCATGCGCCCTCGCGACAGACAATTTCGGATCATCGACATCGTACGTACGCGGGGCAGGGTTTCGGTAGAAGAATTGAGCAGAACTTTCGCCACATCGGCGGAAACCATTCGACGTGATTTGACGTTTTTGGCCTCGACCGGCAAGATACAGAAAGTTCATGGTGGTGCCGTTCCCGTGCGAGATTTCGGGGAGGGGCCTTTTGCACAGAGAATGCAACTGAACGGTCCGGCGAAACGAACAATCGCACAGCTTGCTCGTCGACTGGTGGCGCCAGGCGATACCCTGTTCATCGATACCGGATCGACCACGCTGGTCATCGCCGAAGAACTCGCCGGGATTGACGACCTCACCGTCATCACTAATTCAACCGCGATTGCGCGGGCGATTACCTCGGCCAACGAGACTGTGCGTATGTATTTGCTCGGTGGCAGCTATAACGAGGATAATCGGCAGACCTGTGGCCGCATGGCACTGGACCAGTTAAATAGTTTTCACGGCAATCTGGCGATAATCACCGTCGTGGCCATCGCCGCCGGCAGCGGGGCCATGGATTACAGTTGCGATGAGGCAGAGATCGCGAGCGCGATGATAGCGCGTTCCGACAAGGTCATTTTGCTGGCCGATTCTTCCAAATTTGACCGGGTGGCGCCATTTGTCGTAGCCTCCTTTGACCAGATTGACACCCTGGTATGCGAGAAACCACCTCAAGGTGCTTTGGCGCATTGCCTGCACGAGGCAAATGTCGAGATTGTTTGCTAGCGCCGATTCGCCTGAAGAATGAATCGCGCAAATAAAATAACAAGTTAGTTTTCGCAGAGAAACCAGCGGAAGACCGGAGGAGAGTTCAAGCAGTGCCCAAGTTTATCGTCAACTACGTAAGGGTGATTGACTATTTGTCAACCAAGGCGGGACGCATGGCGATGTATTTGATTTTCGTCATGATCGGGACCCTGCTGATCAACGCCTTCACCCGCAATATCATCAACCTGCCGCTATCCTGGTGCGTCGAAATGGCGCAGTTCACGATGACAGCCTATTACATCGTCGGCGGGCCCTACTCCATTCAACTCGATAGCCATGTACGCATGGACCTGCTGTATTCCAAGTTCAGTTCCAGAAACCAGGCACGGCTCGACAGTTTCACCGCGATTTTCCTGGTGATATATCTGATCTGTCTGCTGGTGGGTTCTATTTCGAGCACCATGTACGCGATCGAATATGACCAACGCAAGTTTTCACAATGGAATCCGTCGATGATTCCAATCAAGATCATCATGGTGGTCGGCATATTCCTGATGCTGCTGCAGGCTATTTCGACCTTTTTCAAGGATCTGGCCAAATCTCGCGGGATTGAACTGTCATGAGTTACGAAGCTATCGCCATCATGATGTTCGTTGCGATGATGTTGATGCTGTTAACCGGCCAGCGTGTGTTCGCCGCCATCGGCATCGTTTCAGCCATGGCAGCTCTATTTTTATGGGGTGACGGTGGAATTGAAATGCCGTTTAACGCGGCTTTCAAACTCTTCAACTGGTATCCGCTGCTGACCCTGCCCTTGTTCATTTACATGGGTTACATCCTGGCTGAATCGGGCATTGCCGACGATCTATATGCCATGTTTCACGTCTGGTTCGGTGGCCTCAAGGGCGGTCTCGCCGTCGGCACCATATTACTGATGGTGGTGATCTCGGCAATGAACGGTCTCAGCGTGGCGGGTATGGCGATCGGCGCCACCATCGCCCTGCCGGAGATGCTGAAGCGGGGGTATGACAAGATCATGATCACCGGGGTGGTCCAGGCGGGCAGCTCGCTCGGCATCCTGGTGCCGCCGAGCGTTGTCCTGGTGTTGTACGGCATGATCGCGCGCCAACCGGTGGGGCAACTGTGGCTCGCGGGCGCCATTCCGGGCCTGATGATGGCGGGCCTGCTGATACTCTACATTGTCGTTCGCTGTCACTTCCAGCCTCATCTCGGACCGACCGTCGATAAAGCCGAGCGCGAAATACCGATGGCGGAGAAACTGAATTTATTACGCGCCGGTATAACCCCCTTTCTTATATTCTTTCTCATGACCGGACTGTTCATCATGGGTGTGACCAGCCTGGTGGAGAGTTCGGCGGTCGGTGCCACCACCGCGACCATCGCGGCCTGGGCACGTAAACGCCTGAACCGCAAGGTGATGGAAGAAACCATACGCAAAACCCTGGCGATTTCCTGCATGTTCATGTGGGTCATCCTCGCCGCACTCTGCTTTGGCGCGGTCTTCGACGGCATCGGAGCGGCCCGTGCGATCGAATCGCTGTTCATCACCAACTGGAACCTGACGCCCTGGGAAGTGCTCATCATGATGCAACTTTCCTACCTGGTTATGGGTATGTTTCTCGACGATACAGCGATGCTGGTCATCGTCGCGCCGCTTTATGTCCCGCTGATAAAGTTGCTCGGATTCGATCCTATCTGGTATGGCGTGTTGTATACCATTACTTGCCAGATCGCTTACATGACACCACCGTTTGGATACAATCTGTTCCTGATGCGCGCGATGGCGCCGCCCGAAATTACGTTGATGGATATTTATCGATCGATCATTCCTTTTGTCATGGTCATGACCTTCGCACTGGTCCTGGTCATGGCTTTTCCACAGATCGCCCTCTGGTTACCCCACTATGTTTACTCCAAATAACAGGGGTACTGATGAGGAACTTCGTGCGAAAAATAAACCCAAGCCCAACCTTAGGAGCCTTATAAAATGAAAGAAGATAAAAAAGCATCCAAACCGGAGGCAACCGAGCCGAAGGACAACAGCAGACGAAGTTTCGTCAAGAAAGTAGGTGCCGGGACCGCGGGTATCCTGGCGGCGGGCACGGCACCCTATGCCTATTCCGCAACCAATCCACTCAAGTGGCGTTTGCAAACCTATTCCGGCGCACCGCTGGGCGCACACGTTATCAAACCGCAAATCGAGGAATTCAACAAAGCCGCACACGGACGCATGGAGATAGAACTCTATTACGCCGACCAGCTGGTGCCGACCGACGAACTGTTTCGTGCGATGCAAAACGGCACCATCGATGCGGTCCAGAGCGACGACGCGACCATGGCGTCACCGGTGGATATCAGCGTATTTGGTGGTTACTTCCCCTTTTCAACCCGTTACAGCCTCGACCTGCCCGTACTGTTCAAGTATTACGGTCTGAACGAGATCTGGGCCGAAGCCTACGGCGAAATCAAGAACGTGGAATGGATTAGCGCCGGTGCCTGGGATCCGCTACATATTTTCACTAAGGATCCGATTCGCTCGATTGCCGACATGAAAGGCAAACGCGTATTCGGTGTACCGACTGCCGGGAAATTTCTCTCGCGCTACGGACTGGTACCGGTCACCCTGCCCTGGGATGATATCGAAGTCGCGATCCAGACCGGCGAACTCGATGGCGTCGCCTGGTGCGGTTTCACCGAGGCCTACGAAGTGGGCTGGGCGGACGTCTGTAACTATGCACTGCTGAACAACGTCACCGGTGCCTGGTGCGGGTCCTACTTCGCCAACTCGAAGAGCTGGGCCAAGCTGACACCGGACCTGCAGGCACTGTTCCGCATGTCCTGTAACGATTCGCACTACTATCGCCAGGTCTGGTACTGGGGTGGAGAAGCCGACTTGCGTGTCAACGGCAAGAAGATGGAACTGACCACGATTCCGGCCAAGGAATGGGATACCGTAGTTGCCGATTCGGCCGAGTTCTGGGAAGAGCTGGCATCGATCAGCCCACGCACCAAGAAGGTCGTCGATGCATTCAAGAAGTACAAGGCGGTAATGGAAAAAACAGGCGTACCTTACCGTTACAGCTAAACACTCGTATCACAAAAACTGAATTGACGGTGGTGTCTCTGACATCACCGTTTTTTTTGCTACTCGGTAAACCCTGCCATTTTCTGAATAGCTTGAAAGAGCACTAGTACTCCTTCAAGGAGTACTAGTTTGAAGACGATTTAACGACCCAGAGCAGACAGCAGCAATATGAAAGAAATCGCCTTTCGTAATTAGTACTTAATGTCCCCTTCCAGTAGCGCTTTGAACCAGGTAGCAATTTCTGCCTGGTCAGAACATGTAGTCACCGACGATCTCCACCAGGTGATCGACCCAACGCTCTGGAATAGGCTCTGTAAGCTCTGGGGAGCCGCGAAAATCAGGCTCGAACAGGCGTTCGAGCAATTGTTTCGCAACTTCGGGTTCCGAACTGGATATGTTTAACTCCCGATTGAGCCGCAAGCTCAGGCGATCGAAGTTCGCCGATCCGACACACACCCAACCGTCGTAAATTGACGCTTTAACATGAGAGAAACCAGGGTATAAGAATACGCGAATACCGTGTTCCAGCATCAAATTAGCTGCCAGTACATTGCTCCGGTTGATAGGCCCATAATCCGTTTCCAGGGGCACAATAACCCGTACATCGACCCCACGACGACGCGCCAGTACCAGTTCGCGTAACAGGCTATCGTCGGTGAAGTAGGCATTTTGAATATAAATATAGCGCTGTGAGCGACGTATCGCTTCGAGCTGCGCATTGTAGATTTCGTAGTTACCGGTGGAGGTGAGTAACACACGCAGTGGGTAACCTTGATTGGACGTACTCTTTTCGAACGTGCGAACCTGCGAGTAAAGATAACCCAGATCACCCAGTGGCCCGGCATGCGCCCACGCCACCTGAAACTCGCGTCGAAGGGTGTCGACTACCGGCCCCTGTACTTGCACCATCAGGTCATGCCAGTCGTAACGATACTCACGGCCTATGTTCATGCCGCCGACAAACGCTGTCTCCTGATCAACGATGGTTGTTTTGACATGATCACCGGTGAACCAGGGATTGGCTTTCTGACGGACGTTAACCTGCGAATCCGACTCCAGAAACAAACGCACCGATGCGGGCGGTGAATGGTGCTCAGGCAATGACTGGGAATCCGTCATTGTCGCCGAAATTGTACCCAACCCATCGAGCAGCACTTTTACATCGAGTCCGTCATTGGAGCGACGCTTCAACAATTCTGCAATCTTTACCGCATAGTCATCGTTGTCGAAAATATAAGTCTGCAACTGCACTGATTTCTCGGCGGTGCTTACCTTATCGATAAATCGTGTGAAAAAAGCCTCGCCGCCGACCAGAATATCCACGTTGCCGGAGGAAGACGAGCTGTTGGAAATTTTATCGAGATCACGTTCCCAAAGTTGCAGGTCCATCGGAGGCAGGTCGCTAAGCGCTGGCACCAGCTGGTCGCTCAGACCAGTGGTCCAATCGAAGCTTAAGGTCGAAACTGTAGTATCCGTGACCACGAAGAACAAACGATACAACGAAGAAACTGGACGCTGGATAAGATTGATAAGATGACTTTGCATTATATGACTAAACGCCTGGCCACCCTTCAATCCGGGCACAGAGGTTGTTGCAACCGGTCTCATTGGCACGTTCCTGACAAAGACCAGTAAGTGCCGGTCAGTATTCAGATAGAGAAATGGCAAAGAATACATACCGGTGTCTCCGGTATTGAATACAAACTCCGTATGCGTGATGCCCTGCTCGACCAGGAATTCGTCCAGAACCGGACGCCCGCGTCGCATGAATTCGTCGAAGCGCAAGTTTCCAGAAACGCTGTAGCCGGTTGGCTTGTCCACTAGCCGTGTCGCCTGGAACTTGCCCTCTGTGTCATAGAACAGGAAGTACTCCGCGTGCACGAAATCTATCACCAGGCCGGTTCCATTATCGGGTACTACAGCTCGCAGTAATCGGTCGCGCAGCAGCTGCCATTTTTCGATACCCAGGATCGGCACTCTAACGGCATCATTTGGCAAGGACTCCCAGGGAGTTCCCCGATGATACTGCATCGGTACCAGACTTGGGATTGCGTATTTCGATGGTGCTGGTGCAGGACTTTCGATCAATTCCATGCTGTCTCGCCAGCTGCCTCCCGAATACAGAGTTTGATCACCGAAACGATATTTCACGAAGAAATTCGAATCGTTCCGGTAACCCTCCAACGCAATCATTGGATAGATTTCAGCCTTGGCAATATCATCCTTCACAAGGCGCATCGAC
>JAAESG010000458.1 GCA_024229615.1 Gammaproteobacteria bacterium | reverse complement strand
GTCGGTGCTGGCCTGTATCCCGATGCTGTTATCGAGGGGAAAGGAACCCGATTTGTCCCAGGGCCCGCGAAGTAAAATCTGGTTGTACCTGCTCCTCGCGCCCCTGCCGCTGGTCGCCAACCTGTCGGTCGCCGCCTCGCACGAGGCATTCGACGCATTTTTTGCGATTTACGCCGAAATGCTCGGCAAGACCGAGAAAGTCGCCTTCACCCTGATGGCTCTGGGTGGTATCGCCGGAATGATTTCACAGTATCCCCTGGGCTGGCTCGCCGACCGGATGAACCGTGTACTGCTGACCTTCCTGCTGGTCGCCTCGTCGATGGCCTGTCCGCTGCTGCTGCCCTATTGCCTGGAAATGAGTATCCCGGGGCTAGTCATTGTCTTCTTCTGGGGCGTCGTCAGCACGGGAATTTATACGATGGGCACCATTCTGGTCGGCGAGCGCTTTCGAGGCGCTCAACTGGCCGGGGCTTCCGCCGCGTTTACCGCGATGTACGCGATGGGTGTCCTGATCGGCCCGCCCACCGCCGGCGTGTCGATGGACGTGTTCGGACCCGACGGTTTGACTTACACGATGATTGTTCTCTACGCCCTGGTACTGCCGGTCATAGCCTGGATGATGCTCCGACAGCAACCTTCTCGACCGACCTGAAACGACGACGAACCCAGCGGACGTCGGTATTCTGAAAAGTCGGCTATGGGGTCTTTGATTTTTGGTAATGATACTGGTAGTTAACTATGGACCATATAGACTAATAGTCCACGGCTCCACGGCTCCACGGCTCCACGGCCGAAACTCGCCATAAGCGATTGAAAGTGAACGAAAAAGATGGTGGCCCCGGGAGGAGTTGCGAAGTGCCCTGCGGGTAAACCTTCGATCAATGGATGATGAGATTAGGTCGTCGTCATGGGAACCCTACGGATTATCAGGATCTTCGCTTATTTTAAATCTCGCTCTGACCAGCTTCGTTACCAGTCGGAACCTGGTTCGTACCGGGATAATGAACCTCGGTTGTAATGGGAAGGTATTATGATCTAGCGTTGTGTTTTGGACCGGGCCTTACCGGTCTGCGTTGGGCCAGACTTGAAGATTTCGCCTAATTGAAATACA
Organism: Gammaproteobacteria bacterium; assembly: GCA_024229615.1. Lineage (GTDB taxonomy): Bacteria > Pseudomonadota > Gammaproteobacteria. Next base: position 1,453 of record JAAESG010000458.1, on the reverse strand, counting down.
TCCGTTTATTCCGCAGGTTTTTTCATTAAGAAATTTTCGCTAATAAATAGTCAAATCGGAAGTACCCTCCCGTACACCAGGGTAAGTTGCGAAAGTGAGCAGCAGGTGTGAAACACGGCCGGCAAACGTGCGGACTAAATATCGGAGTCGAGCCAGATCGGAGTAGAAGAGGAGTGGTGCGCCTGGCCGGCAAGTACGTATCCGCGCTCGATGTCCCTCTTTGACAGGGCTCGGGTAGAGGGCATCGTTACCTCGTGTACCGCTTTTACGGTTAGCTGGTGATACGAAGGTCCGACGCTGATCTCGCTCCCCTTGCTCTGACTCATATCACCTGGATCGGGTGATACCTCTTAGTCGCGCATTCGGCGCGACCATTTCCCCGTTATACTCGAATTGACAAATCGATATCGATAATCGTTTCAGGGGGGGGGCATAGCCCTGATCTCGATACTGACTTATACTCGGCCCATGACTCAGAGCGAAACGATTCTCGCATCATGACTACTCTCGAACGGCGGTTCCAGGTTGAGGTGCTCCCCGACCTCGCATGGGAAGAATTCCTGCGCCGGTTCCTCCATGCTGAGGAACTCGGCTTCGACCTCGCAACGACAGCGGACCAGTTTGTGGACTGGAAAAACCCCTCTGTACCCTGGTTTGATGTGTGGACCGCTCTCGCTGCAGTGGCGCAGGCAACCGATCGCATCAGGCTCGCACCCTGTGTTGCCCAGATTCCGATGAGAGATCCGGCCACGTTCGCACGACAGGTGGCCACCGTCGATCACATTTCTGGTGGGCGCGTTGAAGCCGGGCTCGGGGTAGGGCTCACCGTTGATCCCGGCTACGCCATTATAGGCGTCCCGAACTGGGGCAATCCCGAGCGTGCCCGTCGCTTCAAGGAGTATGTCGAGATCGTTGACTCTATGCTTAGCGGTTCTCCGACGGAATACGCTGGTGAATACTACACCGTTGAGTCTGCAACCGTGCACGAATCGGTTCAGTCACCACGACCGCCCATCACGATAGCAGCTATGGCCCCGAAGATGATGCGCTGCGCCGCGACATACGGGGATACGTGGAACTGCATGAGCTTCGGCTCAGGTTCTGAGACATTGATAGCGGACGCGACCGAACTCAAGACGAAAATGGACCAGGCCTGCGACGAAGTGGGTCGTGATCCCTCGACCTTGCGTCACTCCTTTTTGATGTTCGACGCGAATGCCCGGGAGAGCGGCGGGTATTTGTTCTATTGGGAGTCTGTCGAGCATTTTGCTGATGTGGCGGGACAGATCCTGGCGCTGGGATTCAATGAGATTGGCGTTTACTACCCCATCAATGCTCAGCGAGATGTGTTCGAGCGCGTCGCGACAGATGTGATGCCCACCCTCCGGGACCACTAAATTCTCTCGTAGGCGGTCATGGGTGCACCTCGGGAAGCGGCATCCACCGTTGCGGG
>JAAESG010000457.1 GCA_024229615.1 Gammaproteobacteria bacterium | reverse complement strand
TGATGATGGGTTTTGGTTTAATTATGTCGATTCGATCGGCGAAACGATTTTTAGTTTGATGAGAAATTTAATAATAATCTTGAGTGTTTTACTGGCCCCGGCAGCCTCGGCGTTGGAAATAAACAATGGTGACTATCAGGGGCGTGATGATGTGGTGGCCTTTGTGCAACGTATCGCCGCGGAAACCAGTTATAGCGAACAGGATCTGGTAGATTTATTTGGCCAGGTCGAAAAACAGGAGCATCTTTTCGAAAAACTGGATAAACCCGCTGAAAAGGAACTCGAATGGCACCAGTACCGAAATATCTTTATCACGGACAAGCGAATTCAGCGCGGGGTTGAGTTTTGGAGAAAGCACCGCGATCTGTTGAGTGATGTCAGTGGAAAAATGGGAGTTCCCGAGGAAATTATCGTTGCGATTATTGGCGTTGAAACCTTTTACGGTATTTACCGAGGCAAGGACCCGGTTTTCGATAGCCTGGTGACACTGGCTTTCGATTATCCGCGTCGCGCGAAGTTTTTTACCCAGGAACTGGAGCAATTCCTGCTGCTGACCAAGGAACAGGGCTTTGATGCGCGTGCGCTGCGCGGTTCCTATGCCGGGGCTATGGGCATGCCACAATTCATTTCCTCTAGCTACCGAAACTATGCCATCGATTTTGACCAGGACGGTCAGACCAATTTGTTCGACAGCATCCCTGATATCACCGGTAGTGTGGCAAACTACTTCGTCAGGCACGGATGGCAGCGAGATGGGCGCGTCTCGCGCCCGCTCGAAGCCACCGAAGGCAACACGGTCGATAGTCTCGAGGCAGGTGTCAAACCCGATTACAAATGGTCAGATTTGAAGCAGAAAGGACTGGCTTCGCAGTTCAAGATCAATGACGAGACCGAGGTGGCCCTGGTCAAGCTGCAGCAAAAAGACCATGCGGAGTATTGGGCAGGATTTCAGAATTTCTATGTCATCACGCGCTACAACCATAGCGAGTTATATGCCATGGCGGTGTACCAGCTCGCAAAATTAATCAGTCACCAGTATAAAAAGGAAATATGAGGTTTTATCGCGGTATAGTCTTGCTGGTTGTTTTTAGCTTAAGTGCCTGTACTTTCGGTGTGCCCGTTGGCGACAACGGCAGGCAACCGGTTACCAAGGCACCGAAGACGACCCGATCTCAACAGGGCAATCCTTCCTCCTACGTGGTGTATGGCAAGCGTTATTACGTACTCGATAGTGCCGTGGGTTTCAAACAGCGTGGCAAGGCGTCCTGGTACGGGACCAAGTTCCATGGTCGATCGACTTCCAGTGGCGAGGTCTACAATATGCATGCGATGACCGCGGCGCACAAGACCCTGCCGATTCCGGTCTATGTCCATGTAAAAAACCTCGACAATGGTCGCTCAATGGTGGTTCGGGTCAATGACCGGGGACCATTTATCAGTGGCCGAATAATCGATCTCTCCTATGCGGCTGCTAAAAAGCTGGGGGTGGACGGACCGGGAACCGCCAATGTGGAAATCAGTGCGCTGGCGGAAGGACAGAGTAAGCCGACTAAGATCGTGCGCAGCATACCCCTGATGCCGGAAATCCAAGCGGAAGTGCCGCTATTTATTCAAATGGGCTCGTTTTCGAGTCATGTTAACGCCAATAACCTGGTGCAGAATCTGATCGATGCAAACGAATCTTCGGCGAAAATATCGAGCTTGAAAACCGATACCGGACTGTTTTACCGGGTCCGCGTCGGCCCGCTGTTCGATATCGATGAAGCCAATGCCGTCGTCAGGCGGCTCAGGAACAAGGGTTTTCAAACTGCCCGCATCGTGGTGCAGGACGATGCCGAATAACTTCTTGTGAGCCATAACTGTGACCGCTACAATCGCGTCTTTTTTAGAGCCCCTAGCCAATAGGCCAAAATGAAACTTATCTCGTTTTTTCTAAGCATTCTGGCGGTGTTGTTTTCCGCTTCAAGTTGGGCTGCCGCCAAGCCTATCCCCGATCCGCCTACACTTAAGGCTTCGAGTTATTTTCTGGTTGATTTCGACTCGGGCAGGGTGCTCGCGGAAAAAAATCCGGATGATCATGTTGAGCCGGCCAGTATTACCAAGCTGATGACGGCATACCTGGTAGACAAGGCGATTGCAGATGGTGATGTGTCCCTTGACGAAATGGTGACGATCAGCGAAAAGGCCTGGCGTATGAAAGGCTCCAAGATGTTTGTCGAAGTCGGTAAGCAGGTGACGGTCGAGGAGCTGCTCAAGGGCCTGATTATTCAGTCCGGTAACGATGCCAGCGTGGCGCTCGCCGAACATATTGCCGGTTCCGAATCTGCCTTTGCCGGGTATATGAATCACCAGGCACAGTTGCTCGGCATGACAAACACAAATTTCGTCAATGCGACCGGATGGCCCGATGAAAACCATTATAGCAGCGCGCGCGATATAGCAACTCTAACGCGGGTGATCATTCGCGAGTTTCCCGAGTCTTATCGCTATTACAAGGAACGCGAATATACCTTTAATAAAATTCGCCAGTTCAATCGCAATCGACTGTTATGGCGCGATGAAACGGTGGATGGTGTAAAAACCGGTCACACAGAGGCCGCCGGATTTTGCCTGGTTGCTTCTGCCGAACGCGATGAGATGCGATTGATCTCAGTGGTACTGGGGACCGATTCTGACAAAGCACGCACACAGAGTAGCCAATCTCTGTTGAACTATGGATTTCGTTTCTATGAAACCCACAAGCTTTATCGGGATGATGAAGTGCTTAAGACCGCCAGAATCTGGTACGGAGACCAGGAAGAGGTCAGCATGGGCGTCGGTCGGGATATTTATATAACAATTCCACGGGGGCGTTATCGGGATCTGGATGCGTCGATGGAGATTGATCGCGAAATATCAGCACCGGTTACGCGTGGACAACAACTGGGACAGGTGAACATCAAGCTCGACGAGGAGCTGATCCTGAGTGAAGGTATCGTGGCGATGCAAGCTGTAGGCGAGGGTAGTCTTATTGATCGAGCGCTGGATAGCATCAAATTGATGTTTCGCTGATGTCGGAAAAGCCGGAGCCCGCCGAATCTGCCCTGGCACTGCTTGAGTACCCAAACAGCTACCCACTCAAGGTGTTTGGCAAGCATGCCGATGATTTCGAAAGCGTCGTGTTGGCACTGGTCAGGGCGCGGTGTCCACAGGCAGAGCATATAGAGGTGCACAGGCGCTGCAGCAAGGGTGGAAAGTACCTGGCGCTGACTCTGGTTTTCACTGTTTACAGCCAGCAACAACTCGAAGAAATTTATCAGGATCTGTACGACTGCGAGCAGGTCGTAATATCACTCTAGCCTGAGTATTTCACCAGTATCCCGAGTGATGTGATGCAGCAGTCCGACGTAGGACAGCTATACCTGAACGCCGGGCTGGACTGAGAGTCATAGCCGTAGCTATGGCTCGAAGGAAGCTCAAGTTCAAGCCTAGCTGAACAAGTCAGCGCCGGGATAGGGCTCAGGCCGGTTTCAAATTGCACAGTTGCACTTGGCATAAAGACTATCGATGAATCATTCATATTCAATGGTTTACGACAAGTTGAGACCGACTGGTGAAATATTCAGGCTAGGAAGGTCCGGGGCCTGTTAACAGACCTCAGCATCGCGGATGCCATCCGTCAGGTTGAATTTTCTCGGTACCACAAGCAGCTCTCGTGTAAACTCGTTTTTCGATTTATACCTTCCCGCTGCGGCGCATGACGACCTTGCAAAATCCCTTTGATATCAAGTGCCTGGGCAAGTCAGATTATCGGCAAACTTGGGATGCGATGAAAGACTTCACGGATCGGCGAAGTGCCGAGACCCGGGATGAGCTGTGGGTTACCGAGCATGGGCCCATCTTCACCCAGGGACTGAATGGACGAGCTGAACATTTACTGGATCCGGGTCAAATTCCGGTCGTACAAATCGATCGTGGTGGCCAGGTGACTTACCATGGTCCTGGTCAACTGGTGCTGTATTGCCTGCTTGATATCGCCCGCCTTGGACTCGGTGTTAAAGGGCTGGTCACCAGAATCGAAAACTCGGTGATCGATCTGCTGGATAGCTACCGCCTGGTTGCACACACTCGCCAGGGCGCTCCCGGGGTCTACATCGAGCAGGCCAAGATTGCCGCGCTCGGTTTGCGTATTCGAAAAGGATGTTGCTATCATGGCCTGAGTTTAAACGTTGATATGGATCTCGAGCCCTTTACGCGTATTAATCCCTGCGGTTATCAGGGCCTCGAGGTGACCCAATTGCAGGATCTGGGCATCGACAGAGACGTCAGGCAGGTAGGCCTGGATCTCGCCGATATACTTATTGGAAACTTAGTTGAAAAAGAATCAGGTAGTACAGGGCGTTAAGCTCAAGGGAGCCGACAAGGTCGCGCGTATTCCAATCAAGGTTGTGCCGTCCAGATCCGTGCAGCGTAAACCGTCCTGGATTCGCGCCAAGGCCCCTACCGGCGACTACGTCAAACAACTGAAGGCGCGTTTGCGTGAAAACGGCCTGTTCACAGTTTGCGAAGAGGCTTCCTGCCCGAACCTGGGGGAGTGTTTTTCAAAGGGTACCGCAACCTTCATGATCATGGGTGATATCTGCACCCGGCGCTGCCCTTTTTGTGATGTTGGACATGGTCGTCCGAACCCTCTGGATACTCTGGAACCCGTAAACCTGGCCAAAACAATTCAGGACATGGCTTTGCGTTACGTGGTCATCACCTCCGTCGATCGCGATGATTTACGCGATGGTGGTGCGCGCCATTTCGTCGATTGCATTGTCGAAACGCGCAAGTTGAATCCGGACATCAAGATTGAAATCCTGACACCCGACTTCCGTGGGCGCATGGATGTTGCGCTGCAGATCATGACGCTTGCGCCGCCGGATGTTTTCAATCACAACCTCGAATCGGTGCCCTCGCTATACAAGAAAATACGCCCGGGTTCCGATTACCAGTGGTCGCTGGACTTGTTGCAGAAATTCAAGCAGGTACACCCGGACGTGCCGACCAAGTCCGGGCTGATGCTCGGACTTGGTGAGGAAATTGACGAAGTCAAACAGGTGTTACGCGATATGCGTGAGCACCAGGTCAACATGTTGACCCTGGGTCAATATCTACAACCCAGCCTGGATCATCTCGCGGTCGAACGCTTTGTTACCCCTGATGAATTCGATGAGCTAGGCGCTTATGCCGAGTCCATCGGTTTCGACCAGGTCGCCAGTGGCCCGATGGTGCGCTCCTCCTACCACGCCGACCTGCAAGCCGAATCCGTCCTCAACGTCTAAAACTTTCGACCTAAGAGGCGCCATCTCATATCCAGGTTTTAACAATGGTAATCGGTGAAGCCTCTTGATTCGGTATCTGTTTCAGGCATTGCAAACTTTCGAGGCATTGTTGTCGGGTTTTTAGCGGTCTCACAGCCACCAATTTCATTTAGGCCCGTGCTATTCGTGTTGCAAGCCACTTTACCGCTTGTTTATCGAATATGTAGCCGCCTCGGGGGTATGCTCGCAAAAGTGTCGAGAGGCATGGATGCCGAGCGCCAAGTGATTCCAGGGATGGACCAACCGGCGCTTGCGCCGGTTGGGAGCGTCTTTTGTGTGCATATCCCCGAGGTGGCGTTGAAATACAGGTTGGTTACTGGTCGTAGACGGTGGCGATGGGTTGGCGTTTGTGGGCGGTGCTTAAGAAGATGTGGATAAGGCGCTGGGCGGCGTTGGCGTCGATCTGTTTGCCCTCGAGAAAGTCGTCGATTTGGTCGTAGCTCAAGCCGAGCGCTTGTTCGTCGGGTTTGCAAGGTGCCAGTGACTCGAGGTCTGCGGTCGGCGCCTTGGTAATGATATCTTCGGGTGCCCCCAGTTCGGTGGCTAGCTGGCGTACCTGGCGTTTGTTGAGCCCGAACAAGGGTGCGATGTCGCAGGCACCATCGCCGTACTTGGTGTAGAAGCCGGTAACGCTTTCCGCCGAGTGATCGGTGCCGAGAACCAGTCCCCCGAGCAGACCAACGATCTCGTATTGCGCGATCATGCGCACGCGCGCCTTGACGTTGCCTTTGGCGAAGTCCTGAAGTTCGTTACTGATGTCGCCCAGGCCTTGCACCGCCAGCAGGGTTGATTCGTGAATAGCGTCACTACCCGGCTGTACGTTGACCGTAATGCTGTGACTGGGTTGTATGAAATCGATCGATCGCTGCGCGTCGGATTCATCGGCCTGGGTCGCATAGGGCAGCCGCACTGCGATAAAGCAATTGTCATTGCCTCCCAGGTTCAATTCATTCACAGCGATCTGTGCCAGGCGGCCACAGGTGCAGGAATCGATACCGCCGCTGATGCCGAGCACCAGATTTTTTTGCCGGCTTAACTCCAACTGGAACTTGATGAAATCTACGCGACGACGAATCTCGTACGCGACGTCGATTTCGGGCAACACTTTCATTTCGGCAATGATGTCAGATTGATTCATGATTAATACCTTGAAAGAGCACTAATAGGGGATCGGGTGGCGACGATAAACTGACTGGATATCGTCCAGTACTGCCTTGTCCAGGTTTACCTCGGTGGCGTCAATATTGCTAGCTAGTTGCTCGAGACTGGTGGCGCCAATAATGCTCGAAGTTACGAAGGGGCGCTGATTGCAAAATGCGATTGCCATCTGGGCTGGATCGAGTCCATGCTTGCGTGCTATCGCCACATAGGCGTCAATCACCGGCCAGACGCCATCGTGGACTCGGCCAAACAGATCGGGATTAGTCGAAAGTCGCGAGCCTTCGGGACGCGCACCATTGTCGTATTTACCGCTTAGCATGCCACAGGCGAGTGGGGAGTAGGGTAGTAAACCGACCTGTTCGTGATGGGAAAGCTCGGCCATATCGAGATCGTGAGTTCGATACATCAGACTGTATTCGTTTTGTACCGAGACCACTCGCGGGAAGCCATTGGCTTCTGCCATTTGTAATAATTGCGATGTCCCCCAACAGGTGTCGTTGGAGAGGCCGATGTGACGAATCTTCCCCGCTGTCACCAATTCACCCAGATATTCGAGGGTTTCAAAAAAATCTGCTTTCGTCTTTGCGCAATCCTGCAGGCTGGGGTCGTAGTTCCAGTTGTTGCGAAAATGATAGGAACCGCGATTTGGCCAATGCAATTGATACAGGTCGATGTAATCGGTTTGCAGTCGTTTGAGGCTGCCCTCGATACTGATGCGAATTTTTTTCGGACTGATAGCGATGCCGTCCTGAACATTGGTATGGCCTTCGCCGGCGACCTTGCTGGCCAGGATAACCTGGTTACGTCTGGCGCGATTCTGAAACCAGCTGCCGATAATTTCCTCTGTTCTTCCCGTGGTCTTCGCGCTCATCGGATTGGACGGATACAGCTCCGCGGTATCGATGAAATTCACTCCGTGATCGAGCGCGTAGTCGATTTGAGCGTGCCCTTCGGCTTCGCTATTCTGGGTACCCCAGGTCATCGAACCGAGACAAATCTCGCTGACTCGAATATCACTATTGCCGAGTTGTTTGTATTGCATCGGGTCTTGGTTGCAGAGTAGTAAACCCGACAAATTTTAACAGTGCGCGGATAATTACTCCAATAGACCACAGCCAGCAGCATTTACTCAACGATGCGTTGATCAATTCCGATCTTGATTCTGCTCCAGGCCCGTTCGTGAAAATAGTAGAGTAGTGTCTTGGTGATCACCTCACTCAGGCCGATCGCAAGGGCTGTATTTACATTGCTGGTAAACAACCACGAAAGCAGGATTGTATCCAGTGAACCGGTGCATCGCCAGGATAGCGCTTTGGCAAGGCTGCGAATTGGTTTTTCACGATGTTGTGAATTTTCGATGCGCACTCTCTCGCCGACCAACGACTCTGCAATTAGCATCCTGGAATCCTCATGCGCTGAGCGAAATCGGGTCATAGCCTGATTTCAAAGCACCGATCTGGAACAGATATTCGAGTAACTGGTTGACGGATTCAGTCACACTCGAAGTCGACGCATCGAGACGCACTTCGGCTGTTTCGGGTATTTCGTAGGGGCTGTCGATGCCGGTAAATTGCTTGATCTGGCCGCGCTCGGCCAGTTGATAAAGACCCTTGGGGTCGCGCTGCTTGCAGATATCCAGTGGCGCATCGACAAATACCTCAATGAACTGTCCCTCGGGCAAGATGTTTCGAACACAACGACGATCGCTTCGAAACGGAGATATGAAGGCGGCGAGTACAATCAATCCGGCATCGACCGCGAGCTTTGCCACCTCTCCGACACGGCGGATATTCTCCTTGCGATCGGCATCGCTAAACCCCAGATCACGACACAGGCCATGGCGCACATTGTCACCGTCGAGCAGATAGGTATGGTAATTCTGAGATACCAGGATTTGCTCTAGCGCCCCTGCGATGGTGGATTTTCCCGAAGCACTGAGCCCGGTAAACCAGATAACCAGTGGTGCCTGTAATTTCTGCTCGGCGCGGATCGATTGATCCACAGGATGGCTATGCCAGGCCACATTGGTGGACATAATTTTTTCCTCTAGAAGTAAATTGAATTTAAATGTGCAGGCCGCACTCGCGAGTGAGGCCAAAAAACCGGGATTGTTCCGCACTCATCCCAGCTTCGAGTGGGCGGCTGGTGTGAGTGTCGCCGACTGACTGAAATCCCTTTTCCCAGAGCGGGTGATAGGGCAAATCGTGTTCTACGAAGTAACGGTGAACGTCACGATTGTGCCAGTCTACCAGCGGATGGATCTTGAAACGGCCCTGTTGACGACGCAACACGGGTAGCGGTTTGCGCGAGGACGACTGGTTTCTGCGTAGTCCGGCGTACCAGCTGTCCGCTGCCAGATCTTCGAGCGCACGTCGCATCGGTTCGACCTTGTGTATCTCGTTATAGCGTTCGATACCGGATTTACCGTCAAGCCAGAGTTTACCGTAGCGAGCCTCGTGCCAGGCTGCGGACAGTTGTGGTGAGTATACCTTCAGGTTTAAGTCGAGGCGCTTCTCGAGCTGATCGATGAAACGATAAGTCTCGGCAAACAGGTAGCCCGTATCGACCAGAATAACCGCTATGCCCGGGCATAATCGGTTCATCAAGTGCAGCATCACTGCGCTTTGAATGCCGAAACTGGAAGAAACCACGGGTGCGCCAGGTAGGTGTTGGAGTGCCCAGTTGACTCGCGCCTCGGCGGTCATCGATTCAAGCAATTGGTTTTTGCCGGCCAGGTCAGAGTGATCGTCTGGCGCTAAAGACGAAGGGTTACTGCTACTCATTTGATGCCTCAATCAATAAATTTAATAGGGGTATAAATTATTTCTTGAGGCTATTTTTACAAGATCAGGGTTTTAGATAAATTGATTTATATTAATTTTATATCTCGATTCAAGATAAGATTTTTCCCTCTCCACTCAGGATTTTGCGCCGTAATTAAGGTCAATGATTCTCTGGGTGTCGTCAGCTCGATCCTCCAGCCCCAACTGTTGATAGGCCTTCAGTTGCAGCTCAAGGGTCGACCTGATTACGCTCGAACCCTGGAAATTGTGCAAGATATACTTGGTGCGATTGGATACCGCGACCCAGGCTTCTCGAGACGCATAATAGTTGGCAATCCTGAAATCAGCTTTGGCTAGTTCATTGCGCAGATAGACCAGGCGTTCACGTGCGTCGGTCGAGTACTTGCCGCTTGGAAAACGCTGCAGTAGCAATTTGAAGTCATTGTACGAAGTTAACATCAGGTTCTTGTCGAATTCGGATACATCGCGATCTACGACTACATCCAGGATCGAACCGCCACGTTCGAAATTGACCAATCCTTTCAGATAGTAAGCGTAGTCCACGGACGGGTGGCGAGGGTGGAGTTTGATGAAGCGATCGAGTGCGGTTAACGCTGAATCGGGTTCATCGTATTTGTAATAGGCATAAGCGACATCGATCTGAGCCTGAGTCGCATACTTGCCAAATGGAAATCTCGATTCAAGCGTCTCGTAGTATTCGATTGCGGTGAGGTAGTTTTCATTGGCGAGCTCGGCACTGGCTTCGCGATAAAATTGCTCCACGCTCCAGTCCGCGGTGATGTCCACTTCTTTGCTGGGCCCACAGGCGGTGAGACTGAAAGCGATGGTGATGAAAATTATAAAACGCATTGTCGTAGCTACTTTGTTAAGATCGAAACACTTGTCGAGCAACAAGACGGACAGTATAACCAGCACATGAAATTAATTCAGCAAAGTTTCCAGATCGAAAAACAGCAGGCTGGAAGCCGTCTCGATAACGCTTTGCACCAGTTACTCCCGGACTATTCACGCAGCAGGATTCAACAGTGGATTCAGCAGGGGTTCGTCTGCATCAATCAGCAACTGTGTAAACCAAGACAGAAGGTTTTCAGCGGTGATATGGTCGACCTCGATGTACCCGAACAACCGGTTATTTCTGACCTTCCGCAGGTGATCGAGTTCGATATTATATATCAGGATGAAGACATTTTCGTGGTTAACAAGCCTGCCGGTCTGGTCGTCCACCCGGCTGCCGGGCACCTGGATGGCACCCTGGTCAATGGGCTGCTGGAACGTGACGCAAGCCTGCAACAATTGCCACGTGCCGGCATTGTGCATCGTCTGGATAAGGATACTACCGGGGTCATGGTAGTTGCGAGGAATCTTAAGGCGCATAACTGGCTGGTGGAACAATTGCAGCAGCGTCTGGTGAAGCGTGAGTATGTCGCACTAACCATGGGGGTTGTCACCGCAGGGCGCAGCGTCGAAACGAAAATTGGCCGTCATTCGCAGAATCGAAAAAAAATGTCCGTGCAGGCTGAAGGCAAACTGGCCATTACTCATTTCCAGGTCGCACGCAAGTTTGCGCATTTCAGCCTGATCGAATTGCAGCTTGAAACCGGACGTACCCATCAAATACGAGTGCATATGGCACATTTGAATTATCCCCTGTTGGGCGATCCTATATATGGTGGTCGTGTGCGTATTCCGGCCGGAGTGGATGATGCTTTGAAAACAGTCGTCCAGGATTTCAGGCGCCAGGCATTGCATGCAGAACGACTTAGCTTTGAACATCCCACAAGCCATGAAATGGTTTGTTTCGAGGCATCGATGCCGGGCGATTTCAAACACTTGCTCGAAGTGCTGAGCTTGTATGATTAAAACCATCCGGCCAGACTGGAAAGCACCTCGACGGATTCGTGCCTGTTGCACCACGCGTGCGGGAGGTGTCAGCCTGGGGGTCTTCGAAAGCTTTAATCTCGCTCAACACGTGGGTGATCGGAGCGAGCTGGTCGAGCAGAATCGCCTCAGCTTGCGGCGGCAGCTGGGGCTCCCCAGCGAGCCTGAATGGATCAATCAAACACATGGTACCCATACGGTGATCCTTGAGCAGGAATCCACTCGTGACGCCGATGCTGCGATCACCCGCGAACCCGGCAGAGTGGCGGTGGTGATGACCGCGGATTGCCTGCCGATACTACTCTGCAATCGTCAAGGGTCCGAGGTGGCGGCGATCCATGCGGGTTGGCGTGGCCTGCAAGCCGGTGTGATTCAGTCGGCCCTTGCCAGTATGAAATCGGCAAACCAGGAGTTGATCGCGTGGATCGGCCCTGGAATTTCACAGCCCAGTTTTGAAGTGGGGGAGGAGGTTCGCGAGGCGTTTAGTGGCTCCATGCTAGATACCAAAGCCTTTTTTGACGAAAATCGTAAAGGTCACTGGTTGTGTGATCTCCCCGGGCTTGCCGAGCTGATTTTGAATACGCACTCGGTCGTCGAAGTTTATCGCGATCTACATTGTAGTTACCGCGATGTCGAACTGTTTTATTCATATAGGCGCGAAGCGACCACCGGTCGCATGGCGAGTATGATCTGGATCAACTAAAGCATTCCTGGCGGGGTTGAAAAAAGCCTTTGCAGTCCTACATAACCCTGTAATTTTTAATGTTAAACGAGGACTGATTCGATGCGTATGGATCGCCTGACCAGTAAATTCCAGGAAGCCCTGGCGGATGCCCAGTCGTTAGCAGTTGGGCGTGATCACCAGTTCATAGAGCCGGTGCATCTAATGATAGCGCTGCTCGATCAGCAGGGCGGTTCGGTGCGGCCATTGTTTTCACAGGCCGGTGTCAATATCAATTTGCTGCGATCTCAGCTCGGCGAGTTGCTGGAGAAGCAACCGAGCGTAGAAGGCATTGCCGGCGAATTGCATATTTCAAACGCTCTCGGCAAATTGTTGAATGTCACGGACAAGCTTGCGCAGGAGCGTAAAGATCAATTTATTTCCAGTGAGCTGTTTGTGCTGGCAGCACTGGATGAAAAGGGTCCGTTAAGTGATATTTTGTTGTCGGCGGGCGCTAACAAGAAAACGATTGCGGCCGCGGTTGAAGCAATTCGTGGTGGGCAGTCGGTCAATGATGCCAATGCCGAAGATCAGCGCATGGCGTTGGAAAAGTACACGGTCGATTTAACCGAACGTGCCGAGCAAGGCAAGCTGGATCCGGTCATCGGGCGAGACGAAGAAATTCGCCGTGCGATCCAGGTATTGCAGCGTCGCACCAAGAACAACCCGGTTTTGATCGGTGAACCCGGAGTCGGTAAAACTGCGATTGTAGAAGGACTCGCGCAACGCATTATCAACAGTGAAGTGCCGGAAGGTCTCAAGAACAAGCGTCTGTTGTCGCTGGATATGGGGTCTTTAATCGCGGGTGCTAAATTTCGCGGCGAGTTCGAAGAGCGCCTCAAGGCAGTGCTGCATGATCTCGGCAAGCAGGAAGGGCAAATTATCCTGTTCATCGATGAGTTACATACCATGGTTGGTGCCGGAAAGGCCGAGGGTGCGATGGATGCGGGGAACATGCTTAAACCCGCTTTATCTCGTGGCGAATTGCATTGCATCGGTGCCACCACGCTGGATGAATATCGACAGTATCTGGAGAAAGATGCCGCACTGGAACGCCGTTTTCAGAAAGTGCTGGTCCAGGAACCCAGTGTCGAGGACACGATTGCGATATTACGCGGATTGAAAGAACGCTACGAGGTACATCATGGTGTCGATATAACCGATCCGGCAATAGTGGCTGCGGCCACCCTGTCATACCGCTATATCGCAGATCGGCAGTTACCGGATAAGGCCATCGACCTTATCGATGAGGCCGCCAGTCGGATTCGGATGGAGATCGATTCCAAGCCTGAGGATATGGACCGGCTGGAAAGGCGCCTGATTCAGCTCAAGATAGAGCGTGAAGCATTGAAGAAAGAGAACGATGCCGCGAGTATGAAGCGGCGTTCCATCCTGGAAGACGAAGTCAGTAAGCTCGAGCGAGAGTATTCCGACCTGGATGAGGTCTGGAAAGCGGAGAAGGCGGCATTACAGGGCGCGACTCATGTCAAGGAGGCGCTGGAACGTGCGCGCCTCGATCTCGAAACTGCGCAGCGTGCGGGGGACCTGGCACGCATGTCAGAACTACAGTATGGACGCATCCCCGAACTTGAAAAGCAACTCGAATTAGCCAACAACGCCGAGATGCAGGATATGAAGCTGTTGATCAACAAGGTCGGAGAAGAAGAAATCGCTTCAATTGTATCGAGGTGGACCGGTATCCCGGTATCCAAGATGCTCGGTTCCGAGCGTGAAAAACTGCTTAACATGGAAATCATGCTGGCCGATCGCGTTATCGGACAGGAAGAAGCAGTGAAAGCTGTGTCCGATGCGATCAGGCGATCACGTGCCGGCCTGTCCGACCCGGCACGGCCAAACGGATCGTTTCTGTTTCTGGGGCCGACCGGGGTTGGCAAAACGGAATTGACCAAAGCCCTGACCCATTTTCTGTTCGATACTGAGGATGCAATGATTCGTATCGATATGTCCGAATTTATGGAGAAACACAGTGTTGCACGACTAGTCGGTGCGCCTCCGGGTTACGTCGGCTACGAGCAGGGTGGGTATTTGACCGAGGCCGTGCGGCGTCGACCTTATTCGGTAATTTTGCTGGACGAAATCGAGAAAGCGCACCCGGATGTATTTAATATCCTGTTGCAGGTTCTCGACGATGGCAGGCTCACCGATGGTCAGGGTCGCACGGTTGATTTTCGGAATTGCGTCATCATCATGACTTCGAACCTGGGCTCGACCGAGATTCAGGCGCACGCCGGCGAACAGCATTACGATGAAATCAAACGCGCGGTAATGGAGCAGGTGTCAAATCACTTCAGGCCGGAATTCATCAATCGTATCGATGAATCCGTGGTCTTCCATCCGTTAACCCAGCAGCAGATTCGAGCCATTGCCGGTATTCAGTTACAGGCTTTGAGCCTGCGCCTGAAAGACAAGGATATCGGAATCAATATTACGGATACGGCGATGGATACCCTCGGAGAACTTGGCTTCGATCCGGTTTACGGAGCACGGCCGCTTAAACGTGAAATTCAACAGGCGATCGAGAATCCGATCGCGATGTCGATTCTGGCTGGAGACTTTGCCGCGGGTGAGCAGATTTTGGTTGATATCGACGAGGCAGGGCAGTTTAGTTTCGCCAAACAACGCTTGCACTGAGAGCTGATGCGTATTAATTAGGGCTGCGCTGCTATTTTTAGTTTGTTTTACGGCTATAATCCTGTCTGATAGGTAGTAGGCACTCAAGGTAACGGCGAAACTATAAGAACATGGCGGTATTGGGCTCAATTCTCTTTAAGAGAACGCTGAAGCAGTTCCTGAACTGTAAAGATCTAGAGAGCGATAAAGGTGTTGCGTTAATCGCAAAGCTGCGCTCGTCTTCCAGGGACTCACTCGAGCATCTGATTCAGATAATCCCGGAAACTTCCGGATTGCATAAGGCGATGCTGACTGAGATTTGCCTGGAGAATGTTGGGGGCAGTACCGAGGAGCTGTTTTTGAAAAGCCTCGATAATGACGCCACCAAAATTCGTTCCACGGCCGCCTCGATACTGTCAAAAACGGCGCAGGTCAGCCCCAGCAAATTGCTCAAAAAGTTGCACGAATCCGATGCCTCAAAAACCGAAATTATTGATATTCTGGCCTTCCAGCGGGAGCAACTGAAACCCGAACAGATCATTACGAACGCGCTCAAACTCGACAAAACGTATGCCGAGCGGTTACTCAAGCTGGCGCAGGATTCGAAGATCCCCATCGACCTGGATGTATTACGCATCGAACCGACTTCGATTGGCAGCCCATCGGTCAAGATAATGTTGCTGCGCTACTTTTCACAGGTAGAGCAACCCGAGATCGCGACATCGATCGTCAGGTTTTTAAACGATGACAATAAGACCGTCGTCATCGAGGCTTTGAAATCACTTAAAAACTTGCAAGTAAAATTCGACGCTTCGGTATTGTTACCGTTTGTTGAAACCATGTCGGAAGTGGAACGTGAAATGGCGATCGAGGTATTGCAGCTTCAGGCCGATGCAGAGCTGGTGCCCAGACTGGCGCCGTGGACTTGCAGTAAATCTGATGAAATTCGCGAAATTTTCATCAAACTGTTTGTCAAGCATGTTACCACTGCCGGGCTTGAGACCTTTCTGCGTTTACTCGAACAACAGGAATGGTGGGGCAAGGAACAGTCACTAAAATGCCTGCAGAAATATGGCAATGACCAGCTTTACGCGGCAGCTGATGGTTTGACCGGTCACGAAAATGAGTTCATCAGAGAGCAGGCACAGAAGTTCGCCGCGCAAAGCAGCGATCCGTCAGATCTGAAGCAACTCTGGGACAATGCACTAAGTGAAAACTGGCAGATCCGCGAAAGTGCCCTGGAGGCCATTGGCAGATCGGCTAAACGTGAATCGATAGGCATTTTGAAGAGGGTGATTGAGAAATGGCCTGAATCGGCACCCGCGGTGCTTAAGGCCGTCGGCGAGCTTGGATTCAGTAAGGGACTCGAAATTGCATTTGCCTGCTTGCGTATGCCCGAGGCCCTGGTGCAGCGCGAAGCCCTGGAGGCGGTCGGCAAGCTCGCGACCAAGCGGCATGCCAAAACTGTTCGCGACAAGCTTATGCAAAAGGTTCCAGCCTTGCAGGCCACGGTGAGAGACACCGCGGGCGAAGTAATCAATCATCTCACCTTGCAATATGATTTAGCGCCGCTCAAGGTGGACCAGGAAGCTTATTTTGATACGCGCCTGCTGAAATTTGACGATACCCAGTCGGTTGAACAGGGAATGAATCAATCCGCAGCTGTGGCGCCACCACAGTTTCAGAATATCGAGGATTTCAAGCAGGGCGATCTTTGGCTGGATCGCTATCGAATCGACAGGGAAATTGGTCGAGGTGCGATGGGTCGGGTCATGCTGGTCACCGACGAAATGGTTGGCGAATCACTAATTCTGAAATTCATGCATCCCGAATTAACCGCTGAAGATTCGTCACGCGAGCGATTCCTGCGTGAGGTCAAATATTCCCGCAAGGTCAGTCATCCGAATGTTATCCGCATCCACGATATGTTGTCCCGTGACAACCTGAGCGCAATTTCGATGGAGTATTTCGAAAGCAAGGGAATCGATGAGTACCTCAAGGAAAAGAAACATTTTGAACCCAAGGAAGCGCTCGACATTCTGTTGCAGGTCGCCAACGGAATGGCGGCCGCGCATAATCAGGATGTTATTCACCGTGATCTTAAGCCGAGTAACATCCTGATGGATTCCGAAGGACTGGTGAAGGTTGTGGACTTCGGTATCGCATCGGCGTCTTCGAATACAGATTCAACCCTGACCAAGACCGGATCAATCATCGGTACCCCGGCCTACCTGTCGCCCGAGCGGGCCAAGGGATTGGAGGCGGATCATCGCAGCGATATCTACGCGCTCGGTATTATCGCCTATGGCATGCTGGCCGGGCAGCTCCCCTACACGGGTGAGCCGATGTCACTGCTTTTTCAACATCTCGAAGGCAAGGCGGTACCGATACATGAAATCAGGAAAGATCTGGGTGCACGGGTCAGCCTGCTGGTTCAGAAAATGATGGCGGTTGAGCTCGAGGATCGATTGCAGACCATGGAAGATGTCGCCGAAGCTATCGTCGAAGTACAGAAAAAAATCAAATAAATCAAAGGTGTTTTGGCCATGTCAATACAGGCTGCGATCGAACAGAAACTCGCTAGTGAGTATCATATAGATTACCTGCAGGTCGAAAATGAAAGCCATATGCACAATGTCGCAGCTGGCTCGGAGTCACATTTCAAAGTCACCATCGTGAGTGACTCGTTCAATGATCAAATGCTGATCAAACGTCATCGCATGGTGAACAAGACCCTGCAACAGGAAATGCAACAAATCCATGCGCTTTCACTGCATACCCTGACGCCTGACGAGTGGAAGGCTCGTGCCGGTACCGTCGCCAATTCCCCCAAATGTCGTGGCGGTGGAAAAAATCAGTAACATGAAATGTTGCTACCGCCTAGATAACACCATGATTCACCGGATTGGTGTTGTAGATGACAGAAAGGACTCGCATCAGATCAATTTCCAGACGTTCGGACATCAGTATGGCCTGCTGCATATGCCCAGACATATCTTGCGTCGTTGAAATCGAGCGGATAGCAAGGGCAATCGTGTTTTCCAGCCCATTTACCGGCAGGTACAGGGTTTGTTGGTCAAATACCAGGCGCAGATCGCGGTAGAAACGCTTGAAGTCATGTTCGCTGTCGATGATCAGGTTGTAGGCCAGGGCTGCCTGTTGGTTTAACAGTCGCGCGAGTGAGTCGATGCTCTCTTTTTCGAGTAACCAGGCTGGTGAATGTGAGCCATTGAAAATATCGAGCAGAACCAAATCATAGCTTTTGTCGGTGTTGCGGATGAACTGGGCGGCGTCGGAGTAAACATAACTTAATCCGCTTTGGGCGGCAGGCAGGATTTCACGTTTGAGTAATTCCTCGATCATTTCGGTATCGATGTCGACCGCGGTTATACTCGATTTCGGGTAGTGAAACCTGAGGAAATGCAGTAACGAACCGGCGGCGGTACCCAGCATTAAAATACGCCTGGGTTCGGGGATAAAAAGTAGCACGGCCATCAGATATTCGAGATTCCTGAGCTGGAGCCGATGCGGATTTTGCAAATCGATGACGCTTTGCAATGCACCTTTACCACTGCGGAGTTCCAGGTGCTCGTTCGAGTAACAGGCAATGATTTTGTTGTATGCAGTTTGAATCTTGAAATTTTTTAATTTATCTACCATATTCAGTGAGTTAATGAATTATCTGTCTGTTGCGGGGATTCGATGAAATTTACCAAACCATTACTGATTACCAAGCTAAAAGCAACCGCGGTTCACATGAGTCTGAGTTTTGCGGTGTTTGCCTACCTGGTCTATCAGATTTATTTCAACTGGTATCCGCAACCTTATTTTTCGGTCGACGGAGGTTGGCAGGGAATCAGGCTGGTTGCCGCGGTCGACCTGGTGCTGGGTCCGCTCATTACTTTCCTGATTTTCGATCTCAGCAAAAAACGCAGAGAAATCGTGTTTGACCTGGCGACCATTCTGGTGATCCAGTTTGGGGCGCTCGCCTATGGTGTTTATGTCACTTACAGCCAACGGCCAGTTGCCATCGTTGTAATCGATGAATTCGTGGTCTCGACCATCATGGAGTATTACGGCGACAAGCTGAGTTCCGAGGACGAACTGAAAAAATACAGCGACGAAAAACCACCCATCATCTATGCCCATGTGGAACAGTCGCAGGAAGCGATCGATGAAATCACCCGGATCAAGGTTGAAGAAAAGATCCTCGAACATGCCCAGTTAGGTCTTTATCGGCCGAAATCCGAGTTCAGGGCGGCGTTACAGAAAATGCAGCTGGTGGCGTTCGATCGCATGGAGCATTACCAGGCGATCGATAGGTTTGAAGAATGGTTACGGAAGAATCAAAAATCCCGGGAACAGGTTTTGGTCGCGAGATTTACCGGTCGCTACGGCGCGGTGTGGTTGGTGTTTGACGAGGAAGGGCATTATTTGTCCTATTTTTGAGCAAATTTCGCCCGTACAGAGATAATGCGGCGGATCGACCTGTCCGCTAGTTGGAAATTGCCCGAGACTATTATAAAATCCGGTGCCTTTTTGAAACTGTCGGCGTTGTGTTAGCGTCGGCGCCCCGGATAGTTAATCGGAGACATCGATGCCAATTTACGAGTATGTATGCAATGAGTGTGGACATGAGTTCGAGACGCTGCAGAAAATGAGTGATGCGCCGCTAAGCGATTGTCCGACTTGCGGAAAGAGCGAGTTGAAAAAGAAGATTTCGGCACCCGGTTTCCGCTTGAGCGGTTCGGGCTGGTATGAAACAGATTTCAAATCCAACAATCAGAAAAACCTGGCAAAAGGCGATAGCGGTGACAACAGCGCTTCGACAAAGCCGGACAAGAAGGCGGACAAGTCTTCTGACAAAACTGGCGGTAAGCAAACAGCTTCCTCAAAAGAGGCTGCGGCCTGAAGACTCAGGCCGGCATTCTCGCCGGTCGACTAATATTTTAAACCTAATCGGATCAGTCAATATGCGCACGCATTATTGTGGTGAACTCAATCTGCAACACATCGATCAATCAGTCAGCGTTTGTGGCTGGGTCAACCGCCGTCGCGATCATGGCGGAGTAATTTTCGTTGATTTGCGCGATAAAAAGGGAATGCTGCAAGTAGTGTTTGATCCGGATGACGCCGACATGTTTGCGCAGGCCGAAACCTTGCGGAATGAATTTGTGCTGCGCGTCGAAGGCAGGTTAAGAGTTCGTCCCGAAGGCACGACTAATCCTGAAATGGAGACTGGGGAGGTCGAATTACTGGCAGATAAGCTGGAAATTCTGAATGCCTCGGAAACACCGCCATTCCAGCTCGACGAAGAAGATGTCCACGACGACAATCGTTTGAGGTATCGCTACATAGACCTGCGCAAACCGGAAATGCAGTTTCGCATGCAGTTGCGCGCGAGGGTGACCCATTTTCTGCGCAGTTTTCTCGAGCGCAACGAATTTCTCGATATTGAAACGCCGATGTTGACCAAGGCAACTCCCGAGGGAGCGCGCGATTACCTGGTGCCTAGCCGCACCCATCCCGGCTCTTTTTTCGCTCTGCCGCAATCACCACAGTTATTCAAGCAGTTACTGATGATGTCGGGTATGGATCGCTATTACCAGATCGTGCGCTGTTTTCGTGACGAGGATTTGCGTGCCGATCGTCAACCCGAATTTACCCAGCTCGATATAGAGGCCTCGTTCATGGACGAAGCGGGGATTATGGGATTGATGGAGATGATGATGCGCGGCCTGTTCAGTGAAGTGCTCTCGGTTGATGTCGATGAGATTTTTCCGCGCATGTCCTGGTCAGAAGCAATGGATCGCTATGGTTCAGATAAACCGGACCTGCGTATCAAGCTGGAATTACAGACCATTTCCGATCTGCTCACCGATGTCGAGTTCAAGGTTTTTTCCGGCCCTGCCAAAGATCCGCAGGGCAGGGTGGCGGCTCTTTGCGTTCCCGGCGGCAACGATTTGACACGTAAAGAGATCGATGACTATACCGACTACGTGGGACGTTACGGGGCGAGGGGACTGGCTTATATCAAGTGCAACGATGTTTCTCAGGGGCGTGACGGTTTGCAATCTCCGATTTTGAAATTTTTACCGGATGAGGCGATCCTGACCATTCTCGAGCGCACAGCCGCGCAAACCGGGGACCTGATATTCTTTGGCGCCGACAAGGCCAGTGTCGTCAACGAGTCACTGGGTGCACTGCGTTTAAAGGTCGCACAGGATCGCGGCCTGGTTGAAGAAGGCTGGCGCTTTCTTTGGGTGGTTGATTTTCCGATGTTCGAGCACGACGAACCTGAAAACCGCTGGAATGCGCTGCATCATCCCTTTACTGCACCTGCGACCGATGATCCGGCGGAACTCGAGGCCGACCCGGGTGGAATGTTGTCACGCGCTTACGATATGGTGCTTAACGGTACTGAACTCGGTGGTGGATCGGTGCGTATACACAGCATGGACATGCAGCAACGGGTCTTCAAGCTACTGGGTATCGAAGAGCAGGAAGCCGAGGACAAGTTTGGTTTCCTGCTTACCGCTCTGAAATATGGTTGTCCACCGCATGGCGGTATCGCCTTCGGTCTCGACCGTATGGTGATGTTGATGGCGGGCGCAAACTCGATTCGGGATGTGATGGCATTCCCGAAAACACAAACTGCGTCCTGCCTGCTTACCCAGGCGCCAGCGCCGGTCAGTGAGCACCAGTTGCGTGAGCTTTCAATACGACTGCGTAAACCCCAGAGCGAGCAGGGTTAAAGCCCGGTTTGTTTTAAAGCACAATTGGCAGGTGACACGGCAGGTGATAGAATTTTCTATTCGTCTGACAAATACGAGTAAACATGGCTGCCACCGCAATTGATCTGCAACCCTATGCGTCTTTAAATGATGAGGATTGTGATGAGCGTATCGTCCGCGCCAAGCAGGCCCTCGGTGAGCGAGTCGTCATCCTCGGCCATCACTACCAGCGCGATGAGATTTTCAAGCATGCTGATTATTCCGGGGATTCGTTAAAACTCTCGCGCCAGGCGGCTGATTCCAGGGCCGAGTATATCGTCTTCTGCGGCGTCCATTTCATGGCCGAGGTCGCAGATATCATCTCTCGTCCTGAACAGGTTTCCATTTTACCGGACCTGTCCGCCGGTTGTGCGATGGCCGACATGGCCGATCTTCAACAGGTGCAAAGGGCCTGGCAGGAGTTAAACTCGGTACTGGATGCAGATGAATGTATAACCCCGGTTACCTATATTAATTCGGCGGCCAACCTGAAGTCCTTCTGCGGTGAGCATGGTGGCATCGTGTGCACCTCCACCAACGCGCAAAAAATTCTCGACTGGTCGTTCGCGAGGCGGCAAAAAGTGTTGTTTTTCCCCGATCAGCACCTCGGCAGAAATACCGCCTACAAAATGGGTATTCCACTTGAAGATATGGTGGTATGGGATTACGACTTGCCCATGGGCGGGCTTAGCGCGGAGCAGATTAAAGCGGCGAAAATGATCCTGTGGAAGGGATTTTGCTCGGTACACCAGATGTTCAAGCCAGAGCAAATCGAAAATTTTCGTAAAGAATTCCCCGATGGCCACGTAATTTCACACCCCGAGGCCAGTTTCGAAGTCTGTCAAATGTCAGACTTTGTCGGCTCCACCGAGTACATCATCAAGACCATTACGGGGGCTCGGCCTGACACCCAGTGGTTGGTTGGTACCGAGCTTAACCTGGTCAATCGATTGCACCAGACGCTCGCGAGTGAGAACAAGATGGTGCAATTCATGTCACCCATGGTATGCATGTGTTCGACCATGTTTCGCATCGATCCACAGCATCTTGCCTGGGTCCTGGAGAATCTGGTCGAAGGCAGTATTGTTAACCAGATTTCGGTTGCTCCCGATGTTGCCAATAATGCACGCGTAGCCTTGCAACGTATGCTCAATATTTAATGCAACCCGCGATTACCTGTATCCGACAGACACGCAGAGGTCCAGTTTATGGCAGACGAAGAAAACGCGTATACCTTTGCTACCACGGCGACCCGGAATATCACCCTGAGGAATCTTCCCGACGGCGAATTCAAGATGTGGCGCGGTGGCAGTTTGCCAGAGGTAACGCTTGCCTATGAATCCTGGGGCGAACTATCGCCCAGCGCCGACAATGCGATAATTATATTTACCGGGCTGTCACCGAGTGCCCACGCCGCATCCTCGCCCGAGGATACTTCACCTGGGTGGTGGGAATACATGATTGGACCTGGCAAGGCGATCGACACTAATCGTTTTTTCGTGGTTTGCGCGAATTCCCTGGGGGGCTGTTATGGCAGTACCGGGCCAGGCTCGATCAATCCTGTAACCGGCGAGAACTATGGCGCGGAATTCCCGGATGTCACGGTCGAGGATATTGCCAGCTCCGGCTATTACCTGATGCGGGAGCTTGGTGTCGACAAGCTACATGCGGCGGTGGGTTCGTCGATGGGAGGTATGTCTTCGATCGCCTATGCCATGCAGTACCCGGGAGAGATCAGGTACCTGATTTCGATATCCGCGGCTACCCAGGCTTTACCCCTGACCATTGCATTGCGTTCCCTGCAGCGGGAAATCATTCGCAGCGATCCCGACTGGAACCAGGGACGTTATACTGACGACTCTCGACCACTGGTGGGTATGTCGCTGGCCCGCAAACTCGGTCTGGTATCTTATCGTGCAGCCGATGAGTGGAACTCCAAGTTTGACCGCAGTCGGATTCCGTTGGAAAAGCTCAGCGGCCAGCGTTTCGAACACGAGTTTGAAATTGAAAAATACCTCGAGTACAACGCGCAAAAGTTTATCCACAGCTTCGATCCCAACAGTTATCTCTACCTGTCGCGTTCGATGGACTGGTTCGATATCGCCGAACATGGCGATTCAATGGATGACGGCATGTCAAAATTGCAGGTTGCGCGAGCGCTGGTTATCGGCGTAACCACCGATATCCTGTTCCCGGCCCGGCAGCAAAGGGAAATTGCAGACCTGATGCGCGCTACCGACACCGAAGTCGACTACGTCGAAATTGATTCGGTTAACGGCCACGACGCCTTTCTCATCGATGATGAACATTTCTCACCCGTGGTTAAAAAGTTCCTCGACGATTCCGTGTGCAAGTAACGGGGCATGCCAGGCTTTAAGCCAGCCACAATTATTGCTGCCGGATTAGAAGGTCAATTCAGCGATATTTCAAATAGTGTTAACAGGCCCTAAAAGATTTCAACGCTGGGAGATTGTGGTGCCTTGACTGCTGGGATCAATTTTTTGTCGACCAGGTCCTGATAGCTGTGCACGGCGTTGCGCGTGGTGGCCTTGCAGTAATAAAGTGCGTTGTCGGCCTGTCCGATCAATTCATCCATGGAAAGGTTTTTATCGAAATGAGTAAAGCCGATGCTGACGGTAACCTGCTCAACGTTGGGGAAATTATAGCGGGCAATTTTTTCACGAAAACGTTCCAGCGATTGCTGCGCCTGTTCGCTGGTTATATCCATTATTACCATCGCAAATTCTTCACCTCCGTAGCGAAACAACAGGTCGTGTTCGCGAAACGACTCGGTCATTTGTTGTGACAGCAACAACAGCACCTCATCGCCGAACAGGTGCCCGAGGCTATCATTGATCGATTTAAAGTGATCGATATCGAGCATCACGAAAACAGTGGGGGAAAAATTGATCGAGCGGCGTTTGTAATGGCTGGAGCGGTCGAGCAATTGTACCAGCTTTTCATTGAATGCACGCCGATTGTAGAGTCCGGTGAGCGCGTCTCGATAGGTTCCCTGTAACATTTGCAGCTGATGGCAATAAAAATGAAACAGGAATTGCAGATATTCTTCTTCAATTAGCTTGTCGGGGTCACGCGATTTTAGCAGCAAGACGAAGTGTTTACTGGTGAGCGGTTTGTAACTGCAGAACCAGCCTTCGATTTCACCATCGTAGTACCAGCTACCGAGATCCTGTGCCCCAAATTTTTGATTCAGTGTATCGAGGACCTGTTCGGGAATCTTCTGGTCGAGCCCACCACTTCGGGTCAGGCGGTTCCAGTGCTGGTCGCTGTGCTCAAATACGTCAATTTCGATCTTGTCGGCATATCCTGGCGCAATCTGCTGCTGGAATGCCTCATACAGTAACTCGGGATCGTTAATCTTCGCAAGCGCGTAAAAAGAATAATATTTGCATTCCGCCATGATGCCCTTCCACCTACTCAAATACCCGGATTTGAGAACAGCTTGAAAGAAAATTCCCGTGTGTCGCGATCGATTCTAGAGATCGGCCTGACGAAAGTCAAAATGACGTGACGGGAGAACCAGCGTGGTTACGGACTATCGTTCCAGGTATTGCAACTTATCGGCGACACCGTCCCACTCATCAGCGTCATCCGGTGGGGGCTTGCTGGCGGTGATAACCGGCCAGGACTGGGACAGTTCCTCGTTAAGTTCGAGAAACTTTTCCTGACCTTCGGGTATGTCATCTTCCGAGACGATGGCTTCTATCGGACATTCTGGTTCACACAGAGTGCAATCGATGCACTCTTCGGGGTCGATGACGAGGAAGTTCGGTCCTTCGTGAAAACAGTCGACCGGGCACACGTCGACACAATCCATGTACTTGCACTTGATACAATTCTCGAGAACGACAAATGTCATTAGTTTACCTCTGCTTACTTGTTTAGAACTGGGCAAAGTCTAGATTGATGCCCAAATAAATCAATTACGGAATCTCTGCAAAATGCAGAGATTCCTGCGGCACAAGGATGTGCCGCTATTTCTCGATCGCTCAAGCGATTGAAAAATGAAGAAATCCGTAAAATTAATTCTTTACGTATTTCGTGCCCTGCTAAGTCAGGTTGACTTATGCAGGGCTTCCTTGAGATATCGTAATACTGTCTCACAATTTGGCAAGGCTTTTCAAACGGTAAATTAACTCCAGGGCCTGCTTTGGGCTCAAGTCGTCGGGGTCGACCGCCTCCAGTTGTGTGAGTAAAGCGGAAGGGGTTGCGTCTTCCTGCGGAGTTGGCTCACTGAATAAATCACCTTGTGCCTGTGTCGATTGCTGCTCAAGCAGTCGCAATTTCTGACGCGCGAGCTGAATCGCCTGCGCAGGGATCCCCGCGAGACGCGCAACTTGCAAGCCATAGCTCTGGTTTGCCGGGCCGGGTTTCACGCTATGCATGAATATAATGTCTTCCCCATGCTCGACAGCGTCCAGATGTACGTTCCTGATGTTCTGATACTGTTCGGGCAGTTGGGTTAGTTCAAAATAGTGGGTAGCGAACAAGGTGAACGCGTTCGAGATCCTGGCAAGATGATCGGCACATGCCCAGGCCAATGCCAGCCCGTCAAAGGTGCTGGTGCCGCGGCCTATTTCATCCATTAATACGAGACTGTTGGCACTCGCATTGTTTAAAATATTCGCTGCCTCGGTCATTTCCACCATGAATGTCGAGCGCCCGCTGGATAAATCATCGCTGGCGCCGATACGAGTAAACACCTGGTCGATCGGACCGAGCAGTGCTTTGCGCGCGGGTACGTAGCTGCCCATGTAGGCGAGTATGACGATCAACGCGGTCTGACGCATATAGGTCGATTTACCACCCATGTTGGGTCCGGTTATCAGCAGCATGCTGCTGCCTTCGTCGAGATGCAAATCATTGGCGATGAAGGCTTGATCGAGTGAATGTTCCACCACTGGGTGTTTACCCGCCTCGATTTCCAGCAGGCGCGCATCGGTCAACTCGGGCGCGCTCCATTCCTGCTTGTAAGCCACGATCGCAAAGCAGGTTAATACATCGAGTTGAGCCAGGGATTGCGCGCATTGTTGCAGTGCTGCGAGATCTTCCCCGAGCTGTTTCAACAGGGTTTCGTAAAGATATTTTTCACGCACCAACGCTCGTTCACGTGCGCTCAGTACCTTGTCTTCAAAAGCCTTCAACTCGGGCGTGATATAACGTTCCACAGCTTTCAGTGTTTGACGACGGACGTACTCCGCGGGGACCGCGGTACTTTGCAGCTTACTGACTTCGATATAAAAACCGTGCACCCGGTTATAGGCCACCTTGAGTGAATTGATTCCGGTTTTCTGTTGCTCCTGTGATTCGAGATCGATCAGGAATTGATCCGCATTTGCACTCAGGGCGCGCAACTCATCGAGTTCAGGGTCAAACCCGGTTTTAATGACACCACCGTCACGAATCAGCATTGGCGGTTCATCGATGATCGCCGCATCGAGCAATGCGACGACTTCAGGATGGGTGTTGATCGACGCAGACAATTCCTCCAGCAGCGGACTGTCGTGCTGTGCCAGCTGCTGTTGCAGTGCGGGCAAGGTCTGTAGTGTCGAGGCC
The DNA here is from genome assembly GCA_024229615.1 of Gammaproteobacteria bacterium. Lineage (GTDB taxonomy): Bacteria > Pseudomonadota > Gammaproteobacteria. The sequence continues at coordinate 1,170 of JAAESG010000457.1, read as the reverse complement.
AGGGTCGACAGATCCCTCGGTCTGGCCGAAAGCAACGCGATACGTGCCAGTATACGCTCTATATCGCCACATTCAGCGAGACGCTCACTCAGTGTTTCGAATTCATGATTGTCGAGCAGACTCGCTACGGCGTGATGGCGTTCTCGCACCCGCTGCTGGTCGCGTAACGGTTTCTGGATCCAGCGCGTCAGCTCGCGATGCCCCATTGCGGTGCTACAAAAATTGATAATGCTGAGCAGGCTGTTGTGCGGCGACTGATCATTGAAAGAACGGGTCAATTCGAGATTACGACGGCTATTGGCGTCAATCAGCAACAAATCGCTCAACTGTTCGTAGCGTAACGCCTGCAGATGAATGATTTCGGTTTTGAGCGTGTCGTTCACGTATTGCAAAAGGCAACCCGCTGCGCTGATAGCAAGACTGCATTCTGTAATTCCGAAACCTTGCAGGTCACGTGTCTGATATTGTCTGCAAAGCAATCTGGTTGCGCTATCCAGTTCGAAGTACCACGGCGGCATGGCGTGCGCCTGCTGGATATAGACGCTATCCAGGGGTAACTCCTGGTCTTCGCAATAGATGATTTCGGCGGGGTTAAGGCGTGCGATTTCACCCCGCAACAGGTCGTCACTTTCGAGTTCACTCAGTGAAAAACGCCCTGAGCTAATTTCGAGCGCCGCCAGACCCCAGCCGGATTGATGCCGGTAGATGCAGCACAGCAGGTTTTCCCGACGATCCTGCAACAATGCCTCATCTGTCAGGGTGCCCGGAGTTACAACCCGCACCACCTTGCGTTCGACCGGGCCCTTGCTGGTAGCCGGATCACCAATCTGCTCGCAGATAGCAACCGATTCGCCTTTTCTAACCAGCTTGCCGAGGTAATTGTCGACCGCATGATAGGGTACACCGCACATCGGTACTGGCTCCCCGGAAGATTGACCTCGTTTGGTCAGGGTGATGTCGAGAAGCCGTGCGGCCTTGCGCGCGTCCTCGTAAAACAGCTCGTAAAAATCGCCCATGCGATAAAACAGAAGTGTTTCGGGATGGTCCGACTTGATGCGCAGGTATTGTTGCATCATTGGGGTGTGCGTATTTTTTACGCCGTTGGATTTATTTAAATTTTTCTCAGGTAACTTTTTGTTTTTTAAAATATTATTCATTACTTGGTAAATC
>JAAESG010000456.1 GCA_024229615.1 Gammaproteobacteria bacterium | reverse complement strand
GGGCAGCTTCAAGCTTTGGAGCGAATGCAGTTAAGGCTTGCTTGGCTCCTTTGAAACTCAGCTTGCGAGGCTCGATATCGTTCTCGTTGGCGGCAACGGCCATGACCGTGCGGAGTAAGTTGTACGCCAGCAGGTGAGTCCAAATCTCCTTGTGAACCATGTCGGGCGTCTTGCAACGCAGGATATCCATCTGCATCGTACATTTGATCGACCGGATATCGACTTCCCCCTCCCATCGGCGCTCGTACAAATCGCCTATCTGCTTGCCATCGATCGACCGGGCGAGAATCGTGGTAACGACTTTGAATTGCTTGACGCGGTTGTTCTTGTCGCGAGCATCAACCGTCACCTGCCGCATCAAGAGCTGCTTTGGATAGCTCCGGTATTGCTCTCCCGTCATTCCTCGCGGCTTATTGGGGCGCTGCCAAACGATCAAGTCGCCATCGGGTCTGCTTTCTGCTGTCCTGCTTGCCTTACGTTCGTGCTGAACGCGGGTAACGATGTCGATACCTCGATTGCACAATTCGCACGCAATGAAGTAATCGTCAAATAGGGCATCGGCAAGAACTACGTCACCGGGATTCAGGGTATGGTACATTCGTCTGAAGAGAGTCTTTTCGCC
>JAAESG010000455.1 GCA_024229615.1 Gammaproteobacteria bacterium | reverse complement strand
TGTATGAACTACCCGAAGCCGATCTTGAAGGTGCCGAGCACACCCTGAGTAAGCTATCGGAGGGTGAAAAACATCAGCGGGGTCTGGATACGTTCGCCGATCTGAAGGCGCTACTGGGTACGGCCGACTGATACCCCGACTATTCTATTAACCCGGTGCAAGATAGAGTCATCCTGGCAAGATCCCCGCTTACGCGGGGATGACGGCGTAGGACTGCGGGGATGACGGAGTGGTGGCGTGAAAACCCCTGTATAGATTAATGCGCGAGAATCTGGCTCAGGAACAGCTGGGTACGTTCGTGCTGCGGATTATCGAAGAACTCGTGCGGATCGTTTTCTTCGATGATCTCGCCACCATCCATGAAGATGACGCGGTTCGCAACCGTCTTGGCGAAACCCATTTCGTGGGTCACACACAACATGGTCATGCCTTCCTTTGCGAGCTCGATCATGACGTCGAGCACTTCTTTAATCATTTCCGGATCGAGCGCCGAGGTCGGCTCATCGAACAACATAATTCTCGGGTTCATGCACAGCGAGCGCGCAATGGCAACACGTTGCTGCTGACCACCCGACAACTGGCCAGGGTACTTGTCTGCCTGTTCGGGAATTTTTACCCGTTCCAGATATTTCATCGCAGTGGCTTCGGCTTCCTTACGCGGAATCTGCTTGACCCAGATCGGCGCCAGTGCACAGTTCTCCATGACTGTCAGGTGCGGGAACAGATTGAAATGCTGGAAACACATACCGACTTCGCGACGAATCGCGTCGATATTTTTGAGATCGTTGGTCAGCTCGACATTATCGACAATAATGTCGCCCTGCTGGTGTTCTTCCAATCGGTTAATGCATCGAATCAAGGTTGATTTTCCGGAACCGGAAGGACCACAGATAACGATTCTCTCGCCACGGTAAACGTCGAGATTGACATTCTTGAGGACATGAAAGGAACCATACCACTTGTGCATTTCCTTGATTTTGATGACCAGTTCGTCGGATACGTGGAGATCAGTGGCGGCTGCTTCTGGTTGACTACTCATAATTTTATACCCTGGTTAACTTTTAATGTCCGGTATGGAGTTTCTTTTCTAGATAAAGTGAATATCGTGCCATCGAGAAGCAGGATACAAAGAAAAAGATCGCGACGAACACGTAAATCTCCGTCGACAGGCCCTGCCACTTGGTATCGGCCAGCGACGCACGTCCCATACCGAGCGGATCGAACAGACCAATGATAATGACGAGAGTGGTATCTTTATAAAGGCCGATGAAGGTATTCACGATCCCCGGGATCGAAATCTTCATAGCCTGGGGCAAAATAATCAATCGCATCGATTGCCAGTACTTCAATCCCATCGAGTCGGCAGCTTCAATCTGACCCTTGGGCAGCGCCTGTAGTCCGCCTCGGATGACCTCGGCTATATAGGCCGAGGAAAACAGCGTTACCATGATCAATACGCGCAACAACAGGTCGAAGGTTGTTCCTGGTGGCAGGAAGTAGTTCAGCATGGTCGACGCGACAAACAGCAGCGTAATCAGCGGCACACCGCGGATGAACTCGATAAACGCAACGCAGACCATGCGCAACGCGGGCATGGGCGATTGCCGCCCGAGCGCGAGCGCGATGCCGATGGGTAAGGAGCCGACGATACCGGTCACACCGATAGTCAGCGTGAGCATGAAACCGCCAAACTTGTCAGTTGACACCGGGGTAAGACCCAGGCCACCAATCAGCAACCAGCCAATGATGACCGGTGCAATTAACGAAAACCACAAACCCTGCTTGCGATTGGGGACATGGTCAAACAATACCGGAACCAGCGCGGCCAGCATCATGATGAACGCAATATTGACCCGCCAGCGTTCTTCGACAGGATAAAATCCATAAACAAATATTTGAAAGCGTTTGCCGATAAATGCCCAACAGGCGCCCAGCTCTTCGCCAGCCGCCTTGGCAATGGCGCGACAATC
>JAAESG010000454.1 GCA_024229615.1 Gammaproteobacteria bacterium | reverse complement strand
TAAACTACTAATAATAATGCTGGTTCCGGTGATGGTTTTAATAGGATATGCCTCATACGAGGCAATAACAGCCAGTAATCTGCGCCAGGATACGGCAAATCTACGCTCGCTCAGTGAACTGGGCGTTCATGCCAGTAGTCTCGTTCATGAAGCCCAAAAAGAACGCGGTGCCACCGCTATTTTCATGAATAGCAAAGGGGCGAGATTCGGTCCCGAAATGAAAACTCAGCGCATCGAAACTGACAAGAAAATTGAGGCATTGGAGCAATTTCTGTCAGAGTTCGATGTTGCTGCGATCAATAGCAGGCTGGTCGGTGATTTGCAAAATGCACTGGCTAACGTTAGTGAATTCAAAAACAAGCGCATACAGATTGACAATTTTGCGATTACCGCGGGTGATGCCATTGGTTTTTTCAGTAAACACAATGCAGATTGGCTCGGTCTGATATCACTGATGTCAACCATGAGTTCGAACGGAGAACTCGCGATTTTGACCACAGCTTATGCCAGTTTTCTGCAAAGTAAGGAGCGTGCAGGAATCGAACGCGCAGTTCTCGGCGGCGTGCTTGCACGAGATCACTTTGGCGCTGTTTTTAATAAATTCGTGTCGCTGGTGAATGCACAGGATAACTTCATGAGCGTTTTTCTTTCGATCTCTTCCGCCGATATAATCGATTTTTATCGCCAGACCATGACCGGCAACCTTATCAGCGAAACCGATCGCATGCGTCAAATCGCTTTCGACAATGCGAGTACCGGTGGTTTTGGTATTGATCCGGGTTATTGGTTCGAGCAGCAGACTGGCAAAATTGACCTGCTGAAAAAGGTTGAAAATCACCTCAGCGGGAACCTGCAGGTCAAGACGACTTCGCTGATTGATTCAGCCACCACCAGGTTCACTATTTCGCTGGTGATAGCGCTGGTCAGCGTTATTGGTTCGGCGATGCTCGGATTTTTCGTCAGGAAAGGGATTTTAAGCCAGCTTGGCGCCGAACCCTCCTCACTGCAAGAGGTCGCCAACAGCATCGCGGAAGGTAATCTTGACATGGATCTGGATAGTGAAAATACATCCGGTGTTTATGCTGCGATGGTTAAAATGCGTGATG
>JAAESG010000453.1 GCA_024229615.1 Gammaproteobacteria bacterium | reverse complement strand
TCTTATGGGTGGGCCCAATTATCACCTGAGTCTCACGCAAGGAAGATATAATTTTATTCTAGCGGGAATATCAGATCCTTCACGCTCAGATCTTTCTGAAGTAAAGCATGCGCAGGATAGATATGAGAAGGGGCGGGAATTTCGCTTGGTTGAAAAGAATATAATTGTCGAAGTGGGTTCCAAGTGGCGCGGCTCGGCATCTGTAACTAAATAAAACAGGAATAGTAGATCCTACTTTCCGCGCATTTTGATTCAGACTTTCCCTTAATTATTCGGATCGGAAATCTCAAAAAATCAGCCGATAACCTGCTTGGAGTGAAACCGATACCATCAATTCATGCCACCTTTTGCCAATAGTTTTTCTCTGTCATATCCAGCAGCGAAAGTATTTCTTTGTGTAGATCGGTGATTTCATCACGGTAGACTTTGCTCACCTGGCCACCTTCGACGATTCGATAGTTCGAAATATCTTGAAAACGCTCAAATATCTTTGCCGTCGTCGGGTGGTAAGCGAGTCGATGTTCCGGGTAGATCGACAGCGCATCAATATTGGACGCCTTCATTTTTTGGCGAATTTCTCTTTCAATGACCGCCTGGAGGATCAACGCCAGAAAGAATAACAACATGATCGCTTCGACACGCTCAACGCGCTTAAACAGCGTCGGCGCCACGTGATGCACGCTCTTGAGTTGGCAAAACCGTTTTTCGAGTCGCGGCTGGTATTTGTAGGCCTCCAATGCAGCTTTCGCCGTCATGGTCTCGTCGGTGCAAAGGATGGGAAAGATACCATCGACCTTTTTTTCCCGATCCAGGGCTTCCTTATTTCTCCTCCAGGAGAGTGTGTATAGAGTCTCAACGATGGTTTCATACTGGGTATTCTTACCCGGCCTGCCTTTGCCGACTTGCTTTTTCCACTGTTGTTCCACCTCGCCAACCTCTGTGTGGTAAAAAGCTTCCACACCGTAACCTTTGAGTATCTTCTGTACTCGCTGTTGAATTTGGTCTCTGGTTTTCAACCTTCTGGTGTTGAGTTTCGCCATCAGTTTCGTGAGATCGTATTCGGCTTTTTTCAGCCGTTTCTCTCGTGCTGCACGGTCGCGTGTTTTCTTCTGCGTGGAATAGATCCAGTGCAGCGGGTGACCACCCTTGTTGGTCCGATACTGCCCGCTGAAACAATAAAATGTCTCGTAGCCTTCTTCGCCATTGGGAAGAGGACGGCGCAAAATGCGTTTTTTCGCTTTGGCGGTTTGACGCAACGTCGCTTTAAAATCGCCAGCTTCTTTCCAAGTTTCCGGCATCAGCGTGACCACACGCCCACCGTGGCGCACGATATGCGACAGCTGCTTATGGGTACAGACCTTGCAGTCGGCTACATACAGAAAATCGGCGGTACCGGTAATCCGGCGTAGCGCATTCCAGGTCTCAATGTGCAGGGTATCATCGGTGCGATTACCCGGGTAGGTTTTGTAGTGAATGGGGATCGCGCCATCGGCACTGATCGTGAGGTTGTAGACGATCTGCTTGAGATCGGGGCGATGATCTTTGCTGTGGCCCTGGGTAAAATACAACCCCGTGGCGGTCTTTCCCGGCATACTCCCGAAGCTTTTTACCGTGGTGGAATCGTTGTGTAACTGGCTCAGGTCAACGCCGGTAGTCTCGATCACCCGCAGGGCAATATCGGTGGTTATCGAGGCCCTGTCAGCCGCATAGAGCTTATCCAGTGCTCTGGCAAAGCGGTCGTCGCCATAAGGATTCTCGGTCGTATCCGTCGTCTGCCCCAGCAACCCGCTGTCGAGTTTTTCGACCCACTCGGGCAACTCATACAGCGGTTGCCGCCCGCAAGCAATATTCCATACCAGCACCAGTAGTGTATCGACTGCCGGCACCGTTTCATTGCCATGGGGTTTAATGTGGCTGAGCAATATCTCGCGAAATCTCAACCGTTGGATGACCGTTTGCAGGATCGGGATTTCGCCAATGCGCTTGCGGATCAGCGTTTCCATCGGTTTTCCACCTGCTGTTTGGTCATTGGCCGCCGTCGCCTCGAAGCGATGCGCGGGCATCGGCCCGCAGCGGATAAACGAACAGACGCTTGGGGGAGGCACCATGGCGGGTATGGGTACGGTCTTGACGGCCGCGACCGCTGGTCTGTCCCAGTTCGAACCAATTCGCGGCACGATAGCAGACACCCGAATACCGTTGGCTATCGACCAGCGTCTCCAGCAACAGCGGTTCGACATGGTAGCTTGCCTGCCAGTCACTGACCAAGCACCGGCTCGCCAATGAGAGCACGTGACTGGCCAGATACTTGATGCGAGCCGACGGCAAAATCAAGAAACGGGAATTATTGACGATGCGTTGCAGATGGCGTGTACGCAGCGTATCCGTCCAGCCAATCCAGTCATCACGTGCGGCCATGCGCCAGGCCGGTGAGGAGAATTGGAGAGCCCCGACCACCGTCGGTGCAGGCTGCGCCACTTCGATCAGGTAACACAAGTGGGCGCCAAAAGGGATGCGATAGCCCAGGTAGTGGTGACGTTCGATGGTTTCGCGAAATAGCGTTCGCTGTTGCGCTGTGTTGACCAGACGCAGGCTGATCGGCTTAAAATCCTTGACCGTGCCTTGCAGTCGCTCTGTTCCGGCACTCACCGCCGTGAGGGCGATCTTCTGGCTTTTACCCCGGCCTTTGTTGCGGATGGCGGGTAACTGCAATAAATGGCGTTCTTGCAGCTGTTCCAGGAACTGCCGGCATTCCACGGTTTTGAGTTTACCGTTGGGTCGTGTCCAATCGAACAATTCGCACACAGTGTTGGCCAGCTCGGTACGACTCAGTCCACTACAGCGCCTGACGACCTGAGTAATCAACGCCAGCTGTTCGCTTGATACCGGTTCCCCACAGAAGCGCAAGGGCTTGGCAATGAGCAATTGTTCTGCGTTCATCTTCCCTCCACGAGCTTACTGTACGCTCGCTGAAAGGGAATGTCCAGCCCCCCGGAGGAAAACAGTACAGGCTACGTTCGATGGGAGAGTCGCGTCCTACGAATACCGCGGGCAGCTTCAACTCAGGCGACGGAGTTTGTCGTGGGTCTACGATTCAACTTGACAAAATCGCCACGGACGATAACGATCTCATCAAGAATGAAAATTATCGCCCATAGGAGGTGCCACGCACAGTTGAGACGATTTGGCGTGAACGCCAGTAAAATATAAAGCCTGCTAAATCAATCCTCTAGAAGACGATAAATCACGAAAAGTCTAAATTGAAATGCGCGGAAAGTAGGTAAATAAAGCGTTGACTTATCACTTTTCAATAGCTACGATTTTATCGAAATAGGGTTCACAAGAATGCTCT
>JAAESG010000452.1 GCA_024229615.1 Gammaproteobacteria bacterium | reverse complement strand
CATGGTCATTGCCTCGGAGGCGGATACTGTTTTGTTCGACGGCCGATGAAACCAACTGCTCGCTTAAGACTTCGAGATCGAAACGTGCCTGAATACCGTCGGCAACGCGTTGCTTCACGTTCAGCATGCCGCACTGGAGCGAGCCGGATGAGGCGTGCAGGATGCCCTGTTCCTTCACGACGACGTAGTCGGTGGTTCGCCCGCCGATATCAATGATCGCCACCGGTTCGGAGACACGATCTTTGTCCAGGGTGACTTCATCATTTTGCTCCTCGATCACATAGTCATACCAGGCAGCCAGGGCCTCGGGGATCACCCCGTGGAATGCGATTCCAACCGGTAACCCATCCGGCAACGGTTGGACCGCCGTTTTTAAGCTTTCGCGTTTTCGATCAATCGCCTCATGGCGCTGCTCGCCATCATTGCGATAGAAGCTACTTACCGGCATACCGGAAACCGCATGCACGGTCTGGCCCGCGAATCCCGCTTGCTGTAAAGCGTGTTGAACCACGGCCCGATTCAGTCCCGACCATGAGTAACCGTCGAAATGCGTCGGTGCTCCGTCGATGGCGCCAACCGAGTACACGGCGCCTTCCGTTTCATACTCGAATACGCGCTGCTCGGCGCCGTCAATCCAGGTCATGTCCGAACGGCCAACCCGTGCCCGCGAAGGAATCACGATCAGGCGGCCATCCGGCAATGCCAATTTGATGAATGCATAGCCGTCATCGAGGCCTACCGGGACGGGGATTATTGCGGGAGCATTGTTCATTGGTTTTAGTGCCTCTGTTTCATTCATTGTTAATCGGGTCGAGTTTCCCGGCTTAGCCGATGACTTTGCCAAGAGCTGCAAAGGGTTTTTCGGCGGTATCCACATGCGAAGGTGTCATCCCGACAACCGCGGGTTCGGGATCTACTGTGCAGATTGGTGTCCGCTTGATGCCCGGGCTAAAGCTGTTCGTTCTTGTAATCAGACCGGGGGTTGTGCCGCTCGAGGTGGCGCGTAGCGCCTGGCATTCGATGCGAAATCCCTGAAGTAGAAGTCCGCGTAGCCACTCTTGCCGGCGGGCCTGCGGTATTCGCTCGTGTCTGTTCAAAATAATCGCCTCCAGTGCGATACGTGGATCGAGATGCAACACGACCCGTTGTCGCGGGTTTGCTTTAGCCACGACCGGGGCTCAAAGGCGTTGGCAAACGTTGTTTGATCCTATGGCGCGAAGCCCGATTCATGCCAGTGAAAAGCCGACACATCATTCGTCGTCGTTATGGTTGGTGAACCGGTTGTCCGGGTCAGGGGATGCCTCTGAATGAAGTTTGACCTGGCCTGCAAATCCCGAGGATAAAATCCGCTTGTTGGGAATAAGCGGCGCTTGACGTGCACCGCTTAGTACGTCGGCTGGGATTTCACCCATCAGCTTGCGTGCCTCCTGGCTTCGTCCCTTACCGCTTTGAACCAGGTCCCGGTTGATTTTCAGCAATCGGTAGCTCTGCGGAATCATGAACAGCGACCGGAGTTTTCGAGCGCTCGCCTTGATGATGTTTTCGCTCACCTGGCTTTGCAGCAGACCGATATGACGCAGTGTTAACGCCATGCACACAAGGCTATCGAATTCAGCGATCAGCATTGCGCCCCGGTAAGCATAGGGATTGGCAAAATTAAGCGGGACGCGATAGGGACGTTTTGAGGCGGCGATATCAACATCCAGCGCATTCATCTGCTCGAGTGATTCGGTGAGCTGTTGCTTTCGGCTGCGCAGCTCATCGCCGGTAGCCACGATAGCCTCATGGACCTTGATCAACCACCAGTCCGCGTAGGGGTCATCGTCGCGCGCTCCTTGCCAGATCACGCGTAGCCGGGTGGCAAATCCGACCAGACCAACGATCGCCGGCTTGGTAGGCGTTGCTTTCCGTCCATGGAAAAGGCGCTGCGCATGGCTTGTCTGGATCGAAATCCAGACCTGACCCCGGAGCGCGCCGGGTTTGTCTGGCGATATCGCATGATCGTCGGATGGCGCAAGGTCGAGCGCGCTGGTGTGATTTTCTGTCTGCATGACGGTATTGAGCCGCTTCGAGGTTCAATTTGCCAAGTAGTAATCCCTTCCCGATCCATTGGTGTTTTCTCAAGATGAGTGGTTTTTTAATCCCAACCGGTTATGTCCGGGATTCCGACGTGTCGATATTCGACACCATTGGGGTATCGGAGGTCGATTTAGACTCTAAAT
>JAAESG010000451.1 GCA_024229615.1 Gammaproteobacteria bacterium | reverse complement strand
TGGTCAGGTCTTCGAATGCGTTGTTATTGCTTGATGCGACGCACGCCGCAGGCGTGGTTCCGGTTGATGCCGGTCTCGCCGATATCATGGTTTCGAGTTGTTACAAGTGGCTGCTCGGCGTTCATGGCGCAGCCGTGTTTTATATCAACCGTGAAAGGTTACCTGATTTTCGACCGCCATTTCTGGGCTGGAATAGTCCGTCGGAGCATGGCGGTTGGAAACATCCCATCGAATTTACACTGCAACCGACTAGCCACCAGTTTCAGCCAGGCAATGCCGGCTTTGTCAGTGTCTACATTTTGAACAATGCGCTAGATCATATTTTAAAGACTGGTGTCGAGGCGATTGAACAACACGCGCTAACCCTCAGTGGCATGATTTACGAATCGGTTGCATCACTTGGCTTTGAGCTCATGACCCCGGTTGAGGATTCACAACGCGCCGGAAATGTTTGCTTCATGGCTGAAAACCTTGAAACCATCCGCCAGGTTCTCGAACGACAGCAAGTTTTAATCTGGGGAGCTTACGCGGGATTTGGCAGGCTTCGAGTGTCAACGCATCTCTACAACGACAGCACGGATGTCGAACGTTTTGTTGCAGCGCTTCAAAACTAAGGTATCTCTACATTTTGCAGAGATTCCTGCGGCATAGATATGTGCCGCGATTTTTCGATCACGCAAGTGATTGAAAAACGAAGAAAAACAAGAAATCACACTGTATTTTTCGTGCTCTGCTAAGTCAGAGCCCGCCCCGGAACCTGCGCGGCCCGCTCGACCCGGGGAAGACTTATGCAAGGCATCCCTAAATTATTCTCAATGTATCAGGGCAACAGAGATCGAATCCCACCTTACTTCTTCAGTGGATGGGATTTGAAAAACTTCCAGATATAGCGCTTTATATCAGGCGCATCGGGGAAACTGAACTCTCCCGGATTACCGCCATACCAGCCATGCCCGGGACCTTGCAGAAACAAGGTTTCGATCGTTGACTTGCCCCCTTCATCTCCATAGTAACCATGTTCCCAGCCAGTATTTCCATGGCTTCCGTTTTGCAACTTGCCCGCGTTACGCGTGTCAATCCCGAAGCAATGACCCCAGCTATCACGCAAAATCCGGGCCGAATTGATATCGACCTTGTCGTCATTTTCGGAATGCACTATTTGCAATGGAACAGCGCGCGCAAGATCACCCATTTCAGCCTGCATCGCCTTTACGATTGCGACCACCGGACGATTGCGTGGAACCCGGTTGAAGTCATGCCGGACGGCCTCGGCTTTCTCCGCGTAAGGGACGCCCGCAACCGCCGCACCCGATGCTATCTTGTCGGCATGCGCGACCATCATGGCAACGGCCATACCCGCACCTGACGACAATCCGGTTACATGAATACGGCGAGGATCGACCGGATACTCAAGCTTGATCTCCTCGATAATCTGCCACAGGTCTTCGACCTCTCCCGCACCGCGGTGGATTTCCCGATCGAACCACCAGCCCCAGCAATTCCGGTTCCGCATCCCCCGATAGCTGGTAATGAAAGGATAAACCACCAGGAATCCGTGTCGGTCCGACAATTCATTGAATCCGCTAATTCTCTCGATGTCATGATTGTCTTGCCGGCATCCGTGTAACACCATGACCAGGGGGCGTGGACCCCTACTACCTGGCGGAACGTGGACCAGGTAGCGGCGCGTCCTCGATCCGGGATAGGATCGGTATTGAAAGCGATGAGTGACATCGTTGGGTAGTTGTTTTCGACGGCGCTCGAACCATGCGACCAGGGCAGCACGAATTTCGCCATGAAATGGGGCTCTGGCGAGCCTCTTTAGTGGGGTCCTGTTGAAAAACGCACGCGCTTTGCCCAGGAAGTTTTTAAACACCTGATAAATTCTCTGTCGTTTGAACTGTCGATATTGCCTGGGTCAGCGAATCACCAGGCCGACCACCAGCAATGGCTAGTCAAATCCTAGACGAATATTAAGCGGCTGCGGAATTATGATGACAATTTCATATTCACTATTTAGATTGTTCAAGCAACAAATACCACGGAGGCTACCGAACTGGCCTGGTCGAGGACGCTCGCTTTCTTTTCCAGGCACCTGGCCTGACGGAAACGGATATCGGCAGGGCCTTGTAGCTCCGGCCGAGTAAGCTTAGGGAAACTCTGATTTATTAGAGTTCCCGCGGTGCAGGGACGCACCGCCATTTTCAATGACTGTTAAGTCATTGAAAATGAAGGAGAAAC
>JAAESG010000450.1 GCA_024229615.1 Gammaproteobacteria bacterium | reverse complement strand
GAACAGATCGCCGCGCTCACGTGCCAGTTTGATGCGGCGGCGCATCAGGTCGCGGGTAGCGCGCATCTCTCGCGGATAGACGTAGGCGTAGGGGAACATACCGCCCTTGAGTAGCCGGGCAATCTTTTCCGAATCAATTTTGTCATTCTTGGCCTTGCCGCCGTGGATTGCCTTCATGTAAAGCGCGTGACCGAGTACGAACTCGATGCCATGACCGGCGCAGAAATCGGCGATCCAGTACCACGAAAACATGCATTCGACACCGATGATCAGATCATCCTGATAATCGGCGATCAGTTTCAGCAGTGCCTCCGGGGATGCCTTAATATTCTTGTGAACCAGTTTCTGTCCGGTATCATCGAGGATACAGACGTAGAGGGAACGCGCATGCAGGTCAATTCCGCAGGTATAACGGTGTTGTTGGGTATAGAATCTCATGGAGTCTTCTCCTATGGTTGTGGTGACCTTCCAGTTTACCGCTTCGGCGGTAAGCTGGAGGGGAAGGCTCAATGAGTATCAAACGCATGCACTCGGACGCGGCAGAGCCGCGCCGCTGATGCGGGGCGTTATGTGGATAGCCGGATAGACT
>JAAESG010000449.1 GCA_024229615.1 Gammaproteobacteria bacterium | reverse complement strand
TTTCGTGAAGTAAACCGCAGGCGGCGTAGCCGCCGAGGCATTCACGAAAACTTTCATGTTTATCCGGTCCTGATTGGATTGGTATGATGATGGTTGCGAACTTATGTAAGAGTAATTCGGAACAGGCCCCATTTATTTAACCGCTCGAAATACGCTCTTATCTGCACCCTGAGAAGTAATATTTAGCAACAGGAGACAAATTAACGAAGATAGTCACCTCTGGCTCCATGGTCGAAGCGGTTATTCGAGATAATAGCCGTCGAATTCCTTTACCGTGGAAATACTGAGCAGGGTTCGCATCTGCGTGATCGATGGAATTTGTGAGAGTTTGTTGCGTAGCAGAATTTCATAGTCGGCGGTGCTGCGCGCGGCGACGCGCATCAGGTAATCGAATTCGCCGGTAATCAAATGAACTTCCAGCACTTCCGGCATCTTGTCGATGGCTTCCTCGAAAGCGGTGTGCGCCTCTTTACGTTGCGAAACTAGCGTCACCTCGATAAAAACCTGCAGCTCAAGGCCCAGTGCGCGACGGTTCAGGTGCGCCGCATAGTGGCTGATGACACCTCTCGATTCGAGCAATTTGACGCGCCTGTGACAGGCAGACAACGACAGGCCGATGCGTTCGGAGAGCTCGGCCATGGATATGTTCCCCTGCTTCTGTAAATAGGAAAGTATTCTGCTATCGGTTCGATCCATAGGAAATTTTACTAAATTTATATATTTAAAGCTAAATATTACAAAATATTATTGATATTACAGCAAATAAGCAAAAGTATTTCACTGCAAAACTGGTTACCCTTATCCGGTACCATATTTGGTGCATAACAATTCAAATAGGAGGAAACATGTCTATTAAATACGTGGTTGCTTGTGATGGAAGCCCGGCTTCCCATCGAGCACTGGAGTTTACTATCGATCACGCCAGGCGCGACGGTGCATCGGTTTTGATTGCCCATGTCCTGGAGTGGTCACCTTATTCATTCCTGACACCCGACGAGCTCGAGGAGCGACACAAGCGTCGCGGAGAGGAACTCGCGCGCGCCAAGACTGCGCTGGTCGATCCACTGCTGGCATCGGTGTCAACCGACGGCGTCGAGGTCGATTCGGTGATCAAGTACGGACATGTGGCGGAAACATTGTCTGCGATCGCGAGCGAGGCCGGTGCAGCGCAATTATTCATCGGGCGTACCGGGGAAAGCAGTCTCGCGGTGCGGGTGTTTGGTTCAGTCGCGGGTACGCTGGCGCAGATTTCACCGATTCCCTGCACCATCGTTCCATAATCAATTCAGGATTAAAAATGAAAATAAATAAATTAATTTCGACCCTGGCCGTTTTCGGACTTGCCTTCATATCCAACCCGGTACTCGCCCAATCAGTCGATGAAACGGTCAATCAAATGTTCGCCAACGCCACAGGCTGGTTTGTGAGCTTTATCTTCAGCCCGTTTCCCGGCACAACTTTCCCATGGATAGTGGCCTGGCTGGTTGTCGCGGCAACGGTGTTTACCTTCTATTTCGCCTTTATTCAGTTCAGGGCTTTTCCGCATTCGATCTCCCTGGTCAAAGGCGACTACTCGGATCCGAATGACGCCGGTGAGGTCAGTCATTTCCAGGCACTGGCGACAGCGCTTTCCGGAACCGTAGGGCTGGGTAATATCGCCGGTGTGGCCGTGGCGGTCGGCATAGGCGGACCCGGTGCAACCTTCTGGATGATACTGGCGGGCCTGATGGGGATGGCTTCGAAGTTCACCGAATGTACCCTCGGCGTGAAATATCGTAACGAGTACGATGACGGCACCGTTTCCGGTGGCCCGATGTATTACCTGACCAAGGGTTTCGCCGAACGTGGGCTGCCGGGGGGCAGGTTTCTTGCGATTCTGTTTTCGGTGTTCTGTATCCTGGGGGCTTTTGGTGGCGGAAACATGTTCCAGGCTAACCAGGCCCATCAGCAGATTTCCGGGATTGTCGGCGGTTATCCGGGCTGGATTACCGGCGTGATTTTTGCCGGGGTGGTATTCGCGGTTATCGTCGGTGGATTGAAGTCGATCGCCAAGGTCACCGAAAAAGTGGTGCCTTTCATGGGCATCATGTACGTGGTCGCGGCGCTGATTATTATTCTCGTCAATGCGGATAAGATAGGCTGGGCTTTCGGCCAGATTTTTGCCGGTGCATTCACCGGACTCGGGGTTGCCGGCGGTATGGTCGGTGCGCTGATCCAGGGTTTCAAGCGCGCCGCATTCTCTAATGAAGCCGGCGTTGGTTCCGCTGCGATTGCACACTCCGCGGTTCGCACCAAGGAGCCAATCACCGAGGGTTTCGTCTCGTTACTCGAGCCGTTTATCGATACCGTGGTGATTTGTACCATGACCGCACTGGTGATTATTATTACAGGGCAGTTGACTATCGATGCGGCTACCGGCAACTACATAACCGAGGGTGGACGAATCGTTACCGCCACCGGTGCTTCCGGTGTCGGCCTGACTTCTGCGGCATTTGAAAGTGCGTTCAGCTGGTTCCCGTACGTGCTGGCGATTGCAGTCGTACTGTTTGCCTTTTCGACGATGATTTCCTGGTCGTACTATGGTCTGAAGGCATGGACCTACCTGTTCGGTGAGGGCAAGAGCAAGGAGATTACCTTCAAGGTCATCTTCTGCATTTTTGTCATCATCGGCGCGGCGGCAAATCTGGGCCCGGTCATCGACTTTTCCGACGCGGCGATCTTCGCCATGGCGGTGGTCAACATTATCGGCCTCTATTGCCTGATGCCGATCGTGAAACGGGAATTGAATAGTTACCTGGATCGAGTAAAGTCCGGCGAGATCACCAAGTTCAAGTAATCGTTAAACGAAATAGCGCCGGGTGTATGTCGCCCGGCGCTTTTTTTGTCTGTCGATTGAGTCGGTGGTTATTCGGGGATCTATCGGGGGACAGCATACCTAATTGAAAGATGTGCCCCGGAAATCAGAGCACAACTCGTTTACCCGCTATCCGATAAACGTGATCGAGGTATGGATAATCGTGCCAGCCTTGCCACTTCCCGATAATTTCAGACCGAACAAGGGATCACCCATTAGCTCGCCCCGGTCAGGCCTTACAATTTACACGCTCTATCCATTCAATCGATCGTGGCTGTCTGTCACTCCGGCCCTGTAATTACCTTCACTTTGCCACCACGCCAATACGCTGGGCCAGGTAATCGCGAAAATGCATTGCCACGTCTTCGCCATCGATATCTTCGGCGAGGGTTACTTTTTTGCCTCCAGTATCGACGGCATGAATTTTAAAATGCTCGATCTTGTCGGCACCCTGCCCCGTGCTTCCCGAGCGCTTGATGGCCAGGTGCGAAATATCGCCTTGCTGCAATTGACGACGATAAACGGGGAAGATCAATAATCGCCGCAGCACTGAAACCTCGCCGGGCTGGATGCTAACGCTCAAGTTGTTGAAGGGCAGGTAAATGGTTGCGAAGGCCGCCACCAGCGCAACCAGGAAGAAGGGAATGCTGAAGATTGCGATAAATATGCCGAACACTCCGCCACCGCTTATCATATCGACCATCGAGTAACAGGCGAAACCGAAACCCGCGGCGAATATCGCGGCAAACAGCGTTAGAAACTTGTTGCGGAACATCGGGTACTTGAGGTGAATTCGATTGCCTTCCTGGCGCAAACGCAGCGCGCGTGACAAACCTTCGATGTCGAATTGACCGCTGGCGATGGCGAGTCCCGCGGCATCGGCTTCCTGTTTGCGCGCCGCCGCGGCCTGGGCGCTGATATCGTGACTGACATTGCGTGAAGTCTCGCCGGTGGCAAACACCGGAATGTTGTAACTGCGGTTCAGATCGATGCCCGGAACCTCGACGCTCACGCCGAGGCGCCAGAAGTGGTAGGCGCCGCTTTGCTCGACATCGGCCTGCGGCAAGTCATCCGGCACGTCAAAACGAAACACCAGGTTGATGCCTTCGATAGCATTGTCGATTTTGGGTTGTCCGCGTTCGACCCATTTGATCGATTCACGACGCGAGCGGTTTTTACCGCTGCCGGAGACGTAGCTGTAAACGCACTCCAGTGTTACCGCTAAAGTCTGCGCTTCGCTGGCACGCCGATAGTCCAGATTTTTGACCTGAATATGGCCGCCGACATGCCCGCCTGTCGCCCCGGGGAAAGGATCCAAGGTGACCAAAACCCGGCCAAAACGGCGGTATTCCAGGGTGCGTTGAATGGCCTTGTAGATGAGGAATAGGCCCACCGCCGGAAATAACAGTATCAACAGCGCGGCATAGTTTTCCTGTTGCAATTCCCGAGGCAGGACAAATGAAACGGGGATACTGACCGCGTTCCAGACAATCGCGAATCCCCAGAGAAACAACATTCCTTTACCGGCATCGGATTTTATTCGGGCATCTTCCCAGCCTTTGCGGCTTTGCCAATCGAGCGGTGGGGTATCGTCCGGCTCAGGCGCCTGTGATTCGGCGTATAGTTCCTGGCAATATTCCAGAAATCCAAGGTTGGTGGACCCGTCCGCTTGCGCCTGTTGCCAGCGCTTGCGCAGGTCCCATAAAGACGGCCGATGCCGTGCCGGAATTTTGTTCGCACTTCGAATACTGGCGTAGATCACCGCGAGGCCGATGAGTATGAACACCGCGTAAAAACCGTTGACCAATGCGAACAAACCCCAGCGCATGTCGCGGTCGATGACGGCTTGCGCAGGATCGAACGGATTGACCCAG
The DNA here is from genome assembly GCA_024229615.1 of Gammaproteobacteria bacterium. Lineage (GTDB taxonomy): Bacteria > Pseudomonadota > Gammaproteobacteria. The sequence goes on along the minus strand of JAAESG010000449.1, from coordinate 4,460 downwards.
ATCCGCAGTGCCTCGTCGCCGCGTTTTATGCGGCCGAGCAATGCCTGCATGTCCCGATGCCAGGAGCCAATATTGTCCTTAAACTGAACGACCCCCGTGTTTTTACTACGGTAACTGGCACCGCCATATTCGTAACGGTAGTGCACACGGGTCTCGTTTTCCGCACCGGAGAAAGACAGCAGACGAGCATCATTGGGCTGCCAGCCCTGCATACGTTGCCAGTTCTGCCACATCGGTAACGAGGTTTCCGACGCCATGAAAAAGCCTCCGCCGGCAAAAAACAAGCCGAATAACAGGCCGGGGATAACGAGAAGTCTACGCATGACCTGTCTAATAGCCGAAATATGACGTCTTCGCGAATTACAAACTTGATACGTCCGTGGTGATAATGGGCAATTCCGGGGATAGTATTGCTATTTAATGGTCGCCTGATAGTAACAGGCATACCATTCCTCGATTCCGATTTGACGCAGGCTGTCGTCAGTGGTTAGATGACTGATCAGGGGTTCGGAACTCAACCATCACCGGGGATCCCGTGAACCCCTGGTTGAGAGAAGCGGCGGTGCCGTTTCCAAGCATAAACCGCGGGCGCAATGCCTGTCGCCCCGGGGATCGCCGGTGACGAATTCAGGAGGACATCATGACGTCAACATCCTGTAACCGGTGCCGCGCCGCAACCGAAATCATTGTCGTTAATTTCGCTGATGGCGAAGCTGGTCCGTTACGCATTCGCCTGAAGGAGTTCCCGCTACGCGCATGCGTGGAGCGCCATCACCAGTTCGTGCGCCCGGATTTTGCCGTCGAGCTGTTGAGACACTTGACCGAAGAAGACGAACCCCAGTTGCCGGCTGGCGAAGAAAAAGGCCTGATCATGAAGAAATATCTGTGCGAAAGCTGCGGCGAAGCGCTTGAGCCGAAGCCGGATCACCGGCATACCTTTTCGATCGAGGTCAGTCTTGTGGATCTCGACCCGTTCGGCGTCGACCTGTCGATGCCGGTGTACAAGTGCTCGACCTGCGATAAGGAACAGCTGCATTCGTTGAAAGAGGTGCGCAGGCTGACACCGGCGGCGATGGCGCATGCATTCGAGGCTGCCAACATTCCACCGCCACCGGGTGCTATCTGAAGAACGGTAAAGGGGTCAGTGACATTTGAGAATGATATTCATTTGTCACCGACCCCCTAGATTCTTCGATCTGCTCCTGCTGCGATTCGTCAATCTGTCCGCCTCAGGGCAGAGACGCTAAACCGCGGTTTACTCCCTGCTTCCATTCAGCTCTCTGCAACTCTATTCAGCACCAGCGAAGCGCAGCGGAAGGAGCCACCGGTCGCGGGGACCCCGTCAAATCCGATCTCTTCAACGTGGTAACCGATATCCCTGATGGCCTGATTGACGCGAGCGCAAGCGACATGATTGCGCGCGATGATGGTGTCAGGGTTAATGGACAGCACATTGGTCGCAAGATATTCGCGCTCGACAGCATCGATACGAACCCAGGAAAGCCTTTCCAGTGTTCGCCAGATTTCATCGCCATTTCCTTCCAGGCTTTCCGGGTGTATCAGCAGATGCCCCCTTCCCAGCGGATTGAGACAGCAATCCAGGTGCAACTGGCTGTGTTCGACAGGTAACACCCGATACCCGAGCGCGGTCAGAGTTTTACTCAAAAAGGCATAACCCTGATGGTTCGAACGCTGATTGATTCCAACCAGAATCGTGCTGACGTCGAGCATTATCACGTCCCCGCCCTCGAGCATCGCACCTGCCGGTGGCCGCAGGATTTTGTCCGGGTCGATATCCGTCAACAAGTGTTGAACGGTGCGAATCTCATCGGTCCGGCTTTGCACCGCCATGTTGGCGACAAAGAAATGATCGCCGATAACAAAACCGATATCGCGTGGGCAGGTGTAATCAAAAGAGTAGGCCACAGCAGGGTCAGCCCGCAACACCTCAACACCATAGCTTTCCAGCACACCGACATAGTCGGCATACTCCGGCAACAGGGTCTCTTCAGTTGGAAAGGTTAATGTCAGGACTTCCGGTTTTCGATCGGTATTCGGCACAAACGGGAATTCCGACATTTCGCTGGCTACCTGGGTCTTGTCGGTCTGGTAAGGTGAGCCAAGACCGATGATAACCCGCTGCAGCTTTGAAAATTCATCGTCTATGGATATGGTCATGCAATTTCCGCTATTTCGAGGTAATTGGGGGCAGTATGAGGTTCCCCTATATCGCCTTTTACGTTGTTCAGTCATTACCGGTTTGTTTGGCTGCCCCCCCCATGGCCATCGTCCCTCCACCTCGAAGTGCAGGGTAAAGCTGAGGAAGGTTCTTATCAGGATGATCAGCCCCAGTATCATCACGTTGGTGAGCGTGTCGGCAACGATCACCGTGCGAATGATATCACCGGCAATGAGAAATTCCAGGCCGAGGATGATCGAGCGTTCGAGCTGGCGCCAAAATATGCCATAGGCAAATCCTTCCGGCTCTTTGCGAAAATCAGACAAGAATCGAAACGTTGAAACCATCGAGTCCACAATAATGACCGCAACCCCGATGGTCTCTATTGCGTAACCCGCTATCGAAATCAGTTCTATAAAATCCATGTTATTTGTTTCCCGGCCGCTGAATCACAAGAGAGTCGATGATTCAGCGGAAGATTGATAAAGCGATGACTCGAATCCTTCACGATCGCTATATGCGGCCATTGAAGTACCGTCTTCGAATTGACCGGGCGCAATTATGCCGCGGGTTAACCGGTATACAGTGACCCGGATTAGTGCCGGGGTCGGGAAGATGGAGTCGATGGAGCCAGAAGGAAAAAAGCACCATACCGCTGTTGCCGGGGCCGCTACGAAATGGTGGGTATTTCTGCTCACGCTGTTGGCATTTCTCGCGACTTACTGGAGTTGGCCACAGGCGGAGCCTGACCAGGCGGTGGTTGCCGCGACGCTGGTTGCGGTTGTCATCCTATGGGTTTCGGAAGTGATCCCGCTGTTCGTATCCGCGTTGATCGGCTCTTTATTACTGCTCGCTATCGGTGATTTCTCTGCAAAAACCGTGTTTCAGCCGTATTTTGATCCGGTGATCGTGCTGTTCTTCGGTGGATTTATCCTGGCGCAGGGAATGCAGAAATATCGGCTCGATTACCGTATCGCCCACGAAATATTAAAACGCATGGGTGACCGGCCGCTCGTATTTGTCCTCGGACTGATGCTGGTGACCGCGTTTCTGTCGATGTGGATGTCGAACACAGCCTCGGCCGCAATCATGATTCCAATATCGATCATCGTATTGAAGGAGAACGGGCTGTTTCATGGACACTCACGATTCGCCAGGAGCGTGGTGCTGGCGGTTGCCTATGCCGCCACCATCGGTGGCATAGGCTCGCTGGTGGGCAGCCCGCCAAATGCGATCGCGGTAAAATTTTTGCAAGAGAGCGATGTCACCCTGGACTTCGTTGAATGGATGTTGAAGGCGTTGCCGTTCGTCGTGCTGGCGCTGCTGTTCACCTGGTTGCTGCTATCGCTGTTCAACAGGCCAGAGATCGACAAAATTCGCTTTAGCTATCACGAGCGCAAACTCGATCGTTCGCAAATTTTAATTTTTGTCATTTTCCTGATCACCGTGGCAGGCTGGTTAACCACTAAATTTACCGGCCTGTCCGCCGCGACCGTGGCGCTCGTACCCGTCATTGGTTTATTTGCCCTCGGGTTACTCGACGTTGGTGATCTTTCAAAAATATCCTGGCCTACATTGCTGTTGTTCGGTGGCGGGTTGAGCCTGGGCACCGCGGTCAGCCAGGTGGGTATAGACAGTTGGCTGGCCGGCCTGGTACAGGACTCGATCACCGGAATTCCACCGTTTGCGGTACTGCTAATGCTGGTTTTTTTCGGCATCGGCGTGACCATGGTGGCCAGCAATACCGCCTCGGCGGCGATCCTGATTCCGTTGATGCTGCCGTTGGCCGATGATCTTGGGCTCGACCTGAAATCGATGGCGATGCTAATTGCGATCGGTGTGTCACTCGATTTCATGATGCCGGTGGGCACGCCGCCCAGTGCGATTGCCTATTCCACTGGCGCGGTCAACGTGCGTCAAATGATCAAGAACGGTTTTCTGGTGAATCTCGGCACCGGCCTTATTCTGGTGCTGCTGTATTATTTTATTTATCTATAGGCGATTCGGAGCTGTACTGCTATTTAACAAGTCCTCTATTTATAAAGGGGTCAGTGACCAATGGCACTTACTTAAGCTCGCAGCAATCGTCATACCAGTCCAACCAGGACCGGATAAACGGTGAAAGTTTTCGCGAAGTAAACCGCAGGCGGCTTAGCCGCCGAGGCATTCGCGAAATCTTTCACCGTTTATCCGGCGTCGAAGTTTATTGGGCATTTAAACTCCGGATATGTTTCGAAAATCCATGCTTTTGGTCTAATGTAAGTGCCATTGTGGCCTGCCC
>JAAESG010000448.1 GCA_024229615.1 Gammaproteobacteria bacterium | reverse complement strand
GCTATCAATTTAGTGTTTTGCTATCTCGGCGACTCCAAGACGTTTTCATTGGAATCCATTCGCCGTTCGATGATGGCTCATCTGAATAAATCGATCGGTCGCGGTGCGTTTTGGGAGCGGATGTCGGGAAAGCGATTGAAACGGCATTTGCAAAACGTTATTACGGAATTGATGGTTCGACTTGCGACTTCGGTTCGGGTGAACGAGACGATTCTGAAACAGCTCGGTGTCACCGCCATCGAGATTGTCGATTCGAGTTCCATTACGCTGTTGGCGGAGGCCAAAAAGGCGTTTCCCGGTACCCGCACGAAAGCGTCGATCAAGTGGCATGCGAATTTCGATCTCCTGAGCGGATTGCTGGTGTGGTTTCAACTAACGCCTGGAAAGAGACACGATAGAAAATGTTTTCCGGACTTCGCGTCATCGAAAGGGAAGCTGGTGATTTTCGATCTGGGTTACTGGGACTATGCCTTGTTGTATGGCATTGAAAAAGCTGGAGGTTTTTTTCTGTCGCGCGTGAAATCCAATGCCGTGATTCGGATCGAGGAAGTCGTTCAAGGGCTCGGCAAAAAGGCCATCGGGCAATCGCTACTCGCGCTGGATTTGAGCCGAAAGAAAGGCAATGTCATCGAAGTGATCGTTGAAAAGATTCATCAAGGTAATACCTTGCGTTACCGGGTGATCGGATTTTGGAATCCGGTCGAAAAGGATTATCATTGGTACATTACGAATTTAACCGCCGCAGCGTATTTGATTTATCCTTTATATCGGTTGAGGTGGCAAATCGAGCTCATTTTCAAAGCATGCAAGAATTCCCTGAATGCGGACGAAATCACCTCGGCTAACGATAATATCATTGAAAATTTATTATTGGCTTCCATCGTGGCTCATCTGAGCGCGCATACGATATTTCGGATCGGTATGGAACAGTTGGACGAGGAACTGCATTCGGCGGTTTCGTTTCAAAGAGTGAGAGTGGCTAAAGTAGCGGTTGTACTTGCGCGGGATTTCATCGTCTTTCTGTTGCATTCCTCACGAGAGAATTTCAATAACCTAGTGGAT
>JAAESG010000447.1 GCA_024229615.1 Gammaproteobacteria bacterium | reverse complement strand
TTGACGTCGAGCGCGACCAGTCGTTTTTCCCTGATTTCGGCGGCGACGGTGTGTGCAGAGATTACCGCGATACCCATGCCCACCATGACCGCTTGTTTGATGGTTTCATTACTGCCAAATTCAAGCCCCTGCTTGGGTGGGTTTCGCGTCCTCGCGAACAGTTTATCGGTAACCATACGGGTGCCGGACCCCGCTTCTCTAAGCAGGAAGGTTTCATCTTTTAACTCGGTCAGAGATATTCTTGGCCTGGCTGCCAGGGGATGATCGGGTGCCGCGATGATGATTTGTGGGTGTTTGCTGATGAACTCTTTTTTTACTTCAAAATGATCGGGCGGCAGCCCGGTAATCGCAAAGTCCAGTTCCAAGCTTTCCAGCTTCTCCATCGTCACTTCGCGATTCCCTACCTGTAACTGGATCCTGACATCGGGATAAATCTTCATGAACTCGGCCAGCACCGCTGGCGCGAAGTAGCGGGCCGTACTGACCACGCCGACCGACACAATGCCGTGATCGATGCCTTTTAACTCGGTAATCTTTTCGCCAAACAGTAGCAGAGACTGTTGTACTTCCTCGATTACGGAGAACAGCTTTTGTCCGGCCAGGGTTGGAGTGATGCCATTTTCACTGCGTTCGAGTAGCGGAATGCCAATAGCATTTTCGATGTCTCGCAGCTGCAGTGATACTGCCGGGGGGGTCAGGTGCAGTTCTCTGGCTGCACTGGAGACACTTCCGGAGTTCACGACTGCAGCAAATCCACGCATTTGCTTTAATGTGATCTGTCGCAACCAGGGGTAAAGTATTTCTTTCATATATATAAAGTTTATTAAACTTTACTAAAAACACAAGTCTCAGCAGAATCCCTGCATACGAACTGGAAACTTTGATATGCAGTCTGATACCACGCTTGAAAATTACCTGGGATTTGAACTAGGCGCTTCCAAGGACAGTGCGGACTTGCGTACAACCATAGGTGCCCTGGCTATCGCCGCCTCTTCGCTGACGCAAAAAGTTGCTCAAGGCTCGCTGATCGATATGCAGGATTCCATCGAACTTGTCGCTTTTAGTTTATTTGAAGAGCAGGCGCGAGAGCTGCCGATCGGCCTGTTGCTTTCGGAGGGGTTTGAAAAGCCACAATTGCAAAATCCCGACTCGGGACTGGCGCTGACAATCTATCCACTGGAAGGGCGAACTGACATTGAGGCGGCAATGCCGTTTGGCAGTCTGTTTTCGATCTACCGCCTGGCTTCTCCCGCATCCGATCAGGAACTTTCGGCGGCGACCATGATCGCCGCCGGATTCTTCGTTTACGCCGCGCAAACCCTGCTGGTCTTGAGCTGCGGCCAGGGCACAGCCATATTCGCGCTGAACACGGCAACGGCTGAATTCATGCTCAGTCGTGAGCATGTCAACATTCCACAGAAACGACGTGAAATCACAATAGATACTTCGAATTATCGCTTCTGGGACAGCGGTGTCAGGCACTTTGTCGATGACTGTATTTCCGGTTCGAATGGACCGCTGGGAGTCGATTACGAGATGGGCTGGAGGCATTCCCTGGTGGTGGAGGCCTATCGCGTAATTAGCGGTGGCGGAGTCTATATTTTTCCTGACGACACGCGCCCTGGCTTTGAAAACGGGAAGCATAAGCTGCTATATGAAGCGGCCCCGGTTGCCTTTCTGATCGAGCAGGCCGGCGGCAAGACCAGTGATGGTTACGAATCGATAGGTAGCCGATCAATCAGCAAGATCGACAGTTGCGTACCATTCATTTTCGGCGCCCGCGATGGCGTCGACCAGGTTCTCGAATACTACGGCAACGATCCAACCGAAACTACGCGCTTCCCGCTGTTTGAAAGCCGCAGCCTGTTACGAAACTAGAGATTGTTCGCATGTCAACAAAACACCCCATTCTTTCGATCACCGGATCCTCAGGCGCAGGCACCTCTACCGTCAAGGATACCTTTGAGCATATCTTCTTCAGGGAAAGTGTTAATGCCTGCTTTATCGAGGGTGACGCTTTCCATCGTTTTACACGCCAGGAAATGAAGGCGGCGATGGCGCATGCCGAGGAAGGTGGAAACAGGAACTTTAGCCATTTCGGCCCGGAAGCCAATCTGTTTTCTGAGCTGGAGGCGGTGTTTCGAGAATATAGCGAAAGCGGCACCGGCAAAACCCGCCGCTACGTGCATGACGAGATTGAAAGCGAGCGCTATGGTGTCGCGCCGGGCGAGTTTAGTGAGTGGGAATCCTTTCCCGAAGGGACCGATTTACTGTTCTATGAAGGTTTGCACGGTGCGGTCAATACGGCCGAGACCAACGTCGCTCAGTATGCGGATCTGAAAGTCGGGGTGGTTCCGGTCACCAACCTGGAATGGATTCAGAAGATCCATCGTGACAAGGTAGCACGCGGATATTCCGCCGAAGCAATAACCGATACCATACTGCGCCGCATGCCGGACTACATCGAATACATTTGCCCCCAGTTCACCAACACGGATATCAATTTTCAACGCGTACCGATCGTCGATACCTCGAATCCTTTCATTGCACGCTGGATTCCGACCGCTGACGAATCCATGGTTGTGATTCGCTTCGCCAATCCGCGCGGCATCGATTTCCCTTATTTGCTCACCATGATTCACAACAGTTTCATGTCGCGCCCGAACGTTATCGTTATTCCAGGAGGCAAGATAGACCTCGCAATGCAACTCATATTTACCCCGCTGGTCATGCAATTCGTCGAACGCAAACGACGCGCAGCTTAAGACAGAGAAATTCAAATGGATACCAAACTCGAAGAAGATACAGGTAAAACCCGCTCCCGCCGTGAAATGGCAAATGCCATCCGCGCACTGTCGATGGATGCAGTACAAAAAGCAAACTCGGGCCACCCGGGTTTACCGATGGGTATGGCCGATGTCGCAAGCGTATTGTTTGCCGACTTTCTGAAATTCGATGCCGGCTCTGCGGACTGGCCCGATCGCGACCGCTTTATCCTTTCGGCCGGGCATGGATCGATGTTGCTTTACAGCTTGCTTTATCTTTGCGGGTACGAAGATATGAGCATCGATGAAATCCAGAATTTTCGCCAGCTTGGTGCAAAAACCGCTGGTCATCCCGAGTATGGCTATGCACAGGGGATAGAAATGACCACGGGCCCGCTGGGGCAGGGCATCGCGACTGCGGTCGGCATGGCGCTGGCTGAAAAGAAACTTGCCGCGGAATTTGGCGACGACATTGTTGACCACTACACCTATGTGCTCGCGGGTGACGGTTGCCTGATGGAAGGTATCAGCCATGAGGCCATCGATTTCGCCGGGCATTTAAAGCTCGCCAAACTCATCGTCCTGTTCGACGACAATGGTATCTCGATAGATGGCAGTACCCGTCTGACCACGTCGATGAACCAGCTGGCCCGATTCGAAGCTGCTGGTTGGGACGTCGCCTATATCGACGGACATGAACCGGTCGCCATCGCGGATGCGATTGCCAGGGCGCGTGAATCGGACAAACCGTCTCTAATCGCCTGTAAAACTGTGATTGGATTTGGCGCGCCCAACAAGCAGGGAACCGCGACAACGCACGGTGCACCCCTGGGTGAAGATGAAATTGTACAGGCCCGTAAATCTCTGCAATGGAGCAGTCCGGCGTTTGAAATACCCGATCAGATACTGCGAAACTGGCGTGACCGCGGTATACGCGGGGCGCAACAACGACGAGATTGGCAAACAAGGCTCGAAGCGCTACCGGTTGCGCGCCGGCAAAGTTTCGAGGCAATGCTTAGAGGCGATCTGGGCGCCGATTTTGATTCCTGTATTAGTAAATTAAAGCAGCGATTTAGCGTCGAACAACCAACACTCGCAACGCGTCAATCATCGCAACAGGTGCTTGAGTCGCTGTTGTCGACAGTGCCAGGTTTACTCAGCGGCTCCGCTGATTTAAGCGGGTCCAACGGCACCCGGCCAGCCAACGCGGTTTCGCTCAATCACGCCGATTTTAGCGGTAACTACGTGCATTACGGAGTGCGCGAACACGGTATGGCAGCGGCGATGAATGGTATTGCCCTGCATGGCGGTTACATTCCGCTTTCCGGTACTTTCCTCGCCTTCGCCGACTACAGCCGACCGGCGATTCGACTCGGTGCTTTGATGAAGCAGCGCGTCGTACATGTCATGTCTCACGATTCGATTGGACTCGGCGAAGACGGGCCGACGCATCAACCGGTCGAACAACTGGCTTCGTTGCGCGCGATACCCAATCTGTTGGTGTTCCGACCGGCAGATGCGGTTGAGGTTGCCGAATCCTGGGAGTGCGCGTTAACAGAAAAAGATTCCCCGTCGGTGTTGTGCCTGACGCGCCAGGCTGTCCCTACCTTGCGGGACCAACACCGGCGTGAAAATTTGACAGCTCGCGGCGCTTACCTCATGCGCGAACCGCATGGCAAGCGCAAGGCTACCTTGCTGGCAACCGGGTCAGAGGTCGAGATCGCGCTGCAGGCAGCGGATATGCTGGCCAAATTCGGTATTGAAGTGGCGGTCGCATCGATGCCCTGCTGGGAATTTTTCGAACGCCAGTCACCGGAGTATCAGCGCATCGTTCTCGGTGGTGAGTGCCGGGTTGCGATCGAAGCCGCATCGCCGATGGGGTGGGACCGCTGGCTGGGTAAGCGCAGTGGTATTGTCAGTATGACGGGTTTCGGTGCCTCCGGCCCCGCTGCAGGCCTCTACGAACACTTTGGGATTACCGCGCGCGCGGTACATGACGAAGTACGCCGCCTGCTGCAAATCTAACTCGCTGGGGAATTTATCAATGGCACGAATAACCTTACGACAATTACTCGACGACGCGGCCGAAAACGGCTATGGCGTCCCCGCATTCAATATTAATAACATGGAGCAGGTGCTCGCGATTATGAACGCGGCTTCCGCCGTGGATGCCCCCGTCATCCTGCAGGCCAGCCGCGGTGCGCGCAGTTATGCCGGCGATATCATGATTCGTAAGATGGTCGAGGCTGCTGAAGAAATGTATCCGCAGATACCGATATGCCTGCACCAGGATCATGGTAATAATCGTGCAACCTGCGTATCGGCGATGCAGGCCAGTTTTACCTCGGTGATGATGGATGGTTCACTCGAAGCCGATGCAAAAACACCTGCCAGCTACGACTACAACCTCGACATAACCGCCGAGGTCACACGCATTGCACACGATATCGGGGTCTCGGTCGAAGGAGAACTCGGATGCCTGGGCTCGCTTGAGACGGGGGAGGGTGAAAAAGAAGACGGTCACGGTTTCGAAGGCAGGCTGAGCAAGGAGCAATTGCTCACCGACCCCGAGCAGGCCGTCGATTTCGTCACCCGAACCAATGTGGACGCGCTCGCCATCGCAATGGGTACTTCGCATGGCGCTTACAAATTCAGCCGTAAACCCGACGGTGACATTCTGGCGATGACCGTGGTCAAGGAGATCAACCGGAAATTGCCCGAGGTTCACCTGGTCATGCACGGCTCTTCGTCGGTGCCACAGGCGCTGCAGGATGTTTTCAATGAATTTGGCGGTGAAATGCCGCAAACCTACGGCGTACCGGTTGAGGAAATCGTACGCGGTATCAAGCACGGCGTGCGCAAGGTTAATATCGATACCGATTGCCGCCTCGCGATGACCGGTATATTCCGCCGCATAGCCGAACTGGACAAGAGCCAGTTTGACCCGCGCAAGTTTCTGACGCCGGCACTCGCAGCGATGCAAGACCTGTGTCGCGATCGTTTCGAACAATTCGAAACTGCCGGTAAAGCATCGAGTATTAAACCGATCAGCGTTGCCGATATGGCTGCACGATATGCCCGCGGCGAGCTCGATCCCAAAGTTGCCAGCGGTCAGTCGGTAGCCTGATTTTTTAATTGGAGAAAGAACAATGAGTTCCAGAAAGACTTACGATGCGGGCGTCAAAGATTACCGCGAAACCTACTGGATGCCGGACTATGAGCCGACCGCAACCGATTTGCTGGCCTGCTTCAAGATTACCCCGCAGCCCGGTGTACCGCGCGAGGAAGCCGCAGCCGCGGTCGCCGCCGAATCCTCGACGGGCACCTGGACTACGGTCTGGACTGACTTGTTAACCGATCTCGATCACTATAAGGGGCGTGCCTATTCGATCGAAGACGTACCCGGCGACGATACCTGCTTTTATGCGTTTATCGCCTACCCGATCGATTTGTTTGAAGAAGGCTCGGTCGTCAACGTGTTCACCTCGCTGGTCGGTAACGTTTTTGGCTTCAAGGCCATTCGCGCTTTAAGACTCGAAGACGTCAAGTTTCCAATCGCTTACGTCATGACCTGTAACGGTCCGCCGAACGGGATCCAGGTCGAGCGCGACAAGATGAACAAGTACGGTCGTCCGTTACTCGGCTGCACGATCAAGCCCAAGCTGGGCCTTTCGGCCAAGAACTACGGTCGAGCAGTTTACGAATGTCTGCGCGGTGGCCTCGATTTCACCAAGGACGATGAAAATGTCAACTCGCAACCTTTTATGCGCTGGAACCATCGTTTCGACTTTGTCATGGAAGCCATTCACAAAGCCGAGCAGGAGACCGGCGAACGCAAGGGTCATTACCTGAATGTTACCGCGCCGACACCGCAGGAAATGTTCAAACGTGCCGAATATGCAAAACAGCTCGGTGCGCCGATCATCATGCACGATTACATTACCGGCGGATTCTGTGCCAATACCGGGCTGGCACAATGGTGCCAGGAAAATGGCATGTTGCTGCACATCCATCGCGCGATGCACGCGGTGTTCGATCGCAATCCGCATCACGGTATCCATTTCCGTGTGTTGGCGAAGATTTTGCGCCTGTCGGGTGGCGATCATCTGCATACCGGCACCGTGGTCGGCAAGCTCGAAG
>JAAESG010000446.1 GCA_024229615.1 Gammaproteobacteria bacterium | reverse complement strand
ACGCTTTCCTCGGCGCGAATCGGATCGATAAACGACAGTAAATCGTAGTCGCGCACCTTGACCTCGTTGACATTGGCCGATGCCCAACCCGGCGCACCGATCCACATTTCACCTTTACCGTTTCCGTCGCTGTCCATTTTCATGGCCACGTCCGGGCGTCCGAGATCGGCGATATCGGTGATGCTATTGGCTTTACCGAAATTCTCCGGCACGCAAAAACCCTGGTTACCTTCATAGGAATTCTTGCTCAGCTGGACCGAGCCTGTGCCATCGACGTATTTTTGTGTAAAGCTTTGCTGGTTAGGTAACCAGACGTCGGGGTGCACATCGATGTCACCCTTGCCCTGGTCCATGCCCTGGAAAATAGTGGCATTGTTGCCCGGCACCAGGTTTGCTTCACCGCCGATACGCTCCACCACAACGGCCTGTAACAGGGCCGCAATGGCCTGCGCTCCAGTCCAGGAGGGTGCTCCTATATTAACCTTCTCTGCGCCAAATGCCGCACCCGATGACAGGCAGACGGCAATACCAAAGGTTAAACTCAGTATTGATTTTCTCATTAACGATTCCTCGATTATTGTGTTGAATGGTGCTATCTCTTGCCCTGGCCATTTATAAATGGTTTTTCTGTCGCAATTCGAGATTATGAGCCGCAAACACCGATACTCATGCGCTCAAATATCCCCTGTTTGTTGCGGCTTATCCAATGCTCATTTGGACTGCCGCCATTCCATATCGGACTAAGACGGCTCTATATCGCACTAATTTGTCATTGATCTGGCATCAATAGACATTGTCTGCTGTAGGGTATGCAAGCCTCGATAACGTGCGATAATCCCGGACATAAAACTAAAATCAGCAATGCCAATAACAATAAAACCATCAATCAATTCACCAGAGGGCGTGGATGGATATCAAATTACTCGAAGATTTCGTGTGTTTAGCCAGCTTGCAAAGCTTTACCGCGGCTTCGCGTGAGCGACATGTCACACAGTCGGCGCTGAGTCGACGCGTCAAGTCACTGGAAGAATGGCTCGGCACCGAGCTCATTAACCGTGACAGTAACAGTTTTAACCTGACACCCCAGGGCCGTATTTTTGTGCCCGAGGCGGAGATGATCCTGCGCCGCCTGTACAATGCACGCGAAGCCGCCCGCGTGATGGGCACCAAGGGGGATTTTGAAATTGCGGTTGCCTCGCAAAATTCGATTGCGCAAACGCTTTTCCTGGACTGGGTCAAGCGTCTCGAAACCCGGCTCGACAAGGTTTATGTTCGCTTGATTTCTGAAAAACTGAGTGAGTGTATCGATCTGTTGAACCAGGGCCACGTCAATTACATGTTCTGCTATGCCCACGAATCACTGACCTTACCCATCGACGAAAATAAATTTATCTACACTACCGTTGGCAAAGATTCACTGATTCCGGTCACCGTGCCGAACCAGGAAAACGCGCCGTTGTTCAGTCTGCCCGGCAGTAGCGAAGAACCATTGCCGTTCGTCGCCTACGCCCACGACTCCATTTTCGGCAAGGCCGTCGATCAGTTAATCCAGAGTAAGAGCCATCAATGTTTTCTATCGAGGCGCTACGAAAACGCCTATTCGCATACGCTGAAATCGCTGGTGATGGAGAAGCTCGGCATTGCCTGGTTACCGAGGACCTCGATCGTCAGCGATCTTGAAGCCGGTCATCTGTGCCGCGCGGGTGACAAGCACTGGGATATCGAATTCGATATTCGTCTTTACTACCATCACGCACCGGCTTCGAGTCGCGAACAGACCATCCGCGATACTTCGCTTGAAATGGCTGAGACTTTAAGCGATTAAATCAGGGGCAGTTGCGACATCCGCCCCGCTCTCGACTGTGTCTGACGATTCCGGTACTACACCCTGGTGACCAGATCAGGAAGTGCATCTCTGATCATCTCGAGAAGCTCGACTATCTTAAACGGTTTGGTTGCATAGGACACAAAACCGGCATCTGCGGCGCGATCAATATCAATGTCCATCACCGCTGCACTGATTGCGATGATCGGAATATCACGGGTTTGCGGAAAATTCTTCAGAATCTTTGCGGCCTCAATGCCATCCATATCGGGCAAGCCGATGTCCATCATGACCAGGTCCGGTGTCCCCGATTTCGCCATTTCGATGCCGCTCTCGGCATCGTTTGCAAAAACCAGTATTGCATTTTCCACGTCTTCAAAAATGGAATCCATCAATTCCTGATTCACCTGGTTGTCTTCCACATAGAGAATTCGATAAAGCTCAGGGTTCGCCATCAGAATCCGGTTCAGGCCGGCGTCATTGCAACCAGCCCGCTCAATCTGGCCCATCTGAATGGAATCTTTCGATATCGGCACATCGATCCAGAATTCACTGCCTTTACCGAATTTCGATTGAAAGCCAATGGATCCATTCATGTCTTCGACCAGGCGTTTGGACAGGGCTAAACCGATACCGACTCCCTGAAAATCGGAAGACAGATTGCTAAGCCGATCAAATGGCTCGAACACGCGATGATGATCTCCGGCTGCGATACCCATCCCGGAGTCGATGACGCTCATGCGCAATTGATCATCACCCAGTACCCCGGCCTCAAGCACAACTCGGCCACCTTCGTGATTGTAGTTAATCGCGTTGGACAAGAGATTGAGCAAGATCTCGCGGGTGCGCACCGGATCGACCTCGATTCGGGGTAATACCTTACCGGCCGCCAAATTTTTTATGCTGATAGACCTGGACTCAGACTCGGTCAAAACCATATCGATACATTCTTCGAGCAGCATCAGCGGCTCGACTGGCGCGATTTCTAATTGGAGATTACCCGTTTCGATCCGGGTCAGTTCGAGCACCTGGTTGATCAGATGTAGTAAATGTTCTCCACTACGGTAGATCGAGTCGACAAACTTTTTCTGTTTAACCGACAGACCTCTTTTTTTATTAAGCTGCAACATTTGCGAATAGCCCAGGATCGCATTCAGGGGAGTACGCAATTCATGGCTCATCGAAGATAGAAACTGGGATTTGGCAAGATTTGCATTGACAGCAATTTCCTGAACCCGGCGCAGGTCACTAATATCTTTGGTGGTCGAAAGAATATGCGGTCTACCCTGGAACTGAATAATACAGGCAGCCACGATCCCCGGCCAGGTACTACCATCCTTTTTGCGAAAGTCAGCATTTAAGTTACTCACCATTCCATCTTGTTTCAGGCCCGCCACCAGGCGATCGCGATCGGCCGGATCGCACCAGAGATTGAGCTCTGTTGTTGACACGCCGATGACTTCGTCTCGCTCGAATCCGGTGGTATTTAAAAATCCCTCGTTGACGCTGTTACATACGCCGCTGTGAAGGTCGGTTATCAGCGAAATGTCGGGTATCAATTCGTAGAAACTTCGAAAAATTTGTTCGCTCGCCCTGAGATCGGCGGTACCGCTCTCGATGCGTGCCTCAAGATGCTCTTTGTGTTGTTTCAATTCATCCCGGGTCCGCGCGAATTCAGATATATCGACCACGACATAATCGTACCATTCGTCGCCTGGAACCCAGCGGTCATAGCCCAGTACTGTGATCATCGAGCCATCGCGTTTGCTAAAAATTTGCTCTGATACCTGGAGGGGATTGTCTCTAAATCCTTTTATCATCCGTTGACGCAATGTTTTGTCGATGGAATGGCTTTCAAAATCATACTCGGCAATCATCGTTTCAGGACTTTCAAAGCCGAACATTTCCGCCAGTCTCTGATTTACCATGATTGGGTTGCCACCCTTGAGCCAACTCCGACCGATTCCGACCGCCGCATTTTCAAACAAAGCCTGGTAATTCTTCTCTGATTCGATCAGTGCCTCACTGGTCAAAACGCGATCGGAAACATCGATGATGACAAAATCGATAAAACCCTGTTTCTTATCGACGCGTACCTCGGCCTCGACATAAACCAGTGAACCATCCTTTTTGGTAAAGCTGGTTTCAACTAGTGAGCCGGGATTAGTCCGGTATTGTTTGAGTAACCGCTCATGACCGTCCTTTTCAAGGTAGTGCTCGCAAAACACGAAGTCCCTGATAAATTCATCCTTGTTATCGTAGCCGAAAATTTCAGCCAGTCTGATATTGGCGAGGACTACCCGGCCTTCATCCCAGGTAGTACGGCCGATTCCCGCGGCAGAATTTTCAAATAGTGAACGATAAAACCCATCATCATCAACAGAAGTTTCCGGCAGAAATTCATTCATTTATAATACTCGCATCGGATATTGGGGGAGTCAGGGAATGCCCCAGATACGGATTACTTTCGGGCGCGAAATAGCGCCAGCTACCAACCACAGAAGAAATTTTAAAACAGCCCATGCAGTATATTTATCTATTTTTATTCGACTAAATACAGGTAATCGGCGCCGAGTATACCCCAAGCGGCCTAAGACCACATGCTGTATCAGGCGTCGAGAGAATATCCACCATTGACCGGCAATCAGTTCAGCATCAGCGATCATCCGGGAAATAAACGGATTTCCCTGGGCAGCAATGAATGCAGACGGCTACGGGTTGGAGTTCAGACTGGGCAGTCCAATATTAGAGGCGAGCCAAAAACTGAGAATCGTTGCCAAAGGTCTGGGGCTGGAAAAATGAATCTGTTGGCGCAGAACAGAGCTTCGTGATCGAGTTCATTCGGTTCGGTTGCGACTACAGCTCGCTACATGTCGAGTCGGTTTTTTGTTTAATTTACGCTGTAGCGAACGCCGATGCATACCCATCGCGCGGGCCGCCGCGGATATGTTGCCATCATGATCGCTGAGGACTTTTTGCAGATGTTCCCACTCGATGCGTTTGGGGGACATCGGACGATCCACCAGCGGCAAATTACTATTACCCTGGTCGCGGTACAGGGCCTGAATGATCTCGTCAACTTCGGTGGGTTTGGTCAAATAGTGGATTGCGCCCAGTTTGATCGACTCCACGGCCGTGCTGATACTGGCGTATCCGGTCAACACGACGATGCGGATATCGGGTTGCATATCAACCAGAGTGCGAACCATGTTGAGGCCGGACTCGATGCCAATACGCAAATCCACGATGGCAAGCCCGGGATGGAATGTCGATGCGATTCGTACGGCCTGGCCCTGGCTGTGGGCAACTTCAACCTGGAATTCCCGTTTGATCAAGGCGCGTGATAGCACCTGGCAAAAAACCTCGTCATCGTCAACCAACAATAATTTCGGCTGCTCAAGTTTTTCGACGGAGGTGTTCACAGGCAATCGGTGTTTACAGGAACGGCAAAACTACCCGTGTTCGGGTGCCCGGGTTCATTCTCGAAAAAGCCACGCTGGCGCCGATTCGGCGCAGGGTTGTCAATGCCAAAAACAATCCGATACCCATGCCATTGGGCTTGCTCGAAAACGATACTTCACCGGCCATCGCAATTTTCTCGTCACTGATTCCTTCGCCATCGTCGATGATATCGAAATACAGTTCCCGCTCATTGGATGAAATCGCGATATTGACGCGGCCCACTGACTCGTCAGCCGAATTATTGAGCAGATTGGCCATCGCCTGGTCAATGGTTTTGTCATAGATCAGATTGCCCTCAATCGGATAGTCAGGGAAAAATGTCTGGCTGTCAGCAGACTCACGGTGCCGACGCCAACGCGAAACGACCTGCTCGACGAACTCCTGTGCCGCAACCGGATGTCCGGTTTCCGCCCGGGATTGACCGACGGTATCGGAAAGCACCGACAAAATCTCCTTGCAGCGGCCTATTTGCTGCCGCAGGATTTCCTGGTGCCAGAATAATTCGGAGTTTTTCACGGGATCATAGTCTCGGGTGATTTCCCCCGCCACCACGGACAGGCTCGCCAACGGGGTACCCAATTCATGCGCGGTGCCGGCAGCCAGAGTACCGAGTGTAATCATTTGCTGATCGCGCAGTTCTCGGCGTCTCGCCTCTTCGATGTCGCGGTCACGCTGCTTCAGCTCCTTCGACAGATAGGTCACAAACCACGTGACCAACGTGGCACTGAGCAGAAATCCAAACCACATGCCGATGACATGCTGGTTAAAAAGCCCGTCACTCGCCACGACGTTGTGGTGATCGTGACCGAAGTAAGCCAGGGGCACGTAAAATTTCAACAGCAGGCTATACGCGACCACGGCTAATGCGGTCAGGACCCAGGTTTGCTTGCCCGGAATAATGGTCGCCGAAATAGCCAGCGGAATCAGGTAGAAAAAAGTGAAAGGATTGGTTGCGCCGCCCGCAAAATAGAGAATCAACGAAAACGCGATGATGTCGATCGATAACTGATTGAAGATCGACGATTCCGATACAACCTTGTGACTGTTGATAAGTTTGCGCGTCGCCAGGTTAGCCAGCGCCAGGATTAACAGGATGAAACTCAGTGGCATCACCGGAAGGTCGATCTCGAGAACGAACAATGCCAGTAAAAACATCGCGATGAGAAAAACCATCGTGAAATTGCGTAACCAGAATAGTTGCATCAGTATTCGCGATGAGCTGTTTGCGGGGTCCTGGGCCATGGGATTAAACCTGTCTCAAATTATCGATGGAAAGCCTGTATGGCGGTTCGGCCCATTATAACCGAAGCCCGATCGCTGCAGCTGCGACAAAATGTCGCGCTTTGTGACCCAGGTCATAAATTTCAAATGAATTACGGCCTGGGGCCGTTTGAACCTCGGCTCTGTAGCCTGACCAATACATTGGGTGAGCAAGAGCAAGCCAGGTCCGCAGCGTCAGTTTGCCGATTCACTCATTAGTTTGAGGCTGAAAACTATCGCCAAACTAACCGTTTAGCCGACCGATCATAGCGTCCATCCTGACGCCTGACCATTATTTGATGCAGTTCTTCGTTGTTTCAAATTTTATAGTTATATTCTTGATTACATTAGAATATAACACCGTGAGTTTTGTGCAGGGTTTTAAAAAACTCGGCTTCGAGCTCGACGTCGTCGCGGAGGGTGTCGAAACCGAATGGCACCAGTCGCTGTGCAAGGGTGTTGGCTGTAACACGATCCAGGGCCTGTATGTCTCCGAACCATTGCCCGCGCAAAAGTTCGCCGAGCGCTTCCTTATAAAGAAGGATTGAAGTGGCCGGACGGGCATTGAATTGTACTCCCGGCCCGCTACACTGATGGTCCGCAATATCTGACAGAGCCCTCGATGCCCGATAGTTACCAGTTGGTCGAAACAAAATTGCAACAACCCCTCGAAAACGGAGACGTGGTTTGCAATCTTTGCCTATGGCGATGTCGTCTGCGCCATGGCCAACGCGGTTTCTGCCAGGCACATGTCAACCGTAACGGTACACTTTACAACCTTTCTTACGGAATCATATCCGCCATTGAGGTTGATTCGATTCGCAGCAAACCGGTGTATCACTACCGCCCCGACAGCCGCGTCATGTCAATCGGCAGCTATGGCTGCAACTTCCGTTGCAAGGGTTGTCACAATCTGGAGATTTCCTGGGGTGTCGAAGCACTCGACAAGCTTGCGCGCGGGCAATCCTCCGACGCCTGGGTCACGCCCGGGCAAATGGTCGAAACCGCATTAAAGCACGGGGTCGATGGCATTGCCTTCACCTATTCCGAGCCTGCGGTATGGCTGGAGTACGTGCTCGATGTATCAAAACTCGCGCACCAGGCCGGGCTGTTTACAGTTTACGTCTCCAACAGTTTCGTCACCGACGAGGCACTCGAGTTGATGGCGCCGCACATCGACGTGCTGTGTTCCGATATCAAGAGTCTGTCGGCCGAGTTTTACAAGGATATTTGTCCGGTCGGCACCGCCGAGCAGGTTTTGAGTTCGATCAAAAAGGCAGTCGAGCTCGGTATTCATGTCGAAACCCGTACCAACGTGATCCCGACTAAAAACGATGACCCGGACGAGTTGAAAAGAATTGCAGTCTGGATTCGTGACAATCTCGGCGCCGCCAGCCCGTGGCATATCACCAGGTTTTTTCCGGCCTATAAATTGTCACATTTACCACCGACCGATAACACGATTATCGACCTGGCCACAGAGACGGCGCGCGCGGCTGGGCTACAAAACGTCTACGGACATACCGATATTTCCTGCGATTGCGCGAGCGAAAATGCGCCCGTGTCAGCCTGGCTCGATCTTGACCCCGACGCGCTCAATCAAATCAACACCTGTGTGGCGAGCTGTTGCGGTGATGAAGGTATTCTGGTGAAGAAGTTCGAACGCGAAGCAGGCCTGATCGTGCAAGCAAAATAGCCCCTTCACCCCACGCTATCTCGTCTTCGCGTTCTATTGCTTCGCCATTCCGCCTACTCCTCCGTCATTCCTCCATCATCCCCACGAAAGCGGGGATGACGGAGCTTGCGAGCTTACTTGCGACTGTACCGAGACTAATCTGCTCAGACCCTCAACCCAGGGAGGAGAGCAGCTTGCGTACCGGGGTCGGCAAGCCATGACTGGCCAGCGCATCGATTTCGACCCAGGCGTAGTTATCGCTATCGGAAATTTTCTCGGGTAAGGTTTCAAGCTCGACAATCGCCAACGATATATCGAGGCTGTAATGCGTAAACTGGTGATGAATGATGTTTTGCTGAATGCTGACCGGCGCCTGCGTGATCGACAGAAAACTTTGTTGCCAGAGCTCAATGGCCGTTTCGACGTCGACTTCCGGCAGCGACCAGAGTCCGCCCCAAATTCCACTCGGCGGCCGGCGCCAGAGTAGTATCGTTTCTGCGTGGCGATGTAGCAGCATCAGCGTGTGCTTATGCGGCTTGGCCCGCTTCGGTTTCTTTTGCGGATAGTCAGCCTGGCTATGATGGCGATAACTCGCACACATGTCTTTCAGCGGGCAGGCTTCACATTTCGGTTTGGACTTGAGACAGACCATCGCACCTATGTCCATCATCGCCTGATTGAAATCGGCGGTATCCTGTGCCGGGGTAATCGATTCCGCCAGGTACCAGAGTTGTTTCATGGTCTCGCTCCGGCCGTACCATCCCGGCACGCGAAAACAACGCGCCAGCACACGTTTGACATTACCATCCAGAATCGGCCAGTGTTGACCGAATGCAAAACTCAAAATCGCGCCCGCGGTCGAACGCCCTATTCCGGGCAGTTGCTGCAACTCCTCCATGCTGGATGGAAACCTGCCCTTGTGTGTATCCCGGATTAAACCCGCCGCCTTGTGCAGATTACGCGCTCGGGCGTAGTAACCAAGACCCTGCCAATGCTGTAACACGTCATCGATGCTGGCGTCGGCGAGTTGCCTGATATTCGGGAAACGTTTGAGAAAGTCCTGATAATAGGGAATGACCGTGCCAACCTGGGTTTGCTGCAGCATGATTTCCGAGAGCCAGACGCGATAGGCGTCCTGTTGCTGCCACGGAAGATCCTGGCGACCGTAACGCCGGAACCAGGTCAGTACCGCTTGCGCGAGGCTGGCCGCGTCGGCATCCATTTATTCAACCAGTTTTTTAAGTTTATCCTTGAGTTTATCCTCGAGCTTCTTCTTGGCCTTGGCCTTTTCAAGTTCCATTTTTATTTCGAGCTCGCGTTTTTTGGATTCGGCGAGCGCTTTCTTTTCCGCTTCCAACTGCTGTTT
>JAAESG010000445.1 GCA_024229615.1 Gammaproteobacteria bacterium | reverse complement strand
TCCCTGCACCGCAGAAACTCTAATAAATCAGAGTTTCCCTTAGCCATGTTTGTTCCATTCCGACATGCGAGACTTGACACGTAACAGGGCCTGGCCATGCAGCTGGCAAATCCGTGATTCGGTGACATCGAGAATTCCCCCGATTTCGCGAAAATTGAGTTCATCGTCGTAGTACAACGACATCACCAGCTGCTCCTTTTTCGGTAACTGACGAATACTTTCGGCCAGCTGACGTTGATATTCGCCACTGCTAAAGGCTTCGTCCGGAGTATCCTCGGACGAACTCGGAATTGCTGCATCCTGCGTGCTTTCTTCCATCGTATCGATACTGTAGATACGCGACGAAGATGAATCGATCAAAATCTGGTGATATTCACTGAGACCGATTCCGAGCGCCTGAGCTACATCGCTGTCCTTGGCGTCTTCTCCGGTATCGTTCTCGATCCTGCGAATGGCATCGGAAACCGAGCGAAACTTGCGATGTACGGAGCGTGGCGTCCAGTCGGAACGGCGAATTTCGTCGATCATCGAACCGCGGATGCGAATCCCGGCAAAGGTTTCGAAACTGGCACCCCTGTCGGGGTCGAAATTGCTCGCGGCTTCGAGCAGGCCAACCATACCCGCCTGAATCAAGTCGTCTATCTGCACGGTTGGCGGCAGGCGGTTGAGCAGGTGATAGGCAATTCTTTTTACCAGCGACGCATGGCGAACAATCTGGTCTTTTTCTCCCAGATTCTCGACCTCGGCGTACATCGCATGTCCGTTCACAGGCGATCTTCCTGTGCATCAAAGTTCACCAGGCGCTCAATAAAGAACTCGAGGTGACCTTCCATACTGCTAGGCAGCGGCCATTTCTGCGTCTTCTTGGCTATCTGTTTGAAGGCCAGTGCGGAAGGACTGCGCGGGAAAGCTTCTACCACCGACTTCTGCTTTTGTACCGCTTTCTTCAGGCACTCATCATAGGGCACACTACCGATAAAATTGAGTGTGACATCAAGAAATTTTTGCGATACCCGCGATAGTTTGTTGTACAGTTCGCGCCCCTGCTGCACGCCATGAGCCTGGTTCGCGAGCACATGAAAACGTTCCACACCATAATTGCGATTCATAACCTTGATCATCGCATAGGCATCTGTAATCGAAGCCGGCTCGTCGCAAACCACGACGATTACCTCGCGCGCAGCACGGGTGTAACTGACAACACTGTCGGAAAGCCCGGCAGCGGTATCGATCAGCAGGATGTCGACCGGTTCGGTCAGTTCGGAAAATGAACGGATCACGCCTGCATTCTGTGCCGGCGTCAAATCCGACATCGACGCAAGACCTGAGGAAGCCGGTACAATCTTGATTCCGGAAGGCCCCTCTATAATGGTTTCCTCCAATGAACATTCGCCATTGATGACATGCGAGAGATTCATACCCGGATTCAAGCCAAGCAGCACGTCGATGTTGGCGAGGCCCATATCGGCGTCCATCACCATCACTTTTTCTCCGCTTTGAGCCAGCGTCACGGCGAGGTTGACCGTTACATTACTTTTGCCAACACCTCCCTTGCCACTGGTCACCGCGATGACGCGCACCGGATTCGGCGATTTCATCTCTCTGATACCTTGCGCTTGATCCATTGTCTTTCCTATGCCTGATTCTTGTTAATAATGTGGTTGTAACGTAGCGCCAGCGCTTCCTGATCAAATTGCTCGCCATAGCGTTGCATCAAAGCTACCGCCTTGGCGATCAGGCGATGGCTTTTCGCCACTTCCAGGTCCTTGGGTACTTTCTGACCAGTACCACAGTAAGCCAGTACCAACTGGTGGCGAATAGTTGCGGTAATAATACCGCCGAGGCTCGCGGCTTCATCCAGCTTGGTCACGAAGGCACCTGCCAGTTTGACCTTTTTGAAATTTATAATGGTCTGGTTGAGCGCTGCGAGCTGGGTATTTGCGGACAACACCAGGTAAGGCTTGATCTCCGGCGAACCAACCTGCAAACGATGAAATTGCTCGCTTAGGCGCAGATCGCGCTGACTCATTCCCGCGGTGTCGATCAAAACCAGTTTTTTGTCGCTCAGCATATCCAGCCGATCACAAAGTTCTTCGCTATTGCCTGCCATTAACAGGGGCACCTCCAACAAACGCGCATAATGCTGCAACTGTTCCTGCGCCCCGATCCTGAACTGGTCGGTGCTGATCATCGCAACCGAGCGTTTGCCATGCGCCTGTACAAAGCGCGCTGCCAATTTGGCAATGGTCGTGGTTTTGCCCACTCCGGTTGATCCGACCAGCGCAATTCGACCGCCTTCGGCAAGCAAATCATGCCGGTTAACCGGAATACAGCGGGCTACTATGCCGAGTAAATGCTGCCAGACCTTTTGCGGGTCATCGCTCAGTTGGCCCAGATGTGACATTACCGTTTCACAGACATCCACTCCCAATCCCATTTCGGACATCAAATTTAAAAGTACCGTGCGCACAGGATGCTTCTGGCTAAAGCGATCCCATTGCAATACCGAGAGTTGGCTCTCCATTAGATCGCGCAAATTCTGCAGTTCGATCTTGACCTCGTCGATAACCGGTTTTTCGGTGACCGGCCTGGCGGGGGCAGGCGTTGGTTTCTTCACAACCGGCTTTTTTGCGATCGGCTTTTGTACCACTGCTTTTCTTGGCAAGGCCTTGGCAACCGGCCTCGACTTACTACGCGAGCGCGCAACCGCTGCCCTGACCTCGGCCTGACTGGGCTGCGGTCGAGAACGGGGGCCGGAATCCACGGCTGCTTTAGCGACCGGGGCTGCCCTTGTTGGGACGATCGGCGCAACTTTTGCTCTGGGCCGGTTGGCAAACACGGAACCCAGGGTGGGTTCTTTGCGATCATCGTTAAACAGGGATCCAACCCATGCGTCGCTGGCAACATCACTGACTGTCGCCAAAGGAGGCGCAACAGCCTCCGGTTCACGACTGGGTGCCGGCGCGACCGCGGCCATACTGGAAAGCGCAGCTTCGTCAAAATCAATAGCGGAAAGAAGTTCAACACCGCCCGGGACCTTCTTGTTTCCCATGATCACCGCATCGGGACCCTGCTCCTGTTTCACCAGATCCAGGGCTTCGCGCATGGTTGGCGCATAGGTTCGTTTAATTCTCATTTGTAGTCCTCACTTCGCTACCTGCCAGGGCATCGGGCGCACCGATACTGGCAACCACCCGTAGTTGTTTGTCATCCGGTATTTCGTCGTAGCTCAACACCTGCAGGCCCGGTATCGCATGACGTACCATACGTGCCAGGAAGTGACGCAGGCTTTGCGATACCAGTAGAACCGTGGGTTCACCGCGTGCCTGCTGGTTTTCTGCCGCCTGTTTTAACGAGCTGTGTATCATTTGTGCCAACCCCGGTTCGAATGCCAGGACGCTGCCGTCCTGGCCCTGTACTGACTGAAGCAAAATCTGTTCCAATGATGGATTTAAGGTCATAACAGTCAGCTCCGAAGCCATTCCGAAGATACTTTGCACAATTTGACGACCGAGGCTGATACGCACCTGCGCACTGAGGGCGCCGGCATCTTGACTCTGGCTACCGTGGTCTGCCAATGTTTCGGCGATCGTGCGCAAATCACGAATCGCTACCTGTTCCTGAAGCAGGTTTTGCAAGACCTTGACGATCACGGAGAGCTCAAGCGGTTTCGGCGTCAGGCCTTCAACCAGTTTGGGCGAACTGCGCTTCAAGACTTCGAGTAATTCCTGAACCTCTTCGTGGCCGATCAATTCGTGCGCGTTGTCCTGCAGAAGCTGACTCAAATGGGTCGCCACAACGGTGGATGCATCTACCACGGTATAGCCCATGGTTTGTGCGTGATCACGCTGCGCCGGCTCGATCCAGTATGCCTCCAGCCCGAAAGCCGGATCCTTGGTACGGGTACCCGTCAACTCGCCATAAACCGTTCCGGGGTTAATTGCCATATCGCGTCCAGGCTGGACCTCAGCCTCACCCATCGGAACCCCGAGCAAGCTCAACCGGTAACTGTTAGGAGACAAATCGAGATTGTCACGGATATGTACCGGCTGAATCAGAAAACCGAGCTCCTGCGACAGTTTTTTGCGCACTCCCTTGATACGCGTCATCAATTCTCCACCCTGACGCGCATCGACCAGTGGAATCAATCCATAGCCGACCTCGAGTCCGATGATATCCACGGTCTGCACGTCGTCCCAGCTCAACTCCTTTTGCTCGGGACCGGGTTCTACATCCTCCGGCTCAACCTCGACCAGCTCAACCTGCTGCCTGTGGTGCATGACATAGGCGAGCCCCCCGGCGATTGTCGCGATGGTTAAAAAGGCGGCATTAGGCATCCCCGGAATCAATCCGAGCAGCGCCATGATCGCGGCCGAAACCACCAGGGCCCGCGGATTGTCGAACATCTGGTTGAACACCTGGCTCGACATCGATTCCGCGGTGGAAACCCGGGTGACAATAATGGCCGTGGCGGTAGACAGCACCAGGGACGGAATCTGCGCGACAAGGCCATCACCGATGGTGAGCAGAGTGTAATTGCGTACCGCAACTCCGGCTTCAAGATCATGCTGGAACACACCGATCGAAAGCCCGCCAATGATATTGATGAACAGGATCAGAATACCGGCAATCGCATCGCCTCTGACGAACTTGCTGGCACCATCCATGGATCCGTAAAAATCAGCTTCCTGAGATATATCGCTACGCCGCTGGCGTGCCTCGTCCTGGGTACACAAGCCAGCATTCAAATCGGCGTCGATCGCCATCTGCTTACCCGGCATCGCGTCCAGGGTAAAACGTGCACTGACCTCTGAAACGCGTCCGGCACCCTTGGTAACGACGACAAAGTTGATTATCACGAGAATCGAAAATACAACCAGGCCAACCGCATAGTTTCCGCCGATAACAAAATCGCCAAAGGCTTCGATTACCTTACCCGCAGCCGCGGTACCGGTATGCCCATCGAGCAGGACGACACGCGTCGAGGCGATATTCAAGGCCAAACGCAACAGCGTGGCGACCAGTAAAATGGTCGGGAACACGGTAAAATCGAGCGGCCTGAGCGCATAGACCGACACCAGCAACACAACCAGCCCGAAGGTGATGTTGAAAGTGAACAACATGTCTAGCGCCAGGGGTGGTAGTGGAATCACTACCATTGCCAGCATCATGATTACGATCAGTGGCGCACCCAGACCCTGTGGATTGAAACTACGCAGTTGCGCACTTAGTGTTTCTCCGACCACTAGTGCTCTCCCAGGCCGCAGGACAATGCCTCAACAAAACGAGAAAGGCATAATTGTGTCACTAGGCTTCCTCATCCATTGGCAGGTAGGGATCGGGACGGTCCGGCATCTCGGTGCCGTATTCACGGGCGTTACGCAGTTGGAATACGAAGGCGAGAATCTGCGCTACCGCAAAGTACAGGTGCCCGGGAATCTCCTGATCGAGTTTACAGTTTGCATATAACGCCCGTGCCAGTGGCGGCGCTTCGAAAATTTCGATCTCGTGAAACTGAGCGATTTCCCTGATTTTGAGTGCAATCAAGTCTTTACCCATGGCAACGACCAGAGGTGCCGACATGGCGCCGTGATCATATTTAAGGGCCACCGCGTAATGCGTCGGGTTGGTAATAATTACGTCGGCTTCAGCGACCTTTTCCATCATGCGGCGCTGGGCCATTTCCTGCTGTACCTGACGTATTCTGGACTTCACCTCGGGCTTACCCTCGGTATCTTTCATTTCGTCGCGAACTTCCTGTAAGGTCATCTTCAACTTTTGCGAGTGATCCCAAAGCTGGAATGGCACATCGATTGCGGCGATCAGAATCAGGGTCGAAGACACCACTAGAAAGCTTTGCCCGATCAACCACGCGCCGTTTTGCAGGGATTGCGAGAGTGCTTGCGCACCGAGCCCGAGAAACTCGTCTGCCTTACTCCACAAAAAAATCACCGCGACACTCGCCACCACCAAAAACTTGGCGATGGCCTTGATCAATTCCATCAAACCCTTGGAGGAGAACATGCGCTTGAAACCGGCCAGTGGGCTGATGCGATCGGCCTTGAAGGCCATAGCTTCAACGCTGAACGACCAGCCTCCGATCGCCAGTGGTGTAAATATCGCGATCACTGTCATCATCGCCAGAAACGGACCGATCGCGGTCATCGCTTCCGCAATGGCACTACCGAAATTCTCCAGTAAGGCCTGCTCTGAAAACACCTCGCGACGTGAAATCGTAAAGCCTTCGCGCATGAAGCCGGAGATATGGTTGATCATGTAATTACCCATGAACAGTAAACCCATGGCACCGAACACCATGATGGTCATACTGTTGAGTTCCTTCGATCGCGGAACCTGCCCTTTTTTCTTTGCATCGCGAAGTTTTTTCGCGGTGGGCTGTTCCGTTTTTTCCTGACCTGATTCGCTTTCGCTCGCCATATCCGCTTATCCTCAGGGAGCCGCGATCGATTGAGATAACTGCATCGCCTGCAGCATCATTTGATTGAAACGTGGCAGCAAGCCGGGAATGACCAGTAGCAGGATGATAAAACCCATGAACATCGAAACCGGAAAGCCCACCGAAAAAATATTCAGTTGCGGCGCGGCACGCGTCATCACACCCATTGCCAGGGTAATCACCAGCATAGAAATCAACGCGGGAATTGCCACCCACAGAGCGCCGACAAACATTTGACTACCCCAGGCAACGAGGGCCCAGAAACTGTTGCGCCCGACCCCGGTAGCCGAAATCGGCATACTCTCAAAGCTGCTCACGACCAACTGAATCAGTAAAAGATGACCGCCCAGGACGAGAAACAACAGGGTTCCGATAATCATGAAAAACTGTGATATCACCGGCACGTTAACGCCATTGGTTGGATCGACCATTGACGCAAAACCGAGGCCCATACTCATTGCAATGGCTTCACCGGCGATCATCAGTGCGCCAAATACCAGTTGCATCGTGAAACCCATCGACAGACCGATCAGAATTTGTTGGGCCGAAATAAACAATCCCTCAAGCGAGAGCGCTTCAACCTGTGGCAATTCTGGCAACAACGGCAACACCACCACCGACAATACCAGGGTAATGATAATCTTGACTCGT